>CALROF020000026.1:0-45202 GCA_943369775.1 Reyranella massiliensis 521
ATCCCGCCGACGACACCGTCTTCGTCGGAGCAGACTGCCTGGTGCTTCACGACTTCCGGCCGTTCCTGCGGCCCGCCGACTTGTCGATCTGCACCTTTGCCCACCCGTCGCTGTGGATCATGAACGGCTTCATCCATGTGCCGGCTGGAAGCCGCGCAAAGCTGGTGCCGATCTTCGACAAGGTCGCGAAGGGCACCCGGGCGCTGCCGGCGAGAACCTGTGACGACATGATGTCGTGGGAACGGGCGCTGCGACCGAAGCCGAAGAACATCTGGGGCAAGGACGAGCGGGCAGGGCTGACGGTGCGGTTCCTCCCGGAGCCGATTTGGAATGAACGGCCGCTCTCGCCTGATGAGCCATATCTCGAGGCCCATGTGCTGCACTTCCGCGGCCCGGCGCAGAAGCCGATGTTCTTCGATTGGGTGCGTCTGCATCGACCTGAGCTGCTCGCTGCCTGATGCTGACCGTCCTGACCTGGCTGTGGTCGCAACCCGGCCGTGGCGCCCGCTACACTGCACTGCACGTCAACATCTGGGCGGACATGGTGAGCCGCCATCTCTCGATTGACCACGAACTGGCCTGCGTCACAGACATGCCGGCCGGAATCGACCCCAAAGTTCGCATCATCAAGTCACCGGGCGAGTTCACCGATATCGTGCTGCCAACCTGGGGGCAGGACAGGCCGCAGTGCTTGCGCCGTCTGTCAATGTTCCGACGTGATGCCGCTGACATCTTCGGCGCCGATCGCATCGTCTGCATGGATCTCGATCTTGTCGTCGCGGGATCACTCGACCCCGTCCTCGACGTCACCGATGATTTTCGCATCTTCCGCGGGACGGCTCGCGGCAGGATCTACAACGGTTCGCTGATCAGCCTCCGTGCTGGCAGCCGTGCCAAGGTTTACGACGACTTCACCGCGGCCGACGCCGCAAAGGCCGGCCGCCGCTTCGCCGGCAGCGACCAGGCATGGATCAGCCACTGCCTGCCCGGTGAGCCGACATGGGGACCTGAACACGGTGTCCGCTGGTGGGGCGATCTCGCCGGCAAAGTGGCCGACGGAAGAGTGACGTTCTTTCCCGGGCTGACGAAGCCCTGGCATCTGGTCGCCTCTGGCGACTCGTTCGTGACGGAGAACTACCGGCGGTCGCCTGCGGGAGTTGGTTTGATCCTGGGTTACGCGCCATCGGTGTGGGCCGAAGCCGCGGCCGCTGTCACCGGGCGAGGCTTTGCCGGCGTCATCGCATCGCCCGAGGCAGCTCGCCAGTGGCCGGGTGAAGTCGTCGCCATCGCCGGTGATGATGCCGACGCCGAACGCCTCGCCGCGATGCACGGCTTCACGGATGTCGTGTTCTGCGGCCGGTCGAGAGGAGTAGAGCATGGCGCTTCTCGATAGGCTGCGCGGTCTGTTCGGTCGGAAGTCATATCGCATGCCGTCGGCCGGCACCGGCGGCTGGTATCCGCTGATCCGCGAGCCGTTCGCTGGGGCTTGGCAGCGGAACATGGAGCTCAACCCGGCGCTGGCGTCATCGTTCTATGCCGACTTTGCTTGCAAGACGCTCATTGCCCGCGACATCGCGAAACTGCGGGTCAAGCTGGTCAAGCGCGTCGGCGACATCTGGGAAGAAACCGACAACTCATCGTTCTCGCCGGTGCTGCGGAAGCCCAATCATTACCAGACGCGTAATCAGTTCTGGGAAAGCTGGCTGCTGTCGAAGCTGAGCCGCGGCAACACCTATGTCCTGAAGGCGCGCGACAACCGCCGTGTCGTCACCGCGCTCTACGTGCTGGATCCGCGGCGGGTTACACCGCTTATCGCCGATGACGGCAGCGTGTTCTACCAACTCGCGACTGACGACCTCAACGTCATGGGTGCCCAAATCACGGTGCCGGCCAGCGAGATCATCCACGACCGCTTCAACTGCATCGAGCATCCATTGGTGGGCGTGCCGCCGATCTTCGCAAGCGCGCTTGCCGCCATTCAGGGCATCAACATTCAAAACCAGTCGGCACGACTATTCGCGAACAATGCCCAGCCCGGCGGCATCCTCACGGCACCGGGCAACATCGAGGATAATACGGTCGCCCGTCTCAAGGCTGAATGGCAGGAGAGGTTTGCCGGCGCCAACTACGGCAAGGTCGCCGTTCTCGGTGACGGCCTCAAGTTCGAAAAGATGTCCCTGACGGCCGTAGAAGGCCAAATGCTGGAACAGTTGAAGTGGGCGGCAGAGAACGTCTGTTCGACCTACCACATCCCGCCCTACAAGATCGGCGTCGGCGCGATGCCCAGCTACAACAACGTCCAGGCGCTCAACGTCGAATACTATACACAGTGCCTGCAGTCGCTGATCGAGGATGCGGAATCCTGCCTCGATGAGGGCCTGGGGCTTGGCGAGCAGTACAGTCTCGGCGTCGAGTTCGATGTCGAGAACCTTCTACGCATGGACGGCGTCGCTCAGGCGGAAGTGATTACCAAGCTGGTCCAAGGCACCATCATGACCCCTGACGAGGGCCGTGCGAAGTTCGGTCTCGGCAAGAAGCCCGGCGGCGATGCTCTCTATTTGCAGCAGCAGAACTATTCTCTCGCGGCGTTAGCCAAGCGCGATGCGCAGGACGATCCGTTCGGGATCGCGCCGCCGCGCGCAGCCGACGACGCCGGCGAACAAGGCGACGCCGAAGATGATGCGGACGGCCAGAGCGAGGAAGAGGCGACCAAGGCTCTCGCTGCCTTTCACCTGCAAAAGTCTTTGGATGCGCTCGCGGCAAGGGGTTGATCGATGCAGCAACGCGACATCGCCATCCTCATGGAAGGCATCGCGCCCGTTCTCTTGGGCGCCATCGGGAAGGCGATGGAGCCGCTGGCCCTGCGTCTGGGCGTCCTTGAAAAGCGCCTCGATGATTTGCCCGCGGCGGTGACCGCAGCCGACTGGGCTTCGCTGAAGCAGGAACAAGAGGATATCCGCGAGGTTGTAACGGGGCTGCCCGGGCTCGATGGCCTCGTGGCGCTCGTCGAGAAGACGGTGATCGCGGCTCTTCCGAAGGTGCCGACCGCCGAGGAGCTTGTGGCACTAGTCCCGGTGCCTGCCAATGGTCGCGATGGGGTCGACGGCAAGGATGGCCGCGATGGCGATGACGGCAAGAGCATCACCGCCGATGATGTTGCTCCAATGGTTGCCGAGCTGGTGGCCGCCGGATTCGCAGCGGCACCGGTGGCGAAGGATGGCGCGCCAGGTCGCGACGGCAAAGACGGGATCGACGGGAGGAGTGTGTCGATCGACGACGTCACCCCGCTGATCAAGGATGCTGTTGCGGCAAGCTTCGCGGTCATGCCTGTGCCAAAGGACGGCGCCCCGGGCAGGGATGGCATCGACGGTCGTGCTGGCGTAGACGGTAAGGACGGAGTGTCGGGTAAGGATGGCGTCGGTCTGGCCGGTGCCCTGATCGACCGCGCCGGCGAGCTCAACCTGACCCTGACGGACGGCACCGTCGTCAAGCTCGGCGTCGTGGCCGGCCGGGATGGCGACTGCGGCAAGGATGGAGCCGATGGTCTCGGCTTCGATGACATCGAGATCATTGATGACGGCATGTCCTTCACGTTCCGCCTGCAGCGCGGTGACCACGTCAAGGAATGGGAGCTTTCCAAGCCGAGCCTGGCGGACATGTACAAGGGCATCTGGCGCGAGGGTCCGTTCAAGCGCGGATCGGTTGTGACCTGGGCGGGGTCGCTCTGGCTCGCAAAGGCCGACACCGAGGCGAAGCCGGAAACCAATGAAGACTGGGTGTTGGTGACGAAGCGCGGCCGCGACGGTCGCGACGGCGAACTCAAGGCGCCGCGGGAGCCGGCCAAGGTGAAACTGCAATGAGCCGCGGCGATCGCCCCACTTTCACTGTCGTTGTCGGCACCGCGACGACAGCCGACCGGCGGCTGATCTCGGTCGCCACGGTACGCGCGCTGACCGGTCTCACGGAGGGTGATGTCAGCGACGAAACGCTGACGCTTCTCATCGATGCCGCCCTGGCGACGGCGGCCCGGTACTGCAAGCTGGCCACGGCCGGCGCTCAACCCCCGACCTTCGCGCAGGAGCAGGTTCGGGCCACCTGGCCGGATACCACCGTCTTCGACTTCTATTGGCATCGGACATGGTTGCCGGCGGGCAGGGGCCATGAGCTCATCCTGCCGTGGCGGACGCCGATCACCGCGGTCACCGTGACCGAGGGCGAGACCGAGCTCGTGCAGGACGTCGATTTCCGTCTCCTCGGTGCGGGTGTTATCGAACGCCTGAGCGGAGGCGTCTTCTGCGGCTGGGCTCTCGGCGGCATCGTCGTCGACTACACCGCGGGGTGGGCCGCCACTCCGGCAGATCCCAGTGCCGAGCCCGAGAGCGAGCCGATGCCGGCCGATCTGGTTGCTCTGATCTCTGATCAGGTCCGACTTTCCGTGATCCAACGCACCGCCGATCCGACGCTGCGCAGCGAGGACATCCCCGGCATCTGGTCGGGCTCCTATAACGTGGCCGGTGGTGATGCGATCAGCGCCTATGGTCTTGGTCGCCCCCTGCAGATGGCGCTCGATGCCTACCGGGCACCGCCGAGCTTCGCCTGATGTTCGATCCCTATGCCGCGAAGCGCGCCAGGGTGGCCGCGAAGCTGAAGCAATGGTCCACCGGAAACATCACGCTGACGCGAACGACGCCGGGAGAGGGTGATCCGGAGACGCCCTGGATACCCGGTGGAGAACCAACGATCGACGTGTATGCCCTCGATGCCAGGGCCAATGGTGTCGCTGCCGAACACGTCGACGGCACCACTGTCTTGGCAACCGATCTCATGGTGATCGCGTCACCAAAGGCCACGCATACCCTGACCGGCGGCGAGACCGCTGATGGTGCCGTCATCGACATCGTTCCTGGCATGACCGACATCCTGCACATCGATGGCCAGGAGAAGGCGATCAAGAAGGTAGAGGCCGTTCCGGCGTCCGGCCCGGCGGCGCGGTTTCACATCTTCGTCGCGTCGTGAGGTCTCGACATGCAGACCGGATTCGCGGCCCAGGTCGCCAACTGGGAGAAGAAGGCCGATGCCGCGCAGACCGACGTGCTGCATCAATCCTTGCGATTGCTCGTCGAGGCCGCGATCCGCCCGAAGAGTGAAGGCGGCAACATGCCGGTAGTGAAGGGCAACCTTCGCAACTCGGTGGCGGTGTCTGCGCTGGCCCCGGTTGCGATCGATTGGACGACGAAGAAGTTTCGAGACCCCTTCGATGCCGTGAACAACGCCATCGCCGGCATCGCAATCGGCGAGACCGCCTATATCGGCTTCCGGGCGCCGTACGCCCACAAGCTCGAGGTCGACAACGGCTTCCTGCGGCTGGCCGCTCAGGACTGGAAGGCGATTGTCGACGAGGCCGTTCGGATCACGAAGGGCGGAAGGGCGTAGCCGCGATGCCAACGATCGAGGAGTCCATTGAGGCCGCTCTGTTCGCGCACGTCCGCGACCTCGAGTTCGACAACGCAGTGCCGATAGCCTGGCCTAACGTGGACTTCCCGGGAAAGAACAGCAGCGGCGTCCCGCTCCCGATGCCGCCGACCTTCATCAGAGTCCAGCATCTGCCGAACAACAACAACCGGCTCTTCATAAAGGGGGCTTCACCGCACCTCCGGCAAGGCATCCTGCAGCTCATCGTGGTCACCAAGCTGAATGCGGGCGCCCCGCCGGCGACGGCGGTGGCCGGTTCCATTGCCGAGCAGACGCCAGCTGATCTGGAGCTGTTCAAGGACACCATCAGGATTCGCATCCAGGCCGCCCCAGACGTGCTGGCGGCCGTAAAGACCGACGTCTCATGGGACCTGCCGGTCAGTATTCGCTACGAGACCTTCGCTTAGCTCATTCCCGTCACGAACGGGATCACCGCCCCGCCAGCCGCGGGGTTTTCTCATGCCATGAAGGGAACCCCAAATGGCCATTTCAAAGACTGCGGGCGCGCGACTGTTCATCGGGCCCGTTCTCAATCCGGACACCGTCGAGGCGATGACCGACGAACAGGCCATGACCTACTTCGAAGCCATCCTGGAAGGCGACTGGTCCGAGGTCGAGGAGATCGAGAGTTTCGGCGATCTCGGCGACAACTCGGAAGTTGCCGCCTTCGCGTCGGTGAAGAACCGGCGTGTCCGCAAGCTCAAGACGACCCGCGATGCCGGCACCATGGCGGTGGTCGTCGGCGTCGACGAACTCGACGAAGGCCAGATCGCTCTCGGCGCCGCCGAGAAGACCGATTTCAACTACGCCTTCAAGCTCGTTTACAACGATGCCCGCGACGAAGAGCATTCGCCGACGACGGACTATTTCGGTGGCATGGTGCTGTCCCGCCCCAAGAACCTCGGCGGCGTCCAGGACATCACGAAGCGCACCTTCAACATCGGCGTCAACACGGCGATCTACACCGACGCCACCGACCCCACGGGCTCCTGATCGACCTCGCGCGCGCGTGAGACGGGACCGCCGTTCGCCGGGGCGGCGGTCCCAACCCGGCACCCCGGCGTCTACGGGAAAGAACCATGGAAACTGAGAAGGCAAAGCCGTTCGATATCACGGCGCTGGCTGCGGCTGACGAAGGCGATCTGCACATCCTCGACGCCGCCGGCAAGGCGACCGGCTGGGTGTGGACTTTCGCGGGGCCCGGCCATTCGACGACGATCGCGCTGGACCGCGAGCAGAACACAAAGTTCCTTCAGCGTGAGCAGGCCAAGGAGCGAGCCCAAGTCAACGGCAAGAAATGGAAGGGTGACGGCCAGACGGTTGACGAGGTTCGCGATGGTAACATCGAATACATCGCGGCGCGCCTGCTGCGCTGGAACACGATTGCGATGGACGGCACCGATTTCCCCTGCACGCCGGAGAACGCGCGCAAGATACTGTCTGATCGTCGCTATGGTCTCGTGTTTGAGCAGGCCAACGATTTCCTGCGGGACGAGAAGGATTTTACGAAGCGCTCGGCGAGGAACTGAGGGCATTCGCTGAGCGTTATTTCTACCTCGCCGAACCGAACAGCAACGGCGAGACCAGACAGGCCCGGCTCCGGAATCGCCTGGAGAGGGCCGAACGGAAGGGCGACGCCACAAAGATCGCCGAAACCGAAGCCGAACTCGCAGTACCACCGTTCCCGAAAGCACTGGGCTACCTCTGGCGGACATATCTCCGGCTGAGGCGGCGAGTGCAGCCAGGGTTCGCAGGGGCGCAGCCGTTCAGCTGGTCCGACCTCGATGCCTTCCTGAGGCAGACCGGCGTCCGTCTGGCGCCTTGGGAGCTCGATCTCATCGAGCGCCTCGATGATATCTACCTGAAACCGACACCGAAACCGACGGCGCCAGAAGGCCAGACCGTGAAAGCGGCTGCCGCGGCGAGCGATGGCGCCGGTGTCCGATCGATCCTTGGCGCCGTCGGTGTCCGCCGCGTCGTGAAGCGAAGGAAGGGGTGACGCATGGCTGATGTTGCATCCCTGAACCTCGAGGTGAAAAGCGACTCGGTCGAGCAATCGACCGTTCGCCTGCGTGAGCAGACGAAGGCTTCCACGGCTGCGGAGCGCGCCGCCCAGAAATGGGGGATGACGACCAGCGCGGCGTCGCGCTCGGCCGACGACTTCTCGAAGCGCGTCCAGGGCACGATCCGGAACCTCGAGTTCGAGCGTCAACAGCTGACCCGAACCGCCACGCAACGGGAACGCTACGCCGCGTTGCGTCGGGCCGGTGTGGCCGAGGCCTCGGCAGAGGGTCGCGCCATCCTGGCTTCGGTAGCCGCGCTGCAGGCCCAGCGTTCCGCTTCAGAAGCAGCCACGAAGCAGTCAGCCGCCCACGTCGTCGCGACAAGGGCGGCATCGTCTGTCTGGGGGACCTTGAAGGGGGTGCTCGCGCCGGTCGCTGCCGGCCTGTCTGCGGCAGCCATCGCGACGAAGATTTGGGACTCTGCGATGGAGGTGGCCGACTTCGGCGAGAAGGCCGACCAGATCGGCGTCACCGTCGAAATGCTGCAGGCGCTGCAGTACGGTGCCACTCAGAGCGGGATCAGCTTCGAACAACTCGACGGCGGTATCGGCAAGTTCTCGCAGAAGATCGGTGAGGCTGCCGAGGGTTCTAAGGAGATGATCGAGGCGCTGCAGCGTCTCAACGTCAATATCCTAGGCGCCAACGGAAGCCTGCGGCCGACCGAGGACATCCTCTTCGAGGTCGCCAAGAAGATCACCGCGATTGATGATCCCGCCCGTCGCGCCGCGGCTGCTGTCGACTTCTTCGGCAAGGCCGGCATGAAGATGCTCCCGCTCCTCGCCGAGATGGCGAAGGGGCAGGACGCCTTTGCCGATGCCGCGCAACGCGCCGGTGCCATCGTGGGTGACGAGACCGTCGCCAAACTCGACAAGTTCGCCGATCGTCTTTCCGCATCTGGTCTCAAATGGCGGACTACCTTCGCCACCATTGCGGCGGATGCCGTCGAATTCGCCGAGCGCATCGAGGCATGGTGGAACCGTCTGTTTCCTACGGACAACGCGTCGATGCAGAAGCGGCGCGATGCCTGGCAGCGGCCGTTCGAGGACTTCTTCGATTGGGTCGGCGACAGCTTCCGTTCGCTGATTGCGAAGTCGGCTGGCTGGGCGGCCGGTATCGCCGAAGCGTTCTCCGGTATCGGCGACGCGCTGGAAAGCGTCTTCCGCGACGCCATGAACAAGGCGATTGGAGCCATCGAGAAGGGCTTGCAAGCCATCCAGCGCGGTCTCAACAACGTCAAATCATGGTTCGGCAATGACGCTCCGTTTGCGCCCGTCAGTCTCGGCCGGATGGACCCCAGCGCAAAGGATGTCTCCGCTGGTGCCCTCAATGCCCGGGTAGCCACGAAGCAGCAGGCCGCGGAGCAAGCCGCTTTGGCGGCGATCCCGAGCAATGCTGATGCCCGCGCCCGGCAGCGCTTCATCGAGCAACAGGCCCGCATGCAGGCCGATGAGGATGCTGCTCGCTCCGGGAAGCTTCCGAGTATGGGGCCACTTGCGGGCGGTCGTAGCAATCCCGCCGTCAGGGGCGGCGGCTCAGACCCCTACGCCAAGGCCATCGAGTCCGCGAAGGAGTACATCCTCACCAAGCAGGCCGAGATCAAGGCCATTGGCCAGAGCGCCGTCGAGGCGGCGCGTCTGAAGCACGAGCAGGAGCTGCTCAACAAGGCGATCGGCGACGGCAAGACGATCACCGAGGCACAGAAGTCGGCGCTGCGGGGATTGGCGCAGCAAATGGCTGAAGCCGACGCCGCGCTAGCTTCGGGCAAGTTCCTCGAAGACATCAACACCAAGGCCCAGGAATTCCTCGCCACTCAGCAATTGGAGCGCGACTCTCTCTTGCTATCGACCGAGGCCGCGGCGGCGCTGCGCTTCGAGCAGGAGATGCTCAACCAGGCTCGCCAAGCCGGTATCGATCAGATGCCGGGTGTCGTCGATGCGATCCGGCAGCAGGCCGAGGCGATGGCGAGCGCCCAGGAGAAGACCCGCCAGCTCACCGAGATCGTCAATCTCGGGAAGGATGTCACGAAGGGCTTCTTCTCCGACGTCAGGCAAGGGCTGATGGAGGGGCAATCCCTGTGGGATGCCTTCGGTAACGCCGCCCTGAATGCGCTGAACAAGATCGCCGACAAGCTCTTCGAAATGGCGGCCAACAAGCTGTTCGAGAGCGCACTCGGTGGTGCCGGCGGCGGTGGTGGCGGCCTCAGTGGGTTGATCGGTGGCCTGTTCGGTGGTGGGGGTGGTGGCAGCGCCGTCATGGGCGATGCCTTCGCCAACGCATTGGTACTCGCCGCGAAAGGCCAGGTCATCGGCAATGGCCGGGTGATCCCCTTTGCCCGCGGCGGCATCGTCAGCAGCCCGACGATTTTCCCGATGGCGAATGGCGCCGGTCTCATGGGCGAGGCCGGACCGGAGGCCATTATGCCGCTGCGACGCGGTGCTGACGGCCGTCTCGGTGTGCAAGCCGCGAACAACAACGGTCAGCAACAGGCCGGCCGCGTCGACATCTACATCCACGACGCGACCGAGATGCTGAACATCACGATCGACAATCGCGCCGACGCCAGGATCGTCAATGCGGCGCCGGGCATCGTGAAGAAGTCGACCGAGCAGTCCCGCAAGCAGGTCATGCCGACGGTCGATCGTCATCATGCCGAACAGGATGGAGAATGGCGTGGCGCTGCCTGATCACATCCTGTGGCCGATCCATACGCTCGTGCCGGAGACCGTCGAGGTGAACCCGGTACCGTTCAGCCGCTCCGGCGGTGTGACCTTGGGCGGCATCTCGACCGATACGAGAACCGATCGCGGCTGGATGTCGATCAGCTACCGGGGCATCAGCCTCTACGAACCGGAACATCGCAAGCTTTGGAACGCGATCCGCGTCGGCCTGTCGGGAAAAGCCGGCCTTCTCCGCGTGCCGGCATGGTCCTTCGACCCCGCGGTTTGGCCAGAAGGAACGGTAGATGGGCAGATCCTGACGACGCATTCGGATGGCACCCTGCATTCGGATGGCACCCCTTATGCGCAACCAGCCATCGGCGTTGAGCTCGTCGATGCCGTCGGCATTGGCGCCACCATCGTCCGGCTGCGGGCGCTCTTCGGCATCGAGGAGCTATCCGGCATCCGGTTCAGCTACAACCACGCCCTCTACGAGACCGGTTTCCCGCTCGCGATCGAGGATGACGTCTGGCAGGTCCCGATCACGCCAGCGATCCGGGCGCCGATACCCGCCGGTGCCCAACTCGAGGTGGGTTGCCCGACCTGTCTGGTGCATCTCGCCTCCGATAGCGGCATGGACGTCGCGTTTAGCTCCGGCCGCTTCAATACCGCCGACGTCGCCTTCGTCGAGGCCGTTGACGTCTGGAACGCCCTGGCGACGGCATGACGACCAAATCGATCCGCATCCTGGTCCGTTTCGACTGGCCGAACGGGGTTGTCTCCCGTCTCTGGGATGGCGCCGGCCCGCTCGTCGATGAAGACGGCGAGATCTGGAAGGGGCTTTCGCTTCTGGAAGGTCTCGACGACATCGAGCATGCCCTGAACGGCGAGGCCTACACTCTGAGCATGAGCCTTTCCGGGCTGTCGTCGCACTGGTCCGACGTTGCCTGGGAAGACTACCAGGACGGCAACATCATCGATGGTGGCGTCCGTCTCCTGATCCAGCCCTGCGATCAATGGGACCAGCCGCAAGGTAGTCCCGAGGTCCGCTTCACCGGCATCGTCGACAACTTCCAGCGCGAAGACTTCGTCCAGAACCGGCAGCCGCATTCCACGATCACCGTAGATTGCCGGAATCGCTTCACGCTGCGACGGCTATCCAATGGCGCCGTGTTCTCCGACACCGACCAGCGGGCGAGATCGGCAATCCTGAACCCTTCGGCGCCGGCCGATCGCTTCTGCGTGCATGTGCCGAAGATGCGCGACCGCAATCTGATCTGGCCGCGATACACGAGCTGACCATGGATCTCGACGACTTCATGGCGGCCCATGCCGACCTGGCCTGGGAGTGGGGAACCGCTGACTGTTCGCTGGTGCTGGCGGACTGGGCGATGGCTAACGGGCATCCCGATCCAGCCGTCAGTTTGCGTGGCGCCTATACCGATGAGCTGGGATGGCAGCGGATTGTGGTGGCACGGGGTGGTCTTTTCCCTCTGGTCTCCGACATCTGCGCGCGGGCTCATCTTCCGCCGGCAAATGTTCCTGGTCGTGGCGTCATCGCTGTCATCGGCGCCCCGCATTCTGCGCTCCGGCAGTGGGGCGCCATTCATAATGGGGAGCGCTGGCTGGTCCGGAACGCCGATGGCTTCGTGCCGATGACGGCGCGGGCCCTGGGGATGTGGGTGGTCTGATGCCGCAAGCCCTGATCGCGATCGGCATCTCGCTGGCTATCTCTGTTGTGCTGACCGTGGCGCAAATGCTGCTGTTTCCGCCGCGCCGGCCGCAGCAGCAACAGACGGCGACGGCGCCAGCGACGCCGAAGCCGGCCGATGGCGCCTATAGCCTGAAGCAGAACGTGCCGTCGCTGTCCGTTGCCCTGGGAACCGTGAAGAAGGGCGGCGACTACTTCTTCCTCGAGGAGCTCAATGGTACGGCCTATCATGGGATGGCGATGACAGCTCATCGTGTCGAAGGGAACTGGCGACATTTCCTCCACGACGAAGAGGTCACGCTGACGGGCACGCTGGTGACAGCACCGGCCCATTTCGGATCGAGCAATGTTTCCATTGTCTCCTGGGTCGGGCTCGATGCCGAGACCGCGAACCCGAACCTTGTGGCGACTTTTCCGACGCTGTGGACCAACGACCATCGTGGAGACGGCGTCGCCCGTGTCGAGATGGCAGTCGGCACCGTCGCCCAGGAGGATTTCCTCACCGTCTATCCTCACCAGATGCCGGAGCATTCGGCAATCTTTGATGGTGCCCTTCTCTACGATCCGCGAGAGGACGCCCATGATCCCGACGACCACAACACATGGGAGTTCTCGACCAATCTCGCCCTGATGCGGCTGTTTCATCTCACGCATCCCAGCGGCATCAAGCTGTCGAAGGCCGATCTCTACCTGCCGGAATGGGAGGCGGCGGCCGAGGTCGGTGATCAGACTGTGTTGAATAGGGACGGCGACGAGGAGCCCCGCTATCACGGCGGCCTCTGGTACCGCTACGACAACGACCCCGTCGAGATCGGCCGCATCATCGATCAGGCCGCCGAGCTCGTCGTCTACGAGCGACCGGACGGCCTCATCGGCGTCCACTCCGGGTCGATGGTAACGCCGGACATTACGATCACTGAGAAAGAGATACTTTCTCTGCGGTTCGACGCAAATCGCAGTGCGGCGGCGACGGTGCTGGCAACTCGCGGCCGTTGGACCGATCCCGCGAACGTCTTCAACACCGTCGACGCCGCGATCTATGGCGACCCCTACAGCGGCGAGGACAACACTCAGCGGACCAGGACCGTCGATAACCAGGCCGTACAGCGACACAATCACATCCAGCGGCTGCAGAAGCTGGCCTTCATCAGGGCCAACGCACCGCGCGTCACCATCACGATCCCCTACGAAGCCTCTAGCCCGACGCGAAACGTGACCTATCGCCGGTTTGTTCGGGTCGACTACCCGTCGCTTGGCTTGGACGACGCCATCATTGAGATCATCGGCCGGCCGAAGCTCAGTCTGCGGAACCCGTCGATCACCTTCGATGGCATCGTGGTTCCGGCCGACCTCTATGCATTCGATGCCGAGACGGAGGAGGGCGTCCCCGGTGGCGAGATCGAGGAGGTCACCCCGGGTGCGATCCCTGTCCCGACCGGTTTCGCCATTGCTATGGGTGCGGAGACCCTGGCCGGTGGACAGGGCGCCGCCTTTGCCAAGGGCTCGTGGGATTTCCTGTCCAACGCGCTGACCTACGAGTTGGAATACCAACTCAACGACGCCTCCGAGGCGCCGCGCTCCGCGATGTCGAAGCCCGGCGAGACCGAGGTCCGCACGCAACACCTCAAGGATGGTGCGCTCTACCGGTTCCGCCTGCGGACGTGGTCGAACAACGCCGCTTCGGAATGGACGTCCTACCTCACGGCGACGGCAAACGCCGATGTCACTCCACCGGGGCAGCCGCATACCTTCACGTCGTCGGTGATGGGCACCAACGTCCAGTTGGACTGGGTGAACCCGAACAGCCCGAACCTTTATCGGGTCGATATCTACCGCGGACTGACGGCGACCTTCGCCGATGCCTCGGTGATTGGTTCCTACTACGGCAATCCGGGACTGCCGCAGACCTACACCGACTTCAGTCTCACAGGCACGTTCTATTGGTGGGTGCAATCGTTCAACGCGAGCGAGCACTCGTCGCCCGAAGTCGGGCCGGAAACGCAGACCGTCCCTTAGGCCTCGCCGGCCGCCCTCTCTGACAATCGAAGGAACGACCAATGACTGATGTGCGCACACTCGGCAGAGCGGCTTGGCGCGACTTCAACACCGAAGGGATGGAGAGCAGCGGGAAGCGCACACCCTACAAGCCGGATATCCGCGCTTTCGTCGATGCCGTCGCTGCACAGAAGGCGCAGGCGTTCGCCAACGTTGCTGAGATTCAAGCCTATGACGGTGGCGCCAAAAGCGGTCTCCTATTCGGGCGCGAAACTTTCAACGATGGCGGCGCCGGCCATTTCTCCATCAAGGCAGGCGACACAACTGATCATGATGGCGTTCTGGTTATCGTCGACGCCAATGGAAATCGCTGGTGGCGTCAGTACGAGGGCTACCGGCAGGCGCGCTGGTGGGCGAAGGGCGATGGTATCGCTGACGACACCTTGGCGCTACGTGCTGCCATCGCTTCGTTCGAGAACGGGCGTATTGCGCTCGATTTCGGGCCGTTCGCCTACAAGGTGAGTGGTGAGATTGAGGTTTCCTCTGGGTCGGCGCATCTGCGCGGTGCCGGACGGGGGGTTACGGATATCATCACGACGAGCACCACGGCCAACGTCTTCAAGTTTAGTGGCACGACCTTCGACAGTGCCGTCACCGGCATGCGGATTACGTTTGATGGAGTGGGAACACCAAGCGCGGGCGCCGCGGTCTACCTCACCGACGGTGTTGGCGACATCCTCGTCGAGGAAATCCGCATCGAAGGCACATATCATGGGATCGAGACGCTCAATACCGCCGACGAGTATGTCTCTGGCGTCTTGATCGGCAATGATGTTGCGATTGCTCACACCATCAGTGACGGGCTGTTGATCAACGGAATATCCCAAGCACTTCTGAAAACTGTGAGGGTCTACAACAACATTGGCGAAGGTGGCATTGGGCTCCACGTTCTCGCCGGAGGCGCCTTCCACTTGACGAATTGCGCCTTCACTGGACCACAGCACGGAGTCTATGTCGCCCCTGCATCCGGGGTTACGGTCTATGATTTCTTTGCTGTCGCGACAGAAACGGACTCCTGCAAGCAATATGGCTGGGTCTTCGATGGCTCGCAGGGAATGATCTCGACTGTCAACATTACGGGCGGGCGCTCCGGCTACAACGAAAAGAGCGGCGTCCTTCTGACAGGCGCCAACCTTCGTGATGTAACGTTCAGCGCGTTCACCGCGCAGAAGAACGGCGAAAACGGGTTCTTTATTGCCGGCGGTGTCGGCATTGAGCTCGTTGGCTGCAAGGCCAACGGCAGCGGCAGCTTTGTGTCGGCCTCGTATGGCTACAAAATCATCGGCGGCCAGGACGTCACCATCAAGGGCGGCGCCAACAGCCTGTTCAAGACCGAGCCCGCCACCCAGGAATACGGGCTCGTCATTGATGCGGCGTTCACGAACACCCTGCTCGTGGACGGCCTCAATCTCCGCGCGAGCTGGACCGCCGGTCCTCTCTTCAACGGCTCCGGTTCGGCCAACATCACGATTGCGAACTGCCCAGGCTACAAGAACGTCAATCGCGGGGACGGCAGCATTGCTGCCGCCACTTCCGTAAATGTTGCCCATGGCCTCGACGAGACACCCACCATCGACGGAATCAGCATCACCGCCAACAGCGATACCGGTTCTGGAATTCGCTACTGGGTGTCGGCGGTGGATGCCACCAACTTCACGCTTACCACGAGCGCCAGCGCAACCTTTGATTTCGCCTGGGAGGCGAAGGGGCCGACTGCGCCCTGAGGCGTTGGGATATAGGAGGAGACCCGGCGCTACTACTTGTTCAGTTGAAGGATCAGATTGGGTGGCGTCCTGGCCTGGACGGAATAGGCTGCGCGAACCTCGTCGCTTAGCCCCATTTTCAGATAGTTGGTTTCGTCGCCGACTTCATGGATGATCCACGAGGGACGGAAGCCCGCATCAAACATCTCGTTGATCACGTTGTGGCCTTCGCCCTCGGCATCGACGGAGAGCAACCCGAACTCCTTCGGCACATGACAGCGCTTCAAGATGGTAGACAATAGTTCCATCTTGACCTCGACGACTTCGTTCACCTCTCCATAGTGCTCTGTTTGGGAGCGATGGATTGAACTGATGCCGTCGGCGACGCCGAGGTGAAGTGTTGCCGTCCCCTCGTGATCGGATACCGCCGAGTCGATCAAAGCAAAATCACAACCCGCGAACTGCTCCACGATCCTGGACCGAAGGTAAGGATTTGGCTCGATCAGCACGCCGCGCCAGCGGAAGTGACGCATGAGATCGTAGACGTTGGAGAGCTCCCGGCCATTGGCCCCCACATCGACCGCGATTTTACATTTCGCGCTTTGCTCAAGCATCAGACCAAACAACGTCTTCACCTCGCCGTACTGCGAATTGTCGTTGAAGAATGGCAGGTGGCTCGGGTCGATGTACTGATGCAGCGCCTTCTTGGCGATGCGGGCGTATTCCGGGCTCTGGAAGAGGGCGGCCATCAGATCGCCGGATCGAGAGATGTCGTCGTTTAGAATTTTCTGCCAGCGCGCGAAGTCTGCATCGTCGACCGGACGCAGCAACACCTTCTCAAACACGGCTTTAATGAAATGGTCTACCGCTTCAGTGCTCATGGTCCGTATCTCCAGTGGATTGCGCTGACATAGCTCGGGACTAGGCGTGTTGAACTACCGCTTCCCCTCACGGGGGAAGCCGAACCGAAGTGGCCCGCCAGACAGCGCCAACCCGAGATCGAAGGCGATGCAGTCGAGATGAGTCGAAAGGATACAGTGGCCGAGATAGATCGGTTTGGCGCGTGAGAGCTCAAAGGGTTCGTCGAAGAAGATGTCTTCCCGAACAAGCTTGGCATAATCTTCGGTGCAGGCCGCCCGAAACCATGCTGTGTCGCGCAGGCCCGGGGTACCCGTATCGTCTATTTTGACTTCTTCGAGGATCAGATTGCCGAAGCGTAGCGGCCGGATCTGGGGAACCCCGTCTTGGTCAATGGTTACGTACCTGGCGATGCCATCGGTGCTTGTCATTTTCTGCCTCCTGCCGCGCCGGGGTGGCGATCCCCGAAAGTCCCTCTAACACGGCCGGATCGTTCTTGCGAGGCGGTCGCGGATGCTGCTTGCGGTGCGCTTTAAGTCTTCGCTACGATGAAGAATGTCACAAACAACTGAACCCGCGGCTCCGGCAGCCTCGTTGGAAGCGTCGGAAGGCCCTGATACTGCCCATGTCTACGGGAGGTCTTACTTTCAGGGCGGGAGGTCCACGAGCAATTACGATGACTACATAACCCAAGCACTTGGGCCGTCGCGCGTTCTTGCGGAGATGCTCGTTCGTAATTTCCGGCCGTCGAGCGCACTGGATGTCGGCTGCGCGGTTGGTCACACCGTAAAATTTCTCCGTGAGAATGGTGTTGCCGCCGATGGCATCGATATCTCCGAATGGGCAGTCAGGGAGGCGGCCGTCGATTATGTCACGCGGCTCGATTTCTCCAGGGAGAAAGTGTCATCCAGATACGACCTGGTGTTCTCTTACGACGTCGTCGAACACATACCGATGGAGCGACTGAAGTTCTCGATCGAGAACTTGTGGCGCGCCACTGACAAGCACTTGCTTATTGTCCCCGCGATCTATCCTGAGGGCACGACCGAGGATGAGAACGAACCTACGCATCTGATATTTCACGACTATCAATGGTGGGTCGATTTCTGTGTCAGCGAGTGCGGTTGCATCTTCGACGAAGAAGCCACGAACCTCCTCATCGCCGAAGAGCATTCCAAAGTCTTTGACTACGCCTCCAGAATTATCGCGTTCAAGAAGCGGTGATCTCGTCTGTCTATTGCAGCCGCACATGGGGCCGGACGCGTTGCACCGCGCGCAGCCCCAGGAAGCTCAAAATAAAGGCACACACAGAAAAGTAAAAGAGATCGTAGTGTGTCACGACCATGGGGCCGAAGTAGCCCGCCCGGAACACCTCGTAGACGTGGACGAGCGGGTGCCAGGAGATCGCGTGCTGTGCCCAAGGCGGTAGCCAATCGACCATGTAGAAGGCGCCGGAGATCGGAATATTCAGGTACTGAAACGGCATGACGAAGCGCTCGGCAACCTCGTATCGCTCGGTAATGGCCGCCAAGAGTGCGCCGACTGCACTTCCAATCCACGCCATCATCAGCCAGCCAAGGAATACCAGGCTGTAGTCAACTGCTCCCTCGATCATGCCAAAGAGCAGGAGGGTCGAGTATATGACGGCCAGCGCCGCTGTCGTTCCGCAGAGCTCCAAGAGCTGGCGAGCCATCACCATATCGAGCAGTGTTATGCGCTGGTGATAAAGTAGCGATGCGTTGGATCGGAACATGTTGATCACGGGGCCGGTGAGATGGCGCCACAAGGTCAACGGCATGTAGCCTGTGAAAACCAGTTCGACGGCTTTGACGCCATCCTTGCTGTGGCCGCCCATCACGGTCCAAACGACCATGACGCCACAGGTCAAGATCATGGGCTCCAAAATGGCCCAGGCAAATCCGATATTCTCGCGTCCATAGCGCACCATCAGCTCGCGGATGAACAGCGCGTGGACGACCCGGATCTGGTTTCGCCAGCCGTCCCACAGGGTTTGTGGATTATTGCTCAATGGCAGAGCCTATTTGGGCACGAGAAAGTAAATCAAGGAAAAGACGGCAATGCCAATGCCGAGCAGAATGTAGCTCTGATAGAACAGCGATGCCCCCAGGACAACGCTTGCCAGCATGGCCACCGTCCAGCCGATTTGTTCTTTCGTGAACATGCCTAGGCAATACAGCAGGGCGACCAGGGAGAGCGCGTCGCCGTACAGCGATGGATGATCATTGGGTGGGCCTGTGTGGTCAGCTAGCGCGTCGCGCCATCATTCTGAGACCGTACTGCGCGGTCGGTGATTCCATCAAGCGTGTCCTTCCACGCCGCCGTAGCGCGAGAATCCTAGCAGCGCGAGTGTTTGCGGTGACACGCGCCGGGGGGCAGGCTTCGGAATAAGCAGGGCACCGAGTATCTGACCGCGGCCTTGTGGTGGGGCCAACAAGCTCCAGGGTGGGGGAGAGGCGTTGATGTCACTGGATCCAGAATCGCTGCTCGGCATCAAGTCGGCGGTGCTGAAGGCGGCCGTCGCCGGCACCATGCTGGGAGTGCTCTGGCGGCGGGAGTTCTCGCTCGCCGAGGCTCTATCATCCGCGGCGGCCGGGCTGGGCTCGGCCATGTGGATCGCTCCTGCACTGCTCGCCCATGTGCCGACACTGCACGAGGACATCCGCGCCGGCATCATCTTCTGCTTCGGCATGGCTGGCATCCATATCTTCGCCCTGGTTTCGAACCACGGCCCGGCGCTGCTGCGGCGGCTGATCCGCTCCCGCCTCATGCTCGATCCCGACGATCCCGGCGCCGGAAAGCCGAAGGGAGGTCCGCAGTGAGCATCGCGATCCTGATGGCCAGCATCGGCATGGTGGCTGGTGCCACAGTCTTCTTACTGGGGTTCGCCCAGTTGACCTGCGAGCATCCGCGCTCGAGCTGGACGCCGCGGATCTCGACTGCGGTGCTCGCCATCGCCTCGGGCTGGGCGGCGATCGATAGCTGGGAAGCCTGGTCCGGCGTCGGACCACCGATCGACGAGAAGGTCGTCACCTTCGTCACCGTCCTGGCGGCGTCATGGGCGCATCGCCGTGTCTATGGACTCACCACCGGACACGACCGCGGCCCGACGCGGGCCTGACCTGCCGGCCGCAGTTGCGGCCACCAATCACAATCGAAAGGACGTCCGATGCTGATCTCCGAACAGCAGTTCCGGAGGATGATGCCCCATGCCGGTTCACGTCTCGACGCGCACTGGCCTTACATCAACCCGGCGCTTGAAAAGGCAGCGATCGACACGCCAGAGCGCATCGCGGCGTTCTTGGCGCAACTCGCACATGAGAGCGCCGAGTATCGCTACATGGAGGAGATCGCCGATGGCAGCGCCTACGAAGGCCGAGCCGATCTCGGCAACATCTATCCCGGCGACGGCTATAAGTTCAAAGGCCATGGACCGATCCAGGTCACCGGCCGCACCAACCACGCGGCGTGCGGCCATGCGCTTGGCATCGACCTGATCAAGGACCCACTGCTGATCACATCGCCGAAGTACGGCACCGCCTCGGCGTGCTGGTTCTGGAATAGCCGCAAACTGTCACTGCTTGCCGACCGCGGCTGGTTCAAGGCGATCACCCGCAGCATCAATGGCGGCTACAACGGCCTCTCCGACCGCCGCCAGTACTGGGACCGCAACCGCGGCCTCCTCGGCTTGGCGCCGATCGATCTCGATCGCGAGGCCGACGAGATCAAGGCCTTCCAGCGCTCGCATGGCCTGACCGCCGATGGAGTGCCCGGGCCGATGACGCTGCGGCGACTCGAGCTCGCAGCATGATCGCCGCTCTGCTCGCCAAGAACCCGCTGGCCTCGGTGCTGGGCATCGTCGGTGCCGTGTCGGTGATTGCGCTCGGCGTCCAGACCTACCGTGTCAGCCTCTGGCAGACCGAAGCCGCGAAGCAAGAAGGGCTTGTCGCGAGCGAGAAGGCCTCCTGCGAACTCTTCAAGCGTGAACAGGCCACGAAGGTCGCCGAGGCTGAACGCGATGCCGCCCGTCGCTCGGAGCAGGAGGCTCGCCGGCTCCTGACCGACATCCGCGAGATCACCAGCAAGGGCGAGCAGGTCAGGGAGGTCATCCGCTATGTGCAAGGCAATGCTGCTTGCGACAACGATCCTCGCGTCAACGCTATCGTTGACGGGGTGTCTGACATCCTCGGCCCGGGACGTCCCAGTGCTTCATCAGCCGCGCCCGTCGGCCGAGCTGCTCCAGCGTTGCCGGGAGCCGATGCGGCCGGCCCGCGGTAAGACCCTCAATCAGAACGGCGAGGCCTTCGCCGATCTGGCGGCAGCCTTTCGTGAATGCTCGGCACGGATGGACCGCATCATCGACTGGCATGGCGAGCCGCCGGAGCCACCCCCGAAGTCCTGACCCCAACCAAGGAGACCAACCATGACGACCCTCATCATCGGTGCCGCAATCGGCGCCGTCGCGAAAACCCTGCTGCCGATCCCAACGTTCGACGACCGCGTCCGCGCCGCCTGGCGCTGGGTGATCGGCAAGATCGCCTGACCAAAATTAGGGGTCGTTAGCCCATCGACTAAATCTGAGATCGCGCCGGTCCCTTCGCCGGCGTCGATGCGGCAGCCTGACTGCCGTCTCCTCCCTGAACTGGCCCGCTCCGGCAGTTGTCCGATTTTGTCGGACAGTTCACCCGGAGCGGGCGTTTTTCTGCGTTTCAGGCATGAGGCGGGAAGGGTGCTGTTGGACGGCCTGCGGGCTCTCGGCTGCCGCTGTTAGAAAAGCATCGAGATCGCCGTCGAGGACGCCCGGCAGATCGTGCGTTTCGACGCCCGTGCGTAGATCCTTAACCATGGAATCGGAGCCGACCACGTAGGATCGGACTTGGGTCGCCCAGCGCCTGTCCATGCTGGCACTCTACACTCCAATTTCTCGCCCCGAAACGAAGCCCCGCCCGGTGACCCCGGTGCGGGGCTTTTGTCGTTTCAGGGCGCTTGGTTCCCGCTCAAGGATTCGAACCTCAATTGCCTGAGCCAAATTCAGGTGTCCTACCGTTAGACGAAGCGGGAGTGGTGTTGGCGCGGGAGGTAGGTGTCGAACCCACGTCTGCGGTTTTGGAGACCGCCGTTCTACCGTTGAACTACACCCACAAATTGGCTGCCGTCTCAGGACTCGAACCTGAAGCCATCCCGTTAACAGCGGGGCGCTCTACCATTGAGCTACACGGCATTGATGCTGAGATTGGTGCCGGCGGGGCGGAATCGAACCCCCGACCTGAGGCTTACAAGGCTACTGCTCTACCACTGAGCTACGCCGGCTAGATCAGCCGGTCGTTCGTGTATTTCGTTGCTGTCGCCAGCAAGTGGGAGCGAGGAAGCGCATGCCGAGCTTGTAGCGCAACCGGAACGCGCCGACCAGTCATGCCGTTGAATCGGCCATGTCTGCCCGCAAACCGCCCCTCGGCCTGGCCCGCAAGCTCCGTGACGAGGTCTTCGCTATCACCGGCGGCGTCCCCATGCGCTGGGTCTCGGTGCACGAGCTCGGTCTTCGTCATCCCGACCTGACTGAGTCTGCAATCGACCAGGCCATCGCCGTCGCGATCGCCAAGGGCTGGATGCTGGGCGAGGGGACGCCGCCGCACTCGGTCTGCTTGACCGACCTCGGTCGGCGTACCAAGTAGCCGGCCATGCTAGCCGACGAACAGCGAACCAAGCGCAACGTCGAGCGGCTGCACGCCCTGCGGGATCACACCGTCGCTGAGGCCAAAGCCAAAGGCATTCGGCTGCGGGTGTCGTGCCTGGCCTGCGACCGGCCGAAGCGGGTTGTCGACCTCAAGGATCTCCCGGCAAAGTTCGCCGATTGGCGGCTGGCCGACCTCAAGTTCACCTGCGAGCCGTGCAAGCGGAAGCGCCGGAAGCCATTCATGGGGCCGGCTGGCCGGGACACGATGGCCGAGGTGGTGTGGCTCGGCGAGGATCCGGCGACGATCTGATGGGCCGGCTGATGGGCCGGTCAGTGCCGTGTCTTCGTCGCCTGACTATTGCCTTCGTCCGCTACCCGGCGCAGCCCGTTGGCGATGTCCCTCAGCATATCCGGCCCGCAGTTCGATCGGACAATGCCGGCCCCGGCTGGGGTGACCGCCATGATGGCGTGAGGGGCTTTGATCCCGGCGGCGGCCAGGCGCTCGCGGAGGAGGGCGTCGGCCTCGGCGACGGCCGCCTCGATAGTCGGAGTGGGGTCGGTCATGCCCGGACCATAGCCGACGGCAAGAACCGTCGTCCCGAGCCGCCAGCGGGGCTGCCAAGCTGATGTCTGCCAGAAATCGAGAGGGGGGCAAAGCCCCTCAGCGGGGACGTCCCTCGGCGGGCAAATTTTCGGCCTTGGCGGTCGAAGCGGTGGGAGCCGCAATCCGGAAAAACCATGCGCGGCTTTGTCGCCGATTTACAGGTGGGAATCGCTAAGTCTTTGTCCCATCGCGTGCTATCAGCCCGCCCCCAGCTACCAAATTCTGGCCCCCGGTCCATCACAGCCGGGGGCCTTTCATTTGCGCGCCGCCTGCGCCAGTTTAGGACCATGGCCAACGGACATACGCACCAGACCGACGTCGTCATCATAGGCGCGGGGCCTGTGGGCCTCTTCACCGTGTTCGAATGCGGCATGGTTCGCCTCAACTGCCACGTCGTCGACGTACTCGACGATGCCGGTGGGCAGTGCACGGCGCTCTACCCTGAAAAGCCGATCTACGACATTCCGGGGTTTCCGCGGATCGAAGCGGCGGAGTTGATCGTTCGCCTGAAGGCCCAGGCATCGCCCTTTCGGCCCGTCTACCACTTGGGCCAGCAGGTCCAGGCGCTCGAGCCGCTGACCGGCGGCTTCTGGCGGGTGACGACGTCCAAGGGCACCGTGCTGCAGGCCAAGGCGGTGATCATCGCTGCCGGCGTCGGCGCCTTCGGTCCGAACCGGCCGCCGCTGGAAGGCATCGAAGCCTACGAGGGCAAGAGCGTCTTCTACTATGTGACGCACCGCGAAACCTTCAGCGGCCGCAAGGTGGTGATTGCGGGTGGCGGCGATACGGCGGTCGACTGGGCGCTGTCGCTGGCCGAGGTCGCCAGCCACGTGACGGTGGTCCATCGCCGCGACCGGTTCCGCGCTGCGCCGGAGAGCGAGGCACGGCTGAAGGCGCTGGCGAAGGCCGGCAAGATCGACCTCGTCGTGCCCTATCAGCTCCACGGCCTAGAAGGGACCGCCGGCCATCTCTCCTCGGTGGTCGTGTCAACGCTCGATGGCGCCACCAAGAAGATTGCGGCCGACGTGCTGTTGCCGTTCTTCGGCCTCTCGATGTCGCTGGGGCCGATTGCCGATTGGGGCCTGGCGCTGGAGCGCAACCAGATCGAGATCGACCCGTCGACCTCGGCAACGAGCAAGCCCGGCATCTTCGCCGTCGGCGATGTCGTCACTTATCCGGGCAAGCTGAAGCTGATCCTGACGGGCTTCTCCGAGGCCGCCATCGCGGCGCGCTCGGCCTATGCGCTGATCCGTCCCGAAACACCGCTGCACTTCGAGTATTCGACGACTTCGGGCGTGCCGGACGCGTAAGCGCCAAACTTCGTCGACGTCACGTCACCGGACGCGACTGCGGCAGGCGTTCGCGCGTGCCGTAGACGGGTGGGGCGAGCTGCTCGGCGGTACGGCCGGCCCAGTCGCGCTGGCTCACCGTTTCGAGCCGCTTGCGCTGGCCCTCGATCAGGCCGGCCGTCGCAGCTTCGACATCGACCGTCCGCACCTTGCCGTCGCGCACGACCTGCGTGCCGTCGACATAGACGTGGCGGATGGCGCGGTCGCTCGCCGAGTAGATCAGGCTGCGCACCGGCTCGTGTGCCGGCTGCATGTAGGGATGGCTCATGTCGACCAATGAGAAGTCGGCCTTGCAGCCCGGCGCCAGCCGCCCGAGATCGGGCCGGCGCAGGATCTTGGCGCCGCCGACCGTGGCCGCTTCGAAGGCATGCCGCGTCGTACCCATCTTGTAGTTCATGGTGAAGACGCGGGCGAGGTAGCAGACCAGCCGGATCTCATCGAGCATGTTGTGCGGAAAGGTATCCGTGCCGATCCCGACGGTGATTCCCGCGTTCATGTAGCGGCCGATCGAGTTCATCACCATGCCGCGACGGGCGAACACCGTCGGGCAATGGGCGACCGAGGCCCCCGAATCGCGCAGGCGCTCGAAGTCGTTGGCGTGCGGATAGTGGATCTGCGGATGGTCGTTGAGGAAGATGCCGTGGCCGATGATGAGATCGGGCCCGAGCACGCCGATCGAATCGAGCCACTCGATGGGCGTCTTGCCGTGGCGGTGGACCATCTCGTGAAACTCGACGACGGCCTGGCAGGCATGCGTCTGCATCGGCAGGCCGCGCCGCCGCGCCTCCTGCAATGCCTCCTTGAAGAAGCCTTCGCGGCAGGTGTCGATCTGCGCCGGGCCGACCATGCCCGAGATGCGGCCGCTCGGATGCCTGGCCGCTGCGTCGAGGGTCTTCATCGAGGTCTCGAAGGCCTTCTCGCCTGCCTTCTCGTCCCAGGCATATTCAACGGTGTAGCCGTTCTTGGTGTACCAGACGCCCTGGCGCATCATCGGACAGACGACGGCGCGAATGCCGGTCGAGGCGAGGTCGTCGACCCAGCCGTCGCGCGCCATCGACAGGTCGGTGATGGTCGTGACGCCGCTCTTCAGCAGCTCGGACACCGCGACCTTCGAAGACGGGCCGGCATCCTCGGGATTGAGACCGAAGACGGTGAGATATTCGTAGAGCGAACTTTGGCCGAGCTTGTCGCTGCCATACTCCTCCGTGAGCCCCTTGTTGGCGGGCTCCGAGAAAGGATGGCTGTGTACGTTCACCAGGCCGGGGATCGCCATCATCCCCTTGCCGTCGATGGTCGTGTCGACCGGACCCGTGTAACCCGGTCCGACATGGGCGATCTCGTTGCCCTTGAACACGAGATCGGCGTCTTCCAGGTAGACGTGTCGCTGTTCGGCCTCGTCCCACGCAACGATATGGTCGAGGCCGGCGATCATGGTCGTCTTCATGTTCATTTTTATCCGAAACTTGCTTCTCTTCGGGTAAGAACACTGGCCGACCCGACGATGCTCGACAAGCGCCCCGCGGGTGGCATGATCGCTGCAAGAAGCGCGCCGAGGAGCGTCGACCATGTCGTCAAACAAGCTGAATGAGCAGGCAAAAGGCGTTTTCATCATCGCGGCGACGCCGTTTACCGACGATGGTGCGCTCGATTTGCAGAGCGTCGATACGTTGACCGATTTTTATTTGGGCTGCGGCGTACATGGATTCACCCTGCTCGGCATGATGGGCGAGGCGCACAAGCTCACGGCCGAAGAATCGATCTCCGTCGTCAATCGCGTGATCGGACGCGCGCAGGGCCGGCAGGTGATCGTGGGCGTGAGCCATGCCGGGCTCGAGAACGTGCGGCGCCTCTCGCACGAGGCGATGATCGCGGGCGCCGCTGGCGTGATGGTGGCACCTCCGCCGGGCCTCAAGGGCGACGACGGCATCTACAATTACTATGCGCAGGTCTTCCAGGCGCTGGGTCCCGACATTCCGGTCGTCTACCAGGACTATCCGCAAACCACCGGCGTCTATCTGCCGGCCAATGTGTTCGAGCGACTGGTCGACGACTTCAAGCAGCTCGTCATGCTGAAGCACGAGGATGCGCCGGGTCTCGCCAAGCTGACGCGCATTCGCGAGGGCGAGAAGAAGCCGGGCCGTCGCCGCGTTTCGATCCTGGTGGGCAATGGCGGCATCTACTATCCGCAGGAGATGCGGCGCGGCGCCGACGGCGCCATGACGGGCTTCGCCTGGCCGGAGATGCTGGTGCAGGTCTACGACCTTTTCGCCAAGGGCAAGCCCGAGGAAGCGGAGGATCTGTTCGACATCTATCTGCCGCTCGTGCGCCACGAGGTGCAGCCGGCAATCGGTCTCGCCCTTCGCAAGGAAGTCCTGTTCCGCCGCGGCGCCATCAAGAGCCCGAAGCAGCGCGCGCCCGGTTCGTCCCTGACCGCAACCGACAGGACCGAGCTCGATTCCTTGATCGCGCGCCTCGAAAGGCGATTGGCCGGCGCCGGCCGTTTGCCGAAGGCGGCGGAGTAGGGACATGGCCGACTTTGATCTGATCATCCGCAACACCAAGATCGTCACCGCCGAACGCCAGACCGAGGGCGATATCGCCGTCAAAGGCGGGCAGGTCGTCGAAATCGGCCCCGACATCAAAGGCAAAGGCACGCGCGAGATTGATGCCGGCGGCAAGTTCGTCCTGCCGGGTGGCGTCGACAGCCACTGCCACATCGAGCAGAAGTCGGGCTTCGGCATCATGTGCGCCGACGATTTCTACTCCGGCACCGTCTCCGCGGCTTTCGGCGGCACCACGACCGTCATTCCCTTCGCGGCCCAGCATCGCGGCATGTCGCTGCGCCAGGTGGTGAAGGAGTATCACGAGGCGGCGACGCCCAAGGCGGTGATCGACTATGCCTTCCATCTGATCGTCACCGATCCCACGGAGCAGGTGCTCGGGCAGGAACTGCCGGCGTTGATCCGGGACGGCTACACGTCGTTCAAGATCTACATGACCTACGACGCGATGAAGGTCAGCGACTATCAGATCCTCGACATCCTGGCGCTGGCCCGCCGGGACGGGGCGCTGGTCATGGTGCACGCCGAAAACCACGACATGATCCAGTGGCTGGCGCATCACTTGATTGAGCAGGGCCACGGCGCGCCCAAGTTCCATGCCATTGCCCACGCACGCGTTGCCGAGGCTGAGGCGACCAACCGTGCGATCTCGCTGGCGCGTCTGGTCGATGCGCCCTTGCTGCTGGTGCATATGTCGGAGATCGAGGCGATCGAGACGCTGCGTCAGGCGCAGAAGAAGGGCCTGAAGATCTTCGGCGAGACCTGCCCGCAGTACATCGCGCTGACGGCCGACGACATGGACAAGCCCGGCGTCGAAGGCGCCATGTGGTGCTGCAGCCCGCCGCCGCGCGATTCGGAAGCGCAGGAGGCCGTATGGGCTGCGCTGAAGGACGGCACCTTCCAGACCTTCTCGTCGGATCATGCGCCCTATCAGTTCAACGAGAAGGGCAAGATCCCCAAGGGCGACAAGACCACCTTCAAGGAAATGGCCAACGGCGTACCGGGGCTGGAAATACGCCTGCCGATGCTCTTCTCGGAGGGCGTGCAGAAGGGGCGCATCACCCTGCAGCAATTCGTGGCGCTGACCTCGGCGAACCACGCCAAGCTCTACGGGCTCTATCCGAAGAAGGGCACGATCGCCGTCGGCTCCGACGCCGACTTCGCCATCTGGGATGCCGACAAGGACGTCACGGTCCGCTGGAAGGACCTGCACGACAATGTCGGCTACTCGCCGTACGAAGGCCGCCAGCTCAAGGGTTGGCCGATCACGGTGGTGAGCCGCGGCCGGGTCGTGGTCGAAGATGGCAAGCTCAACGCCGAGCGCGGCTCCGGGCAGTTCCTGCCCTGTGCGTCGCCGGATGCCGCCAAGCCGCAGGGCCAGACTGCGCCCGAACTGCAGGCCATGTCCCGCTTCGGCCTGAAGCCGTTGTTTTAGAGGAGTGAAGAACGTGTCCCGTCGTCTGAAGGTCTCGTCCGCCCAGCTCGGGCCCATCCATCGCGCCGATAGCCGCGCGAGCGTGGTCAAGCGCATGATGGAGATGCTGAAGGAGGCCGATTCGCGCGGCTCGAAGTTCGTCGTGTTCCCCGAGCTGGCGCTCACGACCTTCTTCCCACGCTACTGGATGGAGGATCCGAACGAGGTCGAGAAGTACTTCGAGAGCCAGATGCCGAGCCCCGAGACGCTGCCGTTGTTCGAGCTGGCACGCTCCAAGGGCATCGGCTTCTACCTGGGTTATGCAGAGCGGACCGAGGAGGGCGGCAAGCCGCACCACTTCAATACCTCGATCCTGGTCGGGCCCGATGGCCGGCTCGTCGGCAAGTATCGCAAGGTTCATTTGCCGGGCCATGACGATCACCGCCCGAACGTGCCGTACCAGCATCTCGAGAAGAAATACTTCGAGGTCGGCGACTTCGGCTTCAACGTCTGGAAGATGTTCAAGGACGACGTGATCGTCGGGCAGTGCATCTGCAATGACCGGCGCTGGCCCGAGACCTTCCGCGTCATGGGCCTGAAGGGCGCCGAGATGGTCGTGCTGGGCTACAATACGCCGAGCGACAACGTCTATGCGCCGCACGAGCCGCCGTATCTCCGCGTGTTCCACCACATGCTCTCGCTGCAGGCCGCGGCCTACCAGAACGGCATCTGGGTCGTGGCCACCGCCAAGGCCGGCAAGGAAGACGGCTTCTGGCTGCACGGCGGTTCGGTGATCGTGGCGCCGACCGGCGAAGTCGTCGCCAAGGGCACGACCGAGGAGGACGAGGTCATCTCCTACGACTGCGACCTCGCGCTCGGCGAATACATCCGCAACACCACCTTCAACTTCGCCAAACACCGCCGGCCGGAGCACTACAAGCTGATCTCCGAGCGAGCTGGCGTCAAAGTGGAGCCGAGTAACTGACATGCAATACGCCGTCGACGACGTGAACCATCACGACCGCTACAAGATCCTGACCGCCTTCGTGCTGCCGCGGCCCATCGCCTGGGTGACGACGCTGGGACCGACCGGCATCGTCAATGCAGCGCCCTTCAGCTTCTTCAACGTCTTTGCCGAAGACCCGCCGCTCTGCATGTTCGCCATCAACAAGCGGCCGGACGGGCGGATCAAGGACACCTGGACCAACATCGAGCGCACGGGCGAGTTCGTGGTCAACCTGACCGACGAGCCGCTGGCGCGGGTGATGCACGAGTCGAGCGGCGACTTCCCGCCGAACGTCGGCGAGCCCGACTATCTCGGCCTGAAGCTCGCGCCGTCGGTCGACGTCAAGGTGCCGCGACTGGCCGATGCGCCGTGGTCGATGGAGTGCAAGACCTGGCAGGTCATCAACGTCAAGGACGACCGCCAGCTCGTGATTGGCGAGGGGTTGCGCTTCCACATCCGCGACGAGCTGTGGGACCCCAAGGCGATGCGCGTCCACATGGACAAGTACCATCCGGTCGGCCGCATGTTCGCCGACCGCTATTGCCGCACCGATGACCGTATGGAGTTCCCGGCGGCGCCCGTCGTGAAGGCCGAGGCCGCGGAGTAGGGACTAGCCCCAGGCCAGCCTGGTTCGCCCAATCGCCATCGAGACGGCGGCCTGGCTGGGCTCGACGACGGGGAGGCCGACATGGCGCTGCAGCCGGTCGCGGTAACGCGCCATACCGGCGCAGCCCATCACCAGCACGTCGGCGCCGTCCTCGTCGCGTAGCTCGGCGGCGACTTCGGCCATGCGGCTGAAGGTGCGCGCTTCGTCGCTGAGTTCGACGACGCCGAGCCCGATGGCGCGATCGCCGGCCATGCGGTCGTTCAGCCCCATCTGGCCGACGTAGCGCAGGTGACGCGGAATCGACTTCCGCAGGATGGAGATCACGCCGAAGCGCTGTCCGAGCGTCAGCGCCGTCAGGATGCCGCACTCGGCGATGCCGAGGACCGGCTTGAGCGTGAGTTCGCGCGCCGCATGCAGGCCGGGATCGGAGTAGCAGGCGATGACGAAAGCCGAGCAGTCGTTGTCGCGTTTCTTGACCATCTCACCGATCAGGCCGACGACCTGTTCGACGTGTGCCTGGCTTTCGATGCCGGGCGGACCGTCCTTCAGGGTGATGCACTCGATGACGGGGCCGCCATTGATGCGCAGCGGATCCATCGCGGCATCGATGCCTTTGGTCACGGCTTCGGTGGAGTTCGGATTGATGACCAGGATACGGTCGGATTTCGGCTCGGGCATGTCGGCGAAGATGGCCTCTAAATTGCTATTCAACAATGGCTGATCTAACGTCGCCGCCTGGGGAAAATGGGAAGAGAGGCTTTCTGATGTTACACCGCCGTCTGGTCGCGTTCGCTGTTGCGGCGCTGATCACTGCAAGCCCCGCGCTGGCGCAAGAGAAGAAGCCGCCGCTGCGCACGGGCGTTGACGGGACCTTTGCACCGCACGCCATGCCCAAGCTGGGAGGCGGCATCGAGGGGTTCCAGATCGACCTCTTCAACGAGGTCGCCAAGCGCATGAAGCGCGAGATCGTCATCGATGCCGTGAGCTTCTCGACCCTGATCCCGGGTATGCAGGCCGGCCGCTACGACTTCATCGCCGCGCCGACGACCGTGACCAAGGAGCGGGCCGAGAACATGCTGTTCACGGCAGGCTACATCTGGACGTCCTTCCAGTTCGGCATCAAGAAGGGAAGCGCGCCGATCAAGGGCTGGGCCGATCTCAAGGGCAAGGTCGTAGCCGTCAACAAAGGCACCCCTTACGAGACCTTGGCCAAGGCTGAAGCCGAGAAGAACGGTTTTACTGTGCAGGTTTATGACACGCAGCCCGACGCGACGCAGGCCGTGCTCTCGGGCCGAGCCTACGCGACGCTCGGCGGCAACACGACGATCGTCTACGCCGCCTCGAAGAACCCGCAGTTCATTGCGGACCTCGAACTCAAGGAGACGCGTGCGCATTGGGCGGCTCCCGTGCCGAAGAACAATCCGCAGCTTCGTGCCGAGCTCCAGGATGCACTTGATTGCATGAAGAAGGACGGCACCATCGCCAAGATGGCCGAGAAATGGTTCGGCAAGAAGCCCGAGGCCGACGATCTCGCCGTGGTGATCACGCCGGGCTACGGCGTGCCGGGCATGCCGGGTTACGATCCGACGCCGCACGAACTGAAGTGCGGCGGCTGATCCGAGTCGATGGCCCAGAAACACATTGTGGAGGCTCGTGCCATCCACAAACATTTCGGCCCCCTTCATGTCCTGAAGGGGGTCGATCTCAAGGTGGATGAACGCGAGCTGGTTTTCGTCATCGGGCCGTCGGGCTCGGGCAAGTCGACCCTGCTGCGCTGCCTCAACCGGCTGGAGGAACCTTCCTCCGGTTCGGTCGTGGTCGACGGCATCGATATGCTCGATCCGAAGACCGACATCAACCATGCCCGCCAGCGGATCGGCATGGTGTTCCAGTCCTTCAACCTCTATCCGCACATGACGGCGCTGGGCAACGTGACCCTGGCGCTGCGCAAGGTGGCGGGCAAGAGCCGCGCCGAGGCCGATGCGCTCGCCCGCAAGGCGTTGGAGCGGGTCGGACTCGCCGACCGCGCCGACCATACGCCGGGCCAGCTCTCCGGTGGCCAGCAGCAGCGGGTCGCCATCGCGCGGTCCATCGCGCTCGAGCCACGCGTCATGCTGTTCGACGAGCCGACCAGTGCGCTCGATCCCGAACTGGTGGGCTCGGTGCTGGAAGTCATGCGGTCATTGCGTGAGACTGGCATGACCATGATCGTCGTCAGCCACGAGATGGGCTTTGCGCGCAACGCCGCGGATCGCGTGGTCTTCATGGACGACGGCCTGATCGTGGAGCAGGGGCCGCCGGCCGCCATCTTCGAGAACCCGGCCCACGAGCGCACGCGGGCGTTCATCGGGCAGATCCAGAGACACTAATGAGTGGTTGGGACCGTTTCGTCGAGACCTTCTTCAACGCGAAGGTCATGGCGAAGTATCTGCCGGACATCCTGTCGGGAATGGTGGTGACGATCGAGCTTGCGCTCCTGATCGTCGTCACCGGCCTTGCGGCGGGGCTCGCACTTGCGCTGCTGCGCTCGCTCGGCATCCGGCCGCTGAACTGGCTGATCATTTTCATCGTCGATCTGTTCCGGTCGCTGCCGCCGCTGGTGATCATCGTCCTAATGTATTTCGGGCTGCCCTATGCCGGGCCGTCGCCGTCGGGCTTCGTCTCGACCTGGCTGTCGCTCGCCCTGGTGCTGATGGCTTTCTCCGAAGAGATCTTCTGGGCCGGCATCACGTCGATCCATCGGGGGCAGTGGGAGGCCTCGCGCTCGACCGGGCTGTCCTATGGGCAAACCCTGTTCAACGTGATCCTGCCGCAGGCGTTTCGGCTCACCATCCCGCCGCTGACCAACCGCACCATCGCCATTACAAAAGGCACGGCCCTGGGCACGGTCGTGGCCGTCACCGAGATCCTGGGGCAGGCGAGTTCGGCCGTGTCGAACTCCTACAATCCGTCACCGCTGATGATGGGCGCCGCGGCCTACATCGTGCTCTTCTTCCCGGTGGTCGTCGCCGCTCGCTGGATCGAAACCAAGTTCGCCTGGAAGCGGTGAGGGCGACGCCATGATCCAGACCTTCTTCAACCCGGAGATCATCGTCGCGGCCTGGCCGATCGTGATGTCGGGCCTGTGGAACACGATCCTCCTGTCGCTGATCGTGGTCCCGCTCGGCCTGCTGGGCGGGCTCATCCTGGCGCTGCTGGCGTCGATCCGCCATCCGCTGGTGCGCTGGCCGCTGATGGCCTGGGTCGATTTCTTCCGTGCCTTCCCGCCGCTGGTGCTGCTGGTGCTGCTGTTCGCGGGCCTGCCTTTTGCGGGGCTGGAACTGGGCGGCTTTGCCTGCGTGGCCATCGCCTTCTTCCTCAATACCGGCTCCTATTACGGAGAGATCTTTCGCGCCGGCATCGACTCCGTACCCGCCGGACAGGTCGAGGCGGCACGTTCGACGGGTCTCAGCCGGATGCAGGCGATGCGTTACGTCGTGCTGCCCCAGGCGGTGCGCAACGTACTGCCCGACCTGCTGTCCAACACCCTGGAGGTGGTGAAGCTCACCTCGCTGGGCAGCGTGGTTGCCGTGCCGGAACTGCTCTACGAGGCGCGGCAGGCGCAGAGCCTCACCTACAATCCGACGCCGATCGTCATGGCGGCCGTGATCTACTTCCTGATCCTCTGGCCGCTGGTCCGGTTGCTCAGCCGTCTGGAGAACCGCGCGCTCGCGGGGCGTCGCTGAGGCGCTGCCGTGGCACGCGGAGATCCGAACATTGCTGTTTCAATAGTTGCTTGCATCTGAAAGGATAAAACCCGCGTCGCGTGTGCGTTGGTACTGAAAGCAACTTTTGGGGGCACGGCAATGCGGGCGATTGCTTGGGCGATTGTGCTGTTCACGGCACTGATCGGCGACGCTGCTGCACAAGAACAGAAAGACGGCCTCGAAAGCGCCTGTGCCAAACCATTCAACAGGATGCCGCGAGGCGAGCTTTCCTGGGAGCGGGTGAGGAACAACCTCGAGGCCGAATGGCAGCGATTTGGATACCGGACCGTCGACTATGCCGGCGGCAGATGCTCGGTCAGTAAGCGGGGCAGGATCGAAGACGACGACATCGGGGCCATCGAAGATGTCCTGAAGTACTGGAGAGCGGTGGGAGTGGCCGCCGACGACAGGCATGTGCGGTGCGAAAAGGCCCCATGGTCTGCGGCCTTCATTTCCTGGGTGTTCGTCGAGGCTGGCGCGACCATCGAGCGCGGCGATGGGCAGGGGCAGTTTTGCCCCGACGAGGGCCATGCGACGTATGTATGGCACATGGCGAGACAGCAAAGGCTTCGCACGCAGGGCTCGCCGTTCCTTGTCTACGATGCAGCAAAGGTGTCGCCTGCCGTCGGCGATCTGATCTGCGCAAATCGCCTGTCGTCGAACTTCCGCTACGGCAGCTACCTGGAGCCGAAGGACAAGAGCCAAACCAAAGGCAAGCCCACGCATGCCCACTGCGACGTGGTCGTCAGCAAAGACGCGAACACGGTGCGCGCCATCGGCGGGAACGTCCAGGACGGCGTTGCGATGAGCATCGTTCCCCTCGATTCGCGCGGGCTCCTGGTCAACACGCCGGAATGGAGGGACTGGAAAGTCGTCGTTCGGCCGCCATTTACCGGGGCGATCACTGCGATGAAGATGCCGGTTGGATGGAAGGCCGACGCGTCACCTGGTCAATGCTATCACGACCGACGTCTTGTCGAAGATGCTCGACTCCATTCAGACGAGCAGTGCAAACCGCGGAAGCCCGACCCCAACTACTAGACAACAACACGGGCAACACCGTGCCACGGGAGTAACCGGCGCTAGCCTTTCGTGGCGACGCAGCCGGCGTAGGTCATCGCTTTGCCTTCCTCGACGAAGGCGGTGTCGCCCTTGCTCCAGAACACGAACGATTCGTTTGCGTTGGCGTAGCGGATGCCCGAACCCGACAGGGTCTGCGGCAGGCTGAGCTTCCGCCCGTCGCTCAACGAGACATCGACCCGGCCGCCGGGGATCGGCTGGCCATTCGGCGCCGTACGCGTAGGGCCGTTGAAATAGGCCGCGGCGATCGTCTTGTTCTGTTCACACGTGTAGCGAACGGTCGCGACGGGCTGCTCGGCCGCCGCGGGCTTCACGGGAGGGCCGCTGCTGCAGGCGGCGGCAGCGGCGCAGGCCAGCGGCAGGAGGAGGGATCGAACTGTCGCTCTGCGCATGGTCATCGTCTCCCAGGCTGGATCGTCGGTCGCCTATCCCATAGCCTACTTCGAACGGCGACACATAACGCCAAGGGAGGAATCACCGATGCATTGGATCGTCCGCGTTCTTGCGGGCTGCCTGCTGGTCTTTGGTCTCGTCCAGCACGCCGCAGCGCAAACCAATTGGCCCGAAAAACCCGTGAAGCTCGTGGTCGGCTTCACTGCCGGCAGCGCCACAGACGTCACCGCACGCTTGTTCGCGCAGAAGTTCTCCGAGGCCTGGGGCCAGCCTGTGGTGGTCGAGAATATTGCCGGCAACTCCGGCGCCATCGGCGTCGATCGCGTGGCCAAGGCTGTGCCCGATGGCTACACGCTGATGTGGTCGGGCAATGCCGCCATCACCATCCTGCCCAGCATGCAGGCACTGCCCTTCGATCCCTTGAAGGATCTGACGCCGATTTCGACCTCGCTGGTCATGCCGTCGCTCTTCGTGGTGAACAACGACCTTCCGGTGAAGTCGATCGCCGAGCTGATCGCCTACGCCAAGGCCAACCCCGGCAAGCTCTCCTACGGCACGCCGGGTGTCGGCACGCCGCAGCACATCGCGGGCGAACTGTTCGCCCACCTCGCCGGAATCAAGATGGAGCATATCCCGTACCGCGGTGCCAACCTCACCGACGTGATGAGCGGCGTCGTGCCGGTGGGCATCCAGAACGCTGGCGCCGGGATGCCGCTGGTGCGCGACGGCCGGGTGCGCGGCATTGCCGTCACCTCGCTGAAGCGCACGTCCTCGGCGCCCGATCTGCCCACCTTGGCCGAGCAGGGCTTTCCCGGTTTCGAGGCGACCTCGTGGTTTGCCCTGATGGGGCCGGCCGGACTGCCCAAGCCCATCGTCGACAAGGTGCGGGCGGAGTCGCTGAAGGCACTAGCCGATCCGGAACTGAAGAAGAAGATCGCCGCCATGGGCCTCGATCTGGTTGGCAGCACGCCAGAGGAGACACGGGCCGCCATCGCCGCCGACATCCCGAAATGGGCCAAGGTGATCAAGGACGCCGGCATCAAGCCCGGCCAGTAGGCGGCCAACTGGCCAATTTCGGCCATGAGGCGTAGGATTGCATGATCGCTAGGGGATCGTGCATGTCGGGCAGATCCATCCTCATGGCCATTGCGCTCAGCCTCTGGCTTCTCATCTCCGTCGCCATTGTTGCGACCGTGGCCTATGTCGGCTTTATCGGCATAGGTGTTGTCGGCCTCGTGATGTGCTTCATCTGCACGCTGGTCGAACTCGATACCGACGCTCCCGTGGGAAGCGAATATTCAGCGGGCTTTCTGGCGCGCCAGCTCGACGCTAAGGCGGGAAGGTCGAGCGAGGAACAAGCTGCTTCGTTCGGCGAACGGCTGCTCGCCACACAATCAGTCCGCTTCTACCGCAACCTCGGGGCGGCTCTGGCAGTGGTCGGTATCGGCGGGTTCCTGCTTTTCCAGGTCTGACCCGGACCCGATTGCCACTCGCCGATCACCATTCCTCGAGCATTTGCCCGTTAGGTAGGATGGTGACCTTCTTCGGCACACCCTGCGGCCGCGTCGGCACGGCATCGCGTGTGACATCGGCCTTCCATGAACCGTCCGGCCGCTGCTGGAGCCTCTGGACCTTGTAGTCCTGGCTCTGGATGCGGTCGCGGGCCATCGATTGCGTGTTGGGGTAAGGCGCCGGGGGCGCCATCACGGGCGCGGGCGGCGGAGTCGGCGGCGGCGACAGGGCGCCGGGCGACATTGTTTCGGGCATTCGACCGGCATTGCCGATCGAACCTGGTGGGAGCTGGGCAAAAGCTGTCCCGGCGGCCACGACCATCGCCACCACAGTGGCGGACATTGGAATGAGGCGCATGGGACATCATATGGGGCGCCCCGGCCGCTCCGCCAGTGGCGCGAAAACGGGACGCCCCACCTTAATGGGACGCCCCGCCATCCGCGTGCAGAGAGGGTGTGGCGCCTACTGCTCGCGAATATTGCCCGTCGAGTCGAGGATCACGGCAATCTCGGCGTTGTTCTTCATCGCCTTGCCGCTCCAGTTACCCGCGTTGTCGCGCTTGAGCTGCTTCACGCCGGTGTAGCCCTTGGCTTCGAGCGCGGCCTTTGCTGCCGCCTCGCCGGCTACCGGCTTCGCGGTCGGCGCGCCGGTGGTACCCGGCGTCGTCGTCGTGCCGCCCGGCGCGCCTGGTGTGGTGGGCTGCGTCGTCGTCTGGGCGTAGGCGGCACTGCCGATGCCAGCGGCTGCGATCAGGGCGAGCGTGACGAGAGTGGTCCGCATGTTGGTCGTCCTCCGTTCGAGCGTTGAGAGGGGTGGGTGGGCTGTCCGTACTCAACGTCGTCACACGCGAAGGTGTTGCATCGAAAATTGACGACGACGAATGAAGCGCGGTCCGTGCTAGGAGAGTGTTCGACAGCGCACCGCATATGGAGGACGAGCGACATGGCGAAGGCAGCGATGACTGTGATTCGCGGCGGCCGCGTGATTGATATCAAGCGCCACGCAGCACCGAAGGCCGACATCCTGGTGAAGGGCGATACGATTGTCGAAATCGGCAGGCCCGGTCTTTCTGCTCCGGAAGCAGCGACAGTGATCGATGCGCGTGACCGATTGCTGCACCCCGGCCTGATCAATGGCCATACGCACAGCCATGGCAATCTGGCCAAGGGCATGGTCGATGGTGTCACGCTCGAACTGTTGCTGACCGCCGGTCCTTACATGAGCGGCGCGCGGACATTGGAGGACAAGTATCTTTCGAGTCTGATCGGTGCCGCTGAAATGGTGCTGAAAGGCTGCACGGCTGCTTACGATCTTGCCGCAGAGTTTCCCATGCCGACGGCCGAAGGACTCGCGGCGATCGGTCAGGCCTATGCCGACATCGGCATGCGCGCGACCTTGGCGCCGATGGTGGCCGACACCAGTTTCTTCGAGGCCATTCCTGGCCTGATGGATCGTCTGTCGCCATCGCTCCAGAAGGAGGTCGAGCGTTATCGTCCGGCACCGTACAAGGCGAGCGTCGCGCAAATGAAGAAGGCGCTGCACGGCTGGAAGCTCGGCTCAAAAGGTGTGCATCTCGCCGTGGCGCCGACCATCCCGCATCACTGCAGCCGCGAATTCCTGCTGGCCTGCCTAAAGCTCTCGAAGGACTACGACACGGGCCTGCACAGTCACGTGGCCGAGTCCAAGGTCCAGGTGATCGCGGGTTACCAGCTCTACGGCAGTTCGCTCACTGCCTACATGGATTCGCTCGGACTCATTGGACCCGACTTCACGGTCGCGCATGGCATCTGGCTCGACGGCGACGACATGAAGCTGCTCGGCGATCGCGGCGCCTCGGTCTCGCACAATCCCGGCTCCAACATGCTGCTGGGCAACGGCATGGCCGACATGCGCGGCATGCTCGATGCCAAGGTGAATGTGGGCATCGGCACCGACGGCGCGAGCTGCTCCGACAATCTGAACATGTACGAGAACATGCGGCTCGCCTCCATGGTGTCCAAGGTGCAGGGGCCGGATCGGCAGAATTGGATCTCGACGGAGGAAGTGCTCGAAGCCGCAACTGCCGGCAGCGCGCGTGCCCTGGGGTTGGGCGATCGCATCGGCAAACTCGAAGCAGGCTACAAGGCCGACATCGTGTTCCTCGACCTTGGCCACGTGAACTGGATTCCGTTCAACGATCCGACCAACCAGATCGTGCATACCGAGGACGGTTCGGCCGTGCATTCGGTGATGATCGGGGGGCGCATGGTGGTCGAGAACCACAAGCTTCTCACTGTCGACCTGGCGCAGATAGCCAAGAAGGCCGAGAAGACGCGCGAGCGGCTTGCCAAGGGCCGGCCCCCGGCGAAGGCACTTTACGACAGGCTGGAGAAGGTCGTGGAGACGTTCTGTCCGGGGCTCGCCAAGCAGCCTCTACACATCGACCGGTACGGCGGCGGCCACCATCACGGCCATGTTCATCATGCGCGATACTCTTCCCAGCCCCTGCGCCGGTAGCCGTAGCGCACGAGGCGGACCGCGACTATGCCGTTCAGCGCGAAGGCGCTGGTCACGATGGCGAGCATCGTGACCAAACCCGGCAGCGAGGAATCGAACAGGTAGACGGAGAAGGTGAGGCCGACGATGGCGCCCGCGGCGATGCCCGCCATGATCAGCAGCATCACGATGGCCAGGGAATAGAGCCGGTTCGCCACGAGGTAGAGCGGGCCGCCGAGTGCGCCCCAGAAGTACGCCCTCCGACTGAGCACACGCACTTCGTCCGTCGCGGGGTTGTCCAGGCGATAACTCTTCAGCACGCGATCACTTTTGGCAGTCGGAGAGCGACGCTAGCACGGGTAGAAAGGGAATCCAATGATACGACCTCAGGCTGCTGTTACGCCGATCAGGGAATCATGCAGCCAGAACATGAGGAAATAGGCTGCTGTTCCGAGCACGACCACCAGGACATCGTTGCCGGACCAGCCGACCTGCGCGGCGCCGACGTCGCCCCGCCGCTTCAGGGAGATGCGGTCGTAGACCGCCCAGACGAGCAGCCCGCCGAACAGCAGGATCGAACCGAGATCGCCATTCACCAGCAGATGCGACAGTGCCCAGGCCTTTACGGCGACCAGCATGGGATGGCGCAGGAGAGACTTGATGCGGCTGGCCGGCGAGTAAGTGGCCACCAGCGCCACGAAGGCGAACCACAATAGAAACAGGGCGATCGGGTGGAAGATCGCGCGCGGCGGGTTCCAGACCTGGATATAGCCCGTGCTGCGATAGGCGCCGAAGCCCACGACGATCAGGACCAGGCCCGCGAGCGAGACCAGCGAATAAAGGCCCTTGTAGGGACCTTCGCCCAATCGACCGATCAGGGCAGCGCGGGTGTTGCGCAGGGTGCTGAGCGTGTGGGCGCCGAGGAAGAGAACCAGACCGAGGACGAGCCATGCCATGCCGCAGTCTTAGCACGGCTCGCCGTACAAGGCTGGGTGCCTCTTGCTATTGCGACATCTGAGTGACGAGGCCGGTCGAGTCGACCGAAACGGCGACCTCCTCGTTGTTCTTGGTCGCCCGCGCCCGCCAGGAGCCGTCGTTCTGGCGCTTCAGCTCCTTGATGTTGGTGTAGCCGCTGGCTTCGATCTGCGCCTGCGCCGAGGTGGCAGTCTGCGCCGTGCCGGGCATGCCGGCCGGTGGCACCGACGGCGTCGTCGGAGTGCCGGACGGGGTGCCTGTTTGCGCTATCACTAGGGAAGTGGAGGCCAGCAGGGCCGCAGCAGCCAACAGGACAGGTTTCATGGGAGGCACTCTCCGTTACAGATGCCTCTCAATAATGCGGGTCGCCCACTAACGTTGCATGCCGCCTCAGGCGAGATCCTCGGTCGAAGCCTTGAAGGCATAACCGGGCTTGCATCCCATGACCTTCAGAAAAGTCTCGTCGACCAGCCGGGCAATTGCTGCCGGCTGGTTGCCGCTGGTCCCGACCGTGGCGAAGGCATTGGCATCCCAATCGACCAGCGCGAGGTCGAGATCGTGCAGGGTCTCGAGCGCGCCGCTCAGTTCCAGGCGGCTGAGCGGATCGTCGGCATAGGGGTAGGGCGCAAGGTTGATGGTCTCCGCCATGACCTGGATGGAGACATCCATGCCTTCGGCGTTCACGGCTTCGAGGGTGCAGCAGAGCATGCCGCCTTCGTTCTTTTCACTGTAGATGTCGCCTATCGCGGTGGCGATGGCCGCCGCCTGACCCTGGCTCATGGTCTCTTCCCTTATCCCTAATAGACATTGCCGGAGAGTCGCCCCAGGCCACAAAATGCCCCGCCGTTTCCATGATTCGGCCGCAGACGGGAGCAACTGTCTCTGGCGTAGCGCGTTCCATTTCGACGGTCGAGGGGGCCGTTGAGGGGTGTCGTGAAAATTTTCCCAGTGCTCGTGTGGTCGGCCCTTGTGCTGACAGTGCTTCCTGCCGCGGCTCAGCAAATCGCGACTGCGAAGGGTGATTGCGCTGCCGATGAACCGGATCCCGTCCAGATCAGCTGGGATGCACCTTGCGAGCAGGGCAACTGGCTGCTCGAACCGGGCGTGGGCTGCCGGATGTGGGATTGGCATCCCGACCTCGAGGACAAGGCGAGCTGGACCGGCTCCTGCCGCGGCGTCTTGAAGGAAGGGACCGGCGTCGCGCAGTGGACGGAGCACGGTGAGCCCATCGACCGCTTCGAGGGTACCTATCGCAATGGCCGCCGCGAGGGCGCCGGGCGGTATAGCTGGACCCCGACCGACTGGTTCGAAGGCACCTACGCCAATGACGTCCCCCACGGTCCCGGCACGGTAAGCCTGGGCGGCGTCACGCTCTCCGGTACCTGGCGCAACGGCTGTCTCGCCGTGGACGACAAGGTCGTAGCGGTCGGTGTTTCCCGCGCAAGCTGTGAGGATAAACCTCGGGAAACGGCCGACCTGAAGAAGTAGGTCGGCCGGAACAGGTCAGCCGAACGGCAGTCAGCTCATGCCGAAATAGTGCATCCCCATGCCGATCAGTCCGGAGGCGACGATCGGGTAGGCCGGGTTGATCTTGGTTCGCCACAGCAACAGGAAAACCGCGAGGCCGATGGCGCCGTAGAAGATATCGGTGATGGCGCCGATACCCATGATGATGGCACCGGCAAGCACCAGCCCGACGGCGACGGAGCCCAGGCCCGTCTGGATCGCCGGCCGCCAGCGCCAGGTGGCGAGATGCGTCCACAGCCGCCCAACCGCGAAGGTGAGCAGACCGGTCGGCAGGAAGAACGCCACCAGTGCCACGACTGCACCGGGGATATGGCCGACGACGGCGCCGATCGACGCCACCATCATCATGTTGGGGCCGGGCGAAAGCTGGCCCAGGCTGTAGAAATGCAGGAGCTCAGGGAAGGTCACCCAGTGGTAGGTGTTGACCGTGAGTTCCTTGAGTTCGGGAAAGGCGGCCATGCCGCCGCCGATGGTCAGCAGCGACAGGTAGGAGAAGACGCCGGCGAGGTCCCAGAGCTGTTTCATCGCGGGGTCTTGTCCCGTGGCCGATGCCACCAGATCGCGACGGTCCCGGCGACCAGAAGCGCGATGGGAACGGACACCTTGAAGAAGGCTACCGCCGCCGCCGTCGCGACCACGAACAGATAGTCGGCCGGTGTCTTCAGGACCTTGGCGCCGAGCTGCACCATCACGACGAGGATCAGGCCGACCGCGCCGGCGGCAATGCCGTGCAGGAAGGCCTTCGACCAGGGATCGTCGCCGCCGATGCCGTAGGCGAAGGCGGCGCCTGTCATCAGGATCGCGCCGGGCAGGCACATGCCGAGCGTGGCGACGAACGCGCCCATGCCGCCGCGCAGCCGGTCGCCGACCAGGATCGACATGTTGGTGGCGTTGAGGCCGGGCAGGGTCTGGCTGATCGACAGCAGCTCGACGAACGCGAGGTCGTCGAGCCAGCGCTGGCGGACGACCAGGCCGGTACGCAGGTAGGCGACGACGCCGCCGCCCAGGCTGGTGGCACCCATCACCAGGAAGACCCAAAAGAGCTTCCCGAGCGAGGGCGGGGCTGCAACTTGAGAGGTGTCGCTCATTCGTGGGCTTGTGGCGGGTTGCCCTTGAGGCGATAGACGGCGCCGGTCTTGGTGGTCGTGAGGGCGAGCCAGTCGGCGGCGACCTGCTGCAGTTCCAGGAAGAACCGCTCGCAATGGTTCAGCGCCTTGTGGCTGATGTCCTCGGGGCCGGCGAAGCGGAGCTGGAAGGCGAACTCGCCGACGAAGGCATGGTGATCGCCGCGGGAGCGCCAGAGGCCGAGATTGGCCGTCGCGGCCGTATGATGACCGAAGTCCAGCGTGCAGATGTCTTGCAGCAGTTCCTCGACGATGGTCTGGTTGACCAGCGAGACGTCGTCGGGCCCATCGCACGAGATCGACGAGAGGGCCGGGAAGATCTTGGTGAGCTCGGGGAGCGACATGTGGCCGAGCGACGACATGACGACGCGTGCCGCTTCCGGGGCCTGGCTCAGTCCGAATTCGACATTGTGCGAGAGCAGCCGCCTCATACCGCCGATCTTCTCCTTGAGCGGCATGACTTCGAGCTTGAACTTAATCTTGTATTTGCCGTCGATCTGAGGCCGCACGTCGAGCGACTGCGCCTTGGCCATGTCGTCGCTGCGGTACTTGAAGACGATCTCCGGATCGCCGATGGCGAAGCCATCTTCGTAGGCGATGCGCCGCCGGACGATGAAGGCATTGTTGTAGAGATGGTAGCCGCCGGTATCGAGGAACAGGACCTCGCGTACCTCGGGCCGTTGCATCAGCTTGGGCGTATGCTGGAAGCCGACCCCCGTCGTCTCGGCGGCGCGCTGCACCAGGGCCGCGAACTCCTTGAAGACGTGTGCCGAGGTAAAGCGGTCAGGTTTCAGAATCAATTTGCATTGGAGATAGCCTATCTCGTCGCAACGGCGTCCATCTGCATAGGTGCTCGCTTGACGGTCGCCCAGCCAGGTCGAAATCTGGCCGTCTACGTGGTTGTGATGCATTCCTGCTCCCTTGATGCAAGGTATCGCGCGGTCAGCGCCCTGTCATCTGTGCCGCGTTGGATTGGTCCGCCCGGCCGAACGTTTCGACCTTGCCGTCGGTGAAGCAGACGTAATAGCGGTCCGACATCGTCCAGGGCGTACGCTGCCAGAAATCCTTCAGGACGGTGTAGTAGGAGCATTCCTTGCCGGGCGAGTAGGTCGAACTCTCCGATGGACCCAGGACGGCCTGGACCTGGTCACGATTCATGCCGGCATGCAGCCGCTCGACATTGTCTCCGTGCACGCAGGCTCCCAGCAGAGCCGCAAGCAGCATGGGGGAAAGCAGAGCGATGTGGTGCTTCATCTCCTTCTCCATATGCGATTAGTCAGGTTTGGCCTCGCCGCCAACAATTGTCGGGCAGGTGGATGGCTGGCGCAATTCCAGACGATGCGCTACGTCGGGAGGATGCAAGATCAGTCCAGATTTGTCGCGCCGGGCATTGCTGCCTCGCTGAGCGGCGCCACTGCCGGCATGTCCGATACCCCCATTTCGGAAGTGGCAATGTCGGTCTTCGGCGATCCCGATGTCGTGCCGCTGTGGTTCGGCGAAAGCGATCTGGTGACTCCCGATTTCGTGCGCGACGCCGCAGCCAAGGGGCTGCAGGCCGGCGAGACGTTCTATACGTGGCAGCGCGGCATCCCCGAACTGCGCGCCGCGCTTTCGGCTTATACGGAGCGGCTCTATCGCATCAAGTGTCCGGCCGACCGCATCACGGTGACCACAGGCGGCATGCAGGCGATTCTGCTGACCTGCCAGCTCCTCCTCGATCCGGGCGACAATATCGTGATCGTGTCGCCGATCTGGCCGAACATCACCTCCGCTACCAAGCTGGTGGGCGGCGAGCCGAAGTATGTCGCGCTGGATCGCACGCCCAGCGGCGGCTGGAAGCTCGACCTCCAGAAGGTCTTCGATACCGTCGACGCACGCACCCGCGCGATCTTCGTCAACTCACCGGGCAACCCGACGGGCTGGACGATGACGGCGGACGAGCAGCGCACGCTGCTGGACTTCGCCAAGAAGCGTGGCCTCTGGATCATGGCCGACGAGGTCTATGCGCGGCTGATCTACAGCAAGCGCCCGGACGGGCGACAGGTTGCTCCGTCATTTCTCGAACAGGCGGGGCCCGACGATCCGCTGATCGTGCTCAACAGCTTCTCCAAGCCCTGGGCGATGACCGGCTGGCGGCTGGGCTGGCTCACGCATCCGGCGCAACTCGGCGAGCAGTTCGCAAAGCTGGTCCAGATCAACACGTCCGGCGTGCCAGGCTTCCTGCAGCGCGGCGGCGTCGCGGCGGTCGAGAAGGGCGATGACTTCGTCACCGAGATGGTCGAACGCTGCCGTGCCGGCGGCGAGCTGGTGTTCCAGCGCCTCTCGGCTCTGCCGCGGGTCACGATCTCGCGGCCGGAGGCGGCCTTCTATGCCTTCTTCTCGGTCGACGGCGTGACGGACACGCTCGGCTTCTGCAAGACGCTGGCACAGAAGTACAAGGTTGGCCTCGCACCGGGTGAAGCCTTCGGGCCGGGCGGGCAGGGCAACATACGCCTCTGCTTCGCGTCCAGTGCAGAGCGGCTCAGCAAGGGCCTTGATCGCATCGAAGCGGCGATCAAGGCATCATGATGCCAGCATGGCGAATGTTCCTTCCATCGAGGTCCAGCACCTCCGCAAGG
>CALROF020000027.1:0-44478 GCA_943369775.1 Reyranella massiliensis 521
GTCCTGCCAGGGCATGCCGCTCAAAGCGGCCCCCTCAGCCGAGCCTTCGACACCCTCGACCGACGTGTTCAGCAATCGCTCGCTCAAAACTTTCTCGCCGCCTAAACTTGACGCATTCTCATGCAGTTTCGACACTCAAGCTGAGCTAGCGTTCGCACGACATGGTGCAGGACAGCGCTCGAGGCAGGAGAAGCGCTGATGGATCTCGAGTATTCGGATCGCATAAGGCGTTATAATAAAGGGTTCGCGCTTTCACTGCCAAGGAAGGACAACGCTCGCCGAGGGTCGGCGGCGGTCGCAAGCTCCCCGATCAGAAAACACTGGACTGGCAGGCGATACTGTCGGAACGTGGCTACTTCGGCCGCAGCATTCCGAAGAAGTATCGCAGCTTAGGAGCGTCCGCGGACGTGCTGCAAGCGGCGATCATCGCGGACGAAGTCGGCAAAGCCGGACTCTAAGCTTGGCGTCCGGCTTCGGCTTGCGCAAGGCGCGCAGGCTGCGGATGAAAGCATCGACCGCCGGCGGCAGGGCGCGGCCGCGCAGGGTGACGATGCCGATATGCCGGCGCATGGCGCCGTCGCTAATACGCACCGTCGTAACGGCATTCAGGTTGAGCCGGGAGACGATGATCTGCGGTAGAAGCGACAGTCCAAGCCCCGCCTCGACAAGCCCGACCAGAGTGAACAGATTGTACGCTTGGAAGGTGGGCTCGAATTTCAGGCCGCGGCTTTCGAATTCATCTCGCAGCGTGAACCAGACTGCCGATTCCCGCGGCAGGGTCAGCAGAGGGTACTTGCTGATCTGCTCGATATCTGCGACCTCGCGACGTGCGATAGGGTGGTTGCGCGGCGCGACGACGAAGAATTCGTCGTAGAACAGCGGCTCAAAATCGTACTCCGTGCCAGTGCCGGCGAAGGGAATGATGGCTAGATCGACGGCGGCGCTGCTGATCTTCTGAAGCACGGTGCCGACGAATTCGTCGGTCAGTGTCAGCGTTATGCCGGGATTGACCCGGGTAAACTGCCGGATGATCGGTGGCAGGACCGATGCAGCAACGGTGGGCGAGGCGGCAATCGCCACCCTGCCGCGCCGCAACGTCGCCTCGTCCCGGAACTCCTGCATGAGCGAGCGCAATTCCATGACCGTGTGCTCGGCGCGCAGGCGTAGCCGCTCGCCGGCTTCGGTCATGGTGACACACCGCGTTGTGCGGTTGAGCAGCTTGACGCCGAGCACCGTTTCAAGCCGCTGCACGCGGCCGGTCACGGAAGGCTGCGAAATGCCGAGCTTCTCGCTGGCGCGCCGGAAGCTTCCGAGTTCGGAGACGGCGATGAATGTCTCCAACTCGTCCGGTCCGATATTGATCCGATTCATCAATTAATAGATAGCATATTTTCGATTGAACGATCAAACGACAGGCGGTCTAATTTCGTCAAGGGCGCGATTAAACCAACGCCCTGCGGAGGATTGAAGTAACCGGCGCCGCCGCATCGCATAAGCAAGCGACGGCGTTCGCTTACCGACTTCTTTTCCGCCACACAATCGCGAGTTCACGAGGCGATCAGCGTGTTTCCCCGTTCCAGAGAGCTGCGCAAGGTCCGGCTGCAACGTTCCGAACTCGCCGTTCCGGCGAGTTCCGAGAAGTTCTTCGAAAAGGCGGCGAAGGGGCCGGCCGACGGCATTTTCCTCGATCTCGAAGACGCCGTCGTTCCCGAACTCAAGGACAAGGCCCGCGACCTTGCAGTGGCAGCGCTCAATGAGATCGACTGGGGCGACAAGGTAATGGCGGTGAGGGTCAACAGCCTCGATACGCCATGGGCTTATCGGGACATCATCGCCGTTGCCGAGCGCTGTCCTCGCTTGGATCTCGTTCTACTGCCGAAGACCAATATGGCCGCCGACGTCTACGTGGTCGAGCAGCTATTGAACGGCATTGAGGCCACGATCGGCCGCCGGAATCCGATTGGCATAGAAGTGCTGATCGAAACTGCGGCAGGGCTGGCGAATGTCGAAGAAATCGCCCGCGCCAGCGATCGTCTGGAGGCAATGATCTTCGGCGTTGGCGATTTTACAATCAGTATGCGGGCGCGTGATCCGTTCACCGGTCAGGCGAACCCGCGCTATCGAATGTTCGCTCGAAACGAAAAGGGCGAAACCGAGAAACATTGGAACGACCCTTGGCACTTCGCGCTGGCGCGGATCGCCACGACTTGTCGTGCCTTCGGATTGCGGCCACTCGATGGACCTTATGCGAATTTCAAGGATCCGGAGGGATTCAGGTCGTCGGCTGAACGAGCCGCCGCACTGGGCTTCGAAGGCAAATGGGCGATCCACCCGTCCCAAGTGGAGATCGCCAATGAAGTCTATGCGCCGGATGCCAAGGAGCTTGCCTGGGCCAAGGCGGTTAAGGAGGCGATGGCGGCGTCCGGGAGGAACGGCGCCATCCAGATGGATGGCAAGCTGGTCGATTTGGCGCACATCAAACTAGCGGACGCGCTGCTCGAACGGCACGCGCTGGTCAAGGAGCGCGGGAAGTGAGCGGAGCGGAAACAATGTCGGAAGGCACGAAATCTAGACTGCCGCTCGATGGGATTCGCGTCCTCGACGTGGCGACGTTCCTCGCGGGACCGTTTTGCGCCACCATCTTTTCGGAGTTCGGCGCGGACGTGATCAAGATCGAACATCCGGAGTTCGCTGACCCAATGCGCAACATCGGTATGAAGGCAGAATCCGGCGACTCGCTTACCTGGCTCAGCGAAGCGCGCAACAAGCGCACCGCGACGTTGAATCTTGGCAAACCGGAAGGAGCCGAGCTGTTCAGGCAGCTTGTCCGACAGGCCGACGTCGTGGTCGAAAATTTTCGGCCCGGAACCATGGAGCGCTGGGGGCTCGGCTACAAGGACCTGGCGTCGGTCAAGTCCGACATCGTTATGATCCGGATTACAGCCTATGGTCAGGAAGGCCCGTACAAGGACCGCCCGGGGTTCGCGCGCATAGGCCATGCTTTCAGCGGCCTGACCTATCTTGCTGGCGAGGCCGGCCGACCGCCTGTGATCCCCGGTTCGACCTCGCTGGGCGACTATATCACCGGGCTGTACGGCGCGATCGGTGCGCTTATGGCTCTACGCCACCGCGATCGCACCGGCGAGGGGCAGTTCGTCGACGCCGCCCTCTATGAATCGACTTTCCGCCTGCTCGACGAGCTGGCGCCCGCCTATGCCAAATTCGGCGTCGTGCGCAAGCGTATGGGCGCCGACACGGCGACGATCGTGCCGCACAGCCACTACCAGTGTGGCGATGATGAATGGGTAGCGCTCGCCTGCTCGAGCGATAAGATATTCGAGAGGCTCGCGCACACGATGGGGCGGCCTGATCTCGTCGCGCCAGGCACCTACGAGACCATGCGGGCGCGCCTCGACAATCGCGAATTCATCAATGGCGTCGTCGGCGAATGGATCGGGCGGCAGACGCGCGACGAACTCATGGCGACGTGTTTGAGGGACGAGATTCCCTGCGGACCGGTCAACAGCATTGCCGATATCTTCGCCGATCCGCATTTCGCGGCGCGCGGCAGCTTGCTGACGATCCAGGATCCCGACGCCGGCGAGATCGTCGTTCCAGCGGTGCTGCCCCGCCTGTCGAAGACGCCGGGCCGGGTCTCCCATCTGGGCCGCCGACATGGCGCCAATACCGCCGACGTGTATGGCGAACTGCTGGGATTGACGGCCGAAAAGCTTGCCAAGCTGAAATCCCGAGGAGTTATCTGACATGGCATTGCCCGGCGACCGCGGAGCCGGAACGGGTTCGCAGCCTTTCACGCCGCGATGGCTGGGGGCGCTCGACACGTTCGAGCGCCGTGGGCTGTGGAATATCAGCACCGGGCTGATGCTGGTGGCCGCCAGCGTCATGCTGCTGGAGGCGACGGCGCGGACGCTGTTCAGCACGAGCTACCCATGGGCGGAAGAGGTGGTGCGCTATTTCGTGCTGTGGTCGATCTTCCTGGTGTTCGGGCTGGCCCCGCGCCGCGGCCATTTCATTCGCACCGAACTTGTCTTCGATCGCTGCCCGCTCTGGCTCAAGCGGGTGTTGAATGTTGCCAGCTGCTTGGGCGGCCTGCTGTTCTCGGCAATGCTGGTTTGGGCGGGATGGGTGCAAACGCTGCATCTGCGGCGTCTGGCCATGATGAGCGAGACGATGGACCTGCCGCTGTGGATCGTGAAGATCGGGCTGTTGGTCGGCGCCCTTCTGCTGTTCTTCTATTTCGTCTACTGCACCGTTCTGGTGTTCAAGGGCAGGGATCCCTTCCAGTCGGCCCGCCCGGAAAACGCCTGATGCTTACCGGTATCGCAATCGTCCTGCTGTTCATGCTTATCGCGTCAGGCCAGCAGATAGCCGTCGCTCTGGGGCTTATCGCCACCATCCTGCTACTGTTCTCGCTGGATGTGCCGTCGGTGACGCTGGCTCATGTCGCCTTCAGCTCGCTCGACAGTTATGCGCTGGTGGCCATCCCGTTTTTTATTTTGGCCGGCAATCTTGCGACAAGAGGGAGCATCGCGGAGATGATCTTCTCCACGTTGGGCTCGGTGCTACGCTGCGTCCGCGGCGGCGTGGCCATCAGCCTGCTCGTTGCGTCGGTGTTCTTCGCCGCGATCAATGGCTCCAGCGTCGCCTGCGCGGCGGCGCTGGGTCCGGTTGCCACGCGGGTGCTGCCGCAGGAGGGTTATCCAAAGGGATTCGCTGCCGCGCTGGTGGCGGTAGGCGGTACGCTGGGCATCATGATCCCGCCATCGCTGTCCTTCATTCTGATCGGCGCGATGATGCAGCTGCCGATCACCGACCTGTTTATCGCCGGCATCATCCCCGGGCTTCTCGAAGCCTCTTTGCTGGCCGTGGCCACCGCCTGGATGTCCTGGCGGAACAAATACGGGATCAAGACCGGCCGGCCAGACTGGCGCGAATTCGGCAAGCAGTCGCGCAAGTCCGGTCCGGCGCTGCTGCTGCCTGTCTTGATCATCGGCGGCATCTATTTCGGCGTAATGACACCTACCGAGGTCTCGGGCTTCGCGGTGGTCTATGCCGCCATACTTGCGCTGATCGTCTATCGCACGATCAACCTGCGGGAGTTCTGGGCTACTTCGAGCGAGGCCGTGCTGCAATCGGTGATGATCTTCATGGTCGTGATGGCGGGTAGCCTACTGTCGTTCCTTCTGACACGGCTGGGACTGACGACGGAGCTGGTTACTCTCGTCCGGTCTCTGGGCATAGATGCCTTCACTTTTCTGATTGTGGCTAACGTCATGCTGCTGATCCTTGGCTGCGTGTTCGACGGTGTGTCGCTGATTATCCTTACCGCTCCGGTTCTGTTTCCCATCGCCACCGTTCTCGGCATCAATCCGATCCATTTCGCGGTCATCATGACGGCGCTGGTCGAGATCGCCACCATCACGCCGCCGGTCGGACTGAACCTGTTCGTCATAAGCCAGATAACCGGCATCAGGCTTGAGGGCATCGTAAAGGCGGTGATCCGATTCTACGGCGTGCGCCTGTTCGCGCTGGTACTGATCAACGCCTTTCCCTGGCTCGCGCTGGCTCTGCTTTGAGGGAGACGCACAGGATTTTTAAGGAGGAGGGACGCAATGAAGTTCGCAGGAATAGTTGCCACAGTCGCAATCGGGGTCGCCGCCATTTTGACGCCGGTACTGGCGATGGCGGCCGACATGGTGATCACCTCGGAGATCGCCGCCACGCACTGGAAGGCCAGGCAGATGGATGAGCTGGCAGCTGACATCACCAAGCGCACCAATGGGCGCATCAACGCCAAAGTGTTCCACGCCAGCACGCTTTACAAGGATAAGGATGCGCTTGCGGCGCTCAGCACTGGCGCCGTGCACATGGTCTGGCCGGCCAGCAACTGGCTGGAGAACGTCAATCAGGCCTGCGGCATCATCGGCCTGCCGTTCGGCGTCAAGGACTCAATGATGCAGAATGATGAATTTCGTGCCGGGCTCACGACGATGATGTCCTCGCTGGTCGAGGATAAGGGGCTGAAGGTCCTGGGCATCGCGCGCACTTCAGAAGGGATCTTCCTCTCCAAGTCGCCCATCGCCGCGGTTACGGACATGAAAGGCAAGAAGGTGCGGGTGCCCAGCGGTCGTGTGCTGCAGAATCTGATGACCCGCTACGGCGCCAGTCCAGTGACATTGGCCACGACGGAGATCGCGACCGCCTTTGTCCAGGGCGCGATTGACATGGTCTATACTTCGCCGGGCGGCTGGGAAATGGTCGGTACCACGGCGAAGTATGCGACCATCGTGCCGGGCATGAACATCATCACCTATGCGATCGTGGTCGACAAGAACTGGCTCGCCAGCCTGCCGCAGGCCGATCGCGAGGCGGTGCTGGCCGCGACTGCCGATGCCATGAAGAAGCAATGGCCGGAGGCGATGGCCGAAGACATCAGCGCGCTGGAAAACATGGTGGGCAAGGGTGGCATTTCCACTCGGCTGAGCGGCAAGCCGGTGGAAGAGTTCGAGAAGCTGGCGGAAGAAGTTAGCGCCGAATTCCGCAAGCAGCACCAGGACGTCGCCGCCAAATACGATGCGCTTAAGGCCAAACTGGCCAGTCGATAAACCTGATCGTTAGATGATCAAGTATTTGAAGGCTCGGGAATGCGACGGCAGCGGCCGACTTGGCATGCCATTCCCTCTTGTTCCTTATGTCACGGGTATTGATTAGGCCTGCGAGATGCGGCCGGATCGCTGGTCACACCGCGCCAGGAGAAAAAGGAGGTCAGGTCATGAGTGATCAGAAGAATCGGCAAATGACGCTGGTGGCGTTCATGCAGGCGCAGAACTGCTCAAACTACCCCGCGTCATGGCGCCATCCGCAAACCATGCCCGATTTCATGAGCGCCCAGTACTACCAGCGCATTGCTCGCACGCTGGAAGAGGGCAGGTTCGATCTCGCTTTCTTCGACGACCGACTGGCTATGCCGGACCGGTATGGTGACGACTATCAGGTTTCGGTCAAGCATGGCGTTCGCGTCGTGAAGATGGATCTGATCTCGATCATGACTGCGATGGGGCTGGCGACGCAGCATCTGGGCATCGGCGGGACCTACTCGACGACCTACTACGAGCCGTTCCACGTCGCCCGCGTCTTCGCCACGCTCGACCTCATGATCGGCGGTCGCGCCGCTTGGAATGTTGTGACGTCGCTGAACGACTCGGAGGCGATGAACTTCAGCCAGACCGAGCATTTGGAGCACGACCTGCGCTACGACCGTGCCGATGAGTTCATGGAAGTGGTGCTCGGCCACTGGAACACTTGGGAGAATGATGCGATCGTGATGGATCGCGATAAGAGCATTTTCGCAGATCCCTCGAAGGTCCATCGGCTTGACCACAAAGGGAAGTTCTTCCGCTCCCGCGGGCCATTCACTGTGCCCCGCTCGCCGCAGGGCCATCCGGTGATCATCCAGGCGGGGCAGAGCGGCCGCGGCAAGACGTTCGCTTCCCGATGGGGTGAGTTGATTTTCGTGATCTTTGCCAATCTGGCGCTCGGCAAGAAGGCCTACGCCGATTTCAAGCAGCAAGTCTCGGCCTCCGGCCGCGATCCCGACAAGGTCAAAGTGGCCCCTGCTGTATACGTCGTGCCGGGCGAGACCCAGTCGATGGCGGAAGACAAAGCAGCGCTGATCGACAAGCTGGCCCACCCGATGGATTCACTGGCGTTGCTGTCGGAGGTGCTGAATTTCGATTTCGCCAGCAAGCCGATCGACGAGCCATTTACCGATGCCGAGCTCAAGTCAATCAACGGGTTGCAGGCGATGCGCGACCGGGTGATCTTGACCAGCGGCAAGGCCAACCCGACGACGCGCGACTTCGTGCAATTCAGTGGCCGCGGCACGATTCGCGAAGTGCCGACACTCATTGGCACGCCGAAGACGATCGTCGACCAGATGGAGGAGTGGTTCAACGGCGGTGCCTGCGACGGCTTCGTCATCGCCGCGACCCATATGCCGGGCGCCTACGAGGATTTCGTTCGCCTGGTGGTGCCGGAACTGCAGCGGCGCGGGCTATTCCGCAAGGAATATCCCGGCAAGACGTTGCGTGACACGTTGGGGCTGGAAATTCCCGAGAAATCGGCCGTCGGCTGAGGCCGGCTATACGCTGGCTAGAATGCGATCGCGGACCATCGGGTAGATTACAGCGCGCCAGCGCTTACCGTTGAACACGCCATATTGGCCGACGCTGGCCTGCAGTTGGTGGCACTCCATGTAGGGCGCAGGCTGGCGCAGGCGTCACAAGCCGGCGCGTCCTACTTGGCTCGGTTCGATGGTCCTCGGAACCCGACGGCCCCATCACACGACAGCCGAGCGTCGCATGACGCATCGACATCCTCGTCTCGCATCGAGCCTGCCAATCCTCGAGTGGCGCCGCAACTCGTCAAGTTCTCTTTGACGAGCTGTTCGCAGCGCTCTGTTTCTCTGCGCTCACTGTACGCGGCGTAGTTGGTCCATGTTCCGTGGCGTCCAGGCGATTGAGCTTGTTGCAGGCTCCATCAATCGCACCCTGATCGGGCCCAACATTTGCGACGGATTGCGACCGATATTGTTTCGTCGGGCGCGCTGCATGGGTTTATTGGGATTACATCCCGCGTTTGTCCGCACGGAGTCTCCTCAGTTCCTGAGACGTCAAGGTCGCGTAGCGCAGCACCGCAACGATACCCGCCACTACGCCGTACGGACCGGGCAGAGGCCCAACCGTGAACTGTATGGAGATCGTCTGTCCGGATTTGGTCTGGGCGGGCACCGAGAGGGGTTCGTTCGATAGATGCCGGGATTGCCCGGTCTCCGTCATGCGGCGGTAGGCGTCCCAGTGGCGCTGCCGGAGGCGTTCGGGAACGATGATCTCGAGAGACTGACCAACCGCCTCATCGCGCGAGAAGCCGAAGATGCGCTCCGCGCCGGCATTCCAGAACCGAATAAGCCCCTCACAGTCGGCACAAATCACACCATCCGGGAGATCGTGAAACACAGCGTCGGCGAGACCCGTGAGATCGCCCTCAGCGATGCCAGCGGACTTATCGGCCTCCCTAAGTGTCATGACACGGCTCCCTCTGGCGTTTCTAGCAGGCAAGAGCAGTTCGCGACGGGGCGGGTCTCGAGCCCTCGGCGGGCCAAGCCGCGCCAGGATCCGGCGACCTGCGGGAACTAAGCCAGCTCGGCAGGTCACCCGGCGCGGTCAGCCGGCGACATGCCGATATCGCGATAGGATGAGGTAAGGCTGCACGGCAGCTCCGTTGGCTCAGGCGAGGACGTTGGCGGCGCGCAGGCGGCCGATCGTGTCGGCATCGACGCCCCAGCGCGGTAGTACGTCGTCGGTGTCGGTGCCGGAAGGGCGCGGCGGCCGCGGCACGGGCGAAGGCGTGCCCTGAAAGCGCGGCGCCGGGGCCGGCTGGGTGATGCCATCGATCACCTGCAGCGCGCTGCGCGCGACATTGTGCGGATGCGCCGCCGTCTCGGCGATCGACAGCACCGGGGCGAAACAGGCGTCGCTACCCTCGAAGACCTTGCACCATTCGGCGCGAGTGCGTTGCTTGAAGATCGCGGCGAGTTTCGGCTTCGGCGCGTGGCGCTGCGCTGCGCCATCCTGACCGATCAGGCTGTCGGGATCGAGGCCGAGCCTCTTGTAGAGGTCACGGCGGAAGCGCGTCTCGATCGAGGCCACCGACACGTACTCGCCATCGGCGCACTGGTAGACGTCGTAGTAGGGCGCGCCGCCGTCGACGACGTTGGTGCCGCGCGCGAGCGACATCCGGCCGGAGGAGTAGCTGCCGTAGAAGGCCGTCATCAGCGATAGCGCGCCATCGACCATGGCGACGTCGATGACCTGACCCTTGCCGGTCGTGTGGCGCGACTGCAGAGCGGCGAGCACGCCGACCACGAGATAGAGGGCGCCGCCGCCGAAGTCGCCGACCAGGTTGAGCGGCGGCGTCGGCGGCCCGCCGTCGCGGCCGATGGCGGGCAGCGCGCCCGAAAGCGCGATGTAGTTGAGGTCGTGCCCCGCTCGATTGGCAAGCGGGCCAATCTGGCCCCAGCCCGTCATGCGCGCATAGATCAGCCGCGGGTTGCGCGCGTGGCAGAGCTCGGGCCCGACGCCGAGGCGCTCCATGACGCCCGGCCTGAAGCCCTCGATCAGCACGTCGGCACGCGCCGCGAGGTAGAGCGCACAGGCCTGAGCGTCCTTGCTCTTGAGGTCGAGCTTGGCGACCAGCCGGTTGCGGCGCAGCAGGTCGAAGCCCGGTGTCCGTGGGCTGCCGAGCTCGACCGCCTCGACGCGATCGATCGTCAGAACCTCGGTGCCCATGTCGGCCAGCATCATGGCGCCCATCGGCGCCGGCCCGATGCCGGCAAACTCCAGCACTTTCACGCTGGCGAGGGGACCGCCACGGCCGGGTTGCTCTGCAGACGTCATGTGATCTCCTTCGCCCTTGCGGTCAGCGCAGGCCGAGCCCGCGGGCGATGATGCCGCGCAGCACCTGGGGGGTGCCACCCTGAATGGTGAAGGTGAGGTCGTAGTTGAGGCTTGGAGGCGGTAGAGCACGAAGAACCCTGTCAAGATTCTCGAAATTGCAGCGCGCGCATAGGTAGCGGTTCCAGTACCAGGTGGCCTCGAGCACCAGCGCCGAGGCGCCGAGCCGGTTCGCGCAGGCAGAGCAGCCGGTACAGGCCGGAGAACCCGGCGCCGACGATCAGCGCGTCGATGCCATCGGTCTGATCGAATTGTGCGGGCTTGGAGGTGCGCGTCGCCGCGACGCATATGGCGCTCCGGATGGCAGGGTCAGTCAGGAATGGTGCGGAGCGGCAAAGGCGCCGCGCAGCCATTCGCAGGCTTCGTTCATCGCCGCGCCGGCCTTGTCCGCGACGCCGACCCAGAACATGAAGCCGTGGTTGACACCGTCATAGCGCGTCTTGGTCGTCGGCACGTCGGCTGCGCGCAGCTTGTCGGCGTACAATTCGCCTTCGTCGCGCAGGGGATCGTATTCGGCGGTGATGACGAGCGCCGGCGGCAAGCCGGACAGATCACGGGCGCGGAGCGGCGAGGCATTTGGGTGCGCTCCCTGGGCAGGATCGCTCAGGTAGTGCTTCCAGAACCACTTCATCGTGTCGCGGGTGAGCCCGTAGCCCTCGGCGTTCTCCTCATATGAAGGCGTGCCGGGCGTGTGGTAGTCCGTCACGGGGTAGAGCAGCAGCTGCGCGCACAGGGCCGGGCCGCCTTCGTCGCGCAGCCTGAGCGCGGCAACCGCGGCCATGTTGCCGCCGGCGCTGTCGCCCGCGACGGCGACGCGCGTTGGATCGGCGCCGAGTTCGGAGGCGTGGGCAGTCGCCCAGCGGACAGCGTGCAGGCAATCCTCAATTCCGGCGGGAAATTTGTGCTCGGGGGCCAGCCGGTAATCGACCGACACGACGACACACGCCGCCCCGGCGCACAGATTGCGACACATGCCGTCATGCGTGTCGAGGCTGCACAGCACGAAGCCGCTGCCGTGAAAAAACACCAGCAGCGGAAAGGGGCCGGTCCCGAGTGGCGTATAGATGCGCAGTCGCAACGGCCCGCCCGGTCCGTCGATCGTCCGCTCGCACACGTCGGCGACCGCAGCCGATGGCGCCATCGAAGCGATCCGGGCCTCGTACTGCGCGCGCGCCACGTCGACCGGCAGGGTGTGCGTGGCGGGCACACCCGTTCCTTTGTCGAGCAATGCCTGGATCTGCGGATCTAAGGGCATATCGTTCCTCGATGTCTTCAATAGAAGACATACGATTTCTATTGCGTCGACAGGGCGCGTGCGTATCATGCCCGTTAGCATGCGTCAACGCGCTTGGTAGGTTAGAGGAATGGACCGGGAGCCGGCGAGCTCAACGAGAACGCTTCAAGCGAAAGACCTCGAAGGCGAGCCGACCGGTGCAAGCCATCGGGGATCGGCGGCGGCCGGCAGCACCACGGCAACGCTTGGGAAGCCGGTCGGCGCGATCGTCGCGGCCGCAAATGTTCTCCGCGCGCTGCATGCCTCCGAGCGGCCCTTGAACGCGAGCGAGGTCGCCCGCGCCGCAGGCCTGCATCGCGGCACCGCCTACAACATCCTGCGCACGCTGCAAGCTGAGGGCTTTGTCGGCTATGACGAGTCGACGCGCAGCTACTCGATAAGCCTGCACATTCTCGAATTCGCGTACGGGGTGTTGCAGCGAAGCGGGCTGATGGACTTGGCGCGCCCGCTAATGGATACGCTTTCCCACGCACATGGCGTCTCGGTGTACCTGTCCAAGGTGCTGGGCCGCTCCTCGCTGCTCTTGCTGGATTGGGTCGGTACCGCGTTTCGCACCGATTTATACGTGATGGTCGGGCGCCAATATCCCGGCCCGGCTGGCGCATCGGGCGTGATCATGGCCGCATTCGGCAGCAGCACCGAATCGGAGCTCGAGGCGCTCCTGGCGCAGGTCAGGTGGTACAGCAAGCCGTCCTTTCCCGAGTTCGTAGCGCGGGTGAAGGACGCGAAGCAATCTGGTTTCGCGGTGGACCGCGGAACCATGTTCCAAGGCATCACGCAGGTCTCGGTGCCTGTTCTGTCACCCTCATGGGAGCTGTTGCTGATCCTGACAGCCGCGGGGCATTCCCACGACCTCGGCGACGATGCTCTCGGGTCGCTCAGCCGCGCGATGCAATCTGCGGCGGGACGGCTTTCCGAAAGCGTCAGATTGTTGCGGCTAGGATAGGGAGTGATGCCATGGATGAACCAGAAATCTGTCGTACCAGAATTTCGGCTGAGAGACGGGCGGCTGGCGAGATCGCGATATGGGTCTGATACCGGCCAAGGCATGGGGTATGATCGGCGCGTCCGATCCGCCGATGCGGGTCGAGGTAAGTCGCCGCGAGATCATCAAGTATTCGATCGCCACGGAGCAACGGCTGAAGAAATTCCTCGACGGGGATGAGGCTCCGCCGATGTTTCTGTTCGGCGCGCTTCGTCCGCTCGTGCCCATGAACGAACTGGGGCCGGACGGCATCGCCACGACCTCGCTCTTGCCTGACCTGCCGCTGAAGCGCGTCATGGCCGGTGGTACGAAGACGCGCTATTTCCACCGGATAAAGCCCGGCGACGTACTTCTGGCCGTTTGCACCCTTTCGGATATGTATGAAAAGCGCGGCTCGAAAGGCGACCTGATTTTCCTTGTCTACAGGATTGACGTGCGAACCGAGACCGGAGAGCGGGTGGCCGAGGAAGTACAAACGCGCATTGTTCGCTAAGGAACCTTATGATGCCAGATATCAAGAATATCCAGGTCGGCGATTGTCTGCCCGAGCGTCGTCATGCACCGACCAACGTATCCCTGTTTCTCTATAATGCTGCGATCTGGAACGCGCATCGCATCCACTATGATGCCGGCTATACCACCGAGGTGGAGAAGCACCCCGCGATCGTGGTCGACGGTCCGCTGCAAGGCGACTGGCTCACGCAAGCCGTTGTCAACTGGCTGGGCGATGACGGCGACCTCATCGAGTTCGAGTATTCGAACCGACGGGCAAGCTACCTCGGCGAAACGCTGATCTCCGGAGGAAGGATAGAGGCAGTCAGACCTGCCGACCTCGAAGCGGAGATCTCGGTGTTCGTCAAGTCGGAGGCCGGCGAGATCATGACGCCTGGGCGGGCCACGGTCAGGTTCCGCCGCTAGGTCATTCGCACGTCAAGCGCAACCTTGTGGACCCGGAGCGGCATCAATGCAAATCCAGACATCTGAAACGTTGCGTCGCGCAGATCCGGCGCCCGTACCGGAATGGGACGCAATCATCATCGGCGCCGGCTTATCCGGCCTTTTTCAGCTGCATTGCCTGCGCGACCGCCTCGGCATGAATGTCCGGCTGTTCGAGATGGGCACCGGCGTCGGCGGGACATGGTACTGGAACCGCTATCCGGGGGCGCGTTTCGACAGCGAAAGCTACTCGTACGCATATTCCTTCAGCCAGGAACTGCTGGACGAATGGGATTGGAGCGAGCACTTCGCGGGACAGCCGGAGACCGAGCGATATCTGAACCACGTCGCCGATAAGTTCGACCTCCGCCGCAGTATCAGCTTCGCGAGCAAAGTGACCGCGTGCCATTACCACGATGACTCCCGCTCCTGGGCTGTCCGGTTGGAGGACGGTTCGTGGCACACATGCCGCTTCCTCGTAACGGCGGTCGGCCCGCTCTCCGCGCCGACCTTTCCGAAAGTCCCTGGACGGGAAAGCTTCGCGGGCGAGGCCTATCATACCGGTTTGTGGCCCAAACATCCGGTGACTTTCGAGGGCAAGCGGGTCGCCGTGATCGGCACGGGAGCGAGTGGCGTCCAGGTCATAACGGAAATCGCCAAGACGGCGAAATCCCTCACGGTGTTCCAGCGCCGCCCGAACTGGTGTAAGCCGTTGCACAACCGGCCAATTTCCAAGAACGAAATGAAGCGGCTGCGCGCATGGTACCCTGAGATGTTCCAGCTCTGCGAACAGACCTCGGCTGGATTCCTGCACACCCCCGATGGTCGCCGGACCTTCGATCTACCGCTGGAAGAACGAGAGGCGTTCTGGGAAAAACAATACCGGACTCCCGGCTTCTCCATGTGGGTCGGTGGCTTCAAGGACATGATGACGGATCGTGCCGCCAACGACGAGGTTTCGAAATTCGTCGCCCGCAAGATTGGCGAACGGGTGCATGATCCGAAGGTCGCCGATCTGCTGATCCCGAAAGATCACGGGTTCGGAACACGGCGGGTTCCCCAGGAATCCGGCTACTACGAGGTGTTCAACCAGCCGAATGTCGAACTGGTCAGCGTTCTCGAGAATCCGATCCGGCGTATCACGCCGACCGGCGTGGAGTTCGCGGACCGCGACTTCGCCTTCGACATGATCGTTTACGCCACCGGCTTCGACGCCATTACCGGAAGCTTCGATCGCATCGACATCCGCGGCGCCAGCGGAGCAAAGCTCAAGGAGAAATGGCGGGCCGCGCTCGAAACATTCCTGGGAGTCCAGATCGCGGACTTCCCGAACATGTTCATGTGCATCGGTCCGCACACGGCTCTCGGCAACATACCGCGATCGGCCGAGTACAACGTCCTCTGGATCACCAACCTGATCGAGTACATGCGCCAGCATGGCTACACGTATGTCGTACCAAAGTCCGAGGCGGTCGAGGACTGGACCAGCTTCGTGCTCAAGGCGGGTGAAGGCCTGCTTTCGAACGACGTCGATAGTTGGATGACCGGGATCAACCAGAACGTCGAAGGCAAGCAGACGCGGATCATTGCACGCTACAGCGGAAGCGCGCCCGCGTTTCGCGCGAGGGCCAACGCCGTGGCAACGGAAGGATACCGGCAACTGGAGATGTGCTGAGACGGACGCCGGCCAATTTCACGGAATAGACGGGGTGAGGAAATGATGAACTCGAGGCTCTGCAGAAAACTTGGAATCGAGTTTCCCCTTTTCGCCTTTTCGCATTGCCGGGATGTCGTCGCCGAGGTGACGAATGCTGGGGGATTCGGCGTCCTCGGCGCGGTCGGCCTGAATCCGGAGAAGCTGGCTGTCGAGCTGAACTGGATCAACGAGCGTGTCAACGGAAAGCCGTTCGGTATCGACCTGCTGATTCCCCAGAACATGGTAGGCAAGGACTCCGACTCGGACAACGCGGAGCTTCAGGGGAGTGTCCCAGAGGAGCATCGCAAATTCGTTGCGAACCTGCTTGAACGGCACGGCATCGATAGTTCCGACGTCTGGACAGGCAAATACGACGATCGTGACTCGTCCTTCATGCGCGAGAGCGGCGCCGCCAAGATGCTGGAAATCGCGTTCAGGTATCCGATCAAGATGTTCGTCAATGCGCTCGGCGTGCCTCCCGCGTCCATCATTTCGGAGGCGCATTCGCGGGGCATCCTCGTCGGCGCCTTGACAGGATCCAAGCGCCACGCCGTCAAGCATGCACAGGCGGGCGTCGATGTCCTGGTCGCCGCGGGCGGTGAAGCCGGCGGCCATTGCGGCGAGATCTCGACGATGGTGCTGGTCCCCGAAGTGATCCAGGCGGTGCAGGACTACGACAACATCGACGTGCTGGCAGCGGGCGGGATCGCCACGGGCCGCCAGATGGCCGCATGCATGGCGATGGGTGCAGCCGGCGTTTGGTGCGGGTCGGTCTGGCTCACGACGACGGAGGCAGAAACGACGCCCACCGTCAAAGAGAAGATGCTGAATGCGTCCTCCGCCAACACGGTGCGTTCCCGCAGCAGGACCGGCAAGCCGACGCGGCAGTTGCAGTCCGCCTGGTCGGACGCATGGGGCGTCAAGGGCGCGCCCGATCCCCTGCCGATGCCTTTGCAAGGCATTCTTGCGCGCCCGGCGATGGCGAAGGTGGACAAGCTCGCGGAGGCGGGTCACGAAGGTGCCAAGGAGATCGCTGCCTACTTTGTCGGGCAGTGCGTGGGCCTGATGAACACGGAACAGTCCGTCAGGTCGGTCGTGTATGACTTCATGAAGGACTACGCCGAGGCGGTTGAAAGACTATCCGCCACCCTTGCCGATCAGGCCCCGACCGTGGCTCGCCATGGCTGACCTGATCAGATCCAATCCTTCCGACGCCGAGGTGTGCTCGTGACCGAACCTGTGACGCCGCGCACCGCCGCGACGCTGATGCTTGCGCGTGACGGTGCGAATGGGCTGGAAGTTTTCATGGTACTTCGCCATCACGAGATTGAGTTCGCGTCAGGAGCCTTGGTGTTCCCCGGCGGCTCCGCGAGCGCCGGAGATGCCGATCCCCGATGGCGCCGCTTGGCCGACGGTGCTGACCAAATCAGCGACGAAATGCTGACCGTGATGGCGGCCGCGGCGCGGGAAGCCTTCGAGGAATGCGGCGTGCTGTTCGCCCGAACGGCCACTCGTGGGCCGCTGCTGGACGGCGCCCGGGCGGAGGCGTTGGGTGCTACTTACCGGCAGGCAATCGAGGCGGGCAGTCTCAGCTTCGCCGATATGGTCGAGCAGGAAAGTTTGGTTGCGGCCTTCGACCGGCTCGTGCATTTCGCCCACTGGATAACGCCGCCGCACATGCCCAAGCGGTTTGATACCCATTTTTTCCTCGCCGAGGCACCGCTCGATCACCTACTGCGTCACGATGGTAGGGAATCGGTCGACTCCGTCTGGGTGACACCACGTCAGGCGTGCGAGGACGCCGATACGGGCCGCCGCACGGTCCTGTTTCCAACGCGGTTGAACCTGGAGAAGGTCGGACAACACCGAACCGTGGCCGAAGCACTCGGCGCCGCTTGGGCATCCCGGGTTGTCACCGTCCGGCCGGAAGCCAGTACGGCGGAGGGTGGGCGGCTCCTCCGTATTCCCATCGAAGCGGGGTATGGTGCCGGAGAGTTTCTCGTGTCGACCGGCTCCGGCAAGAATGCGCGGATACACAAGCTCGATGCTGGCACGCGAAGCTCGTAGTAACCGAAAACGTCTTGGTGGGCCTGCGCGTGCTCCGGGCTCAGGTCCGGGCAGGGTGGGGTTCTGGAACCAGAGCCCTCGCGACAGAGCGCGGAAGAGTATTCGTTCACGGCGGGCCGCCGAGAGGATCGCACAGCGAGGACGTCCATGGATCTGACACTGACTGAGAAGCATCGGGCACTACGCGATGAAGCGAATGCCTTCATCGCCCGGCACCGCGACCGTGCGCCCCAGCTTGGCGGCGGGCGCAAGCGGCCCGACAGGAAGGTTCTGGAGTGGCAGGCGCTGCTGCTCGAGTCCGGCTACTTCGCCCGAAACATACCACGTGACTATGGCGGCTTCGGCGCCCCTCATGATGTCATCGAGATGGCGATCATCGCCGACGCGTTTAGCCGGAGCGGCGTTTCGCCGGGCATCCACAACCAGGGTATCAGCATGCTGGTGCCGACACTGCTGGAGGTCGGCACGGAAGAGCAAAAGCGGCGTTGGGTCGGTCCTACCATTCGGGGCGAGGTGATCTGGTGCCAGGGCTACTCGGAGCCCGGATCCGGTTCGGATCTCGCCGCCGCGCACACGCGCGCGACGGTGCAGGACGGATTGTTCGTCATCAACGGTCAGAAAATCTGGACGAGCTCGGCCCACTACGCCGACATGATGTTCCTGCTCTGCCGGACAGAGCCTGACAAGCCGAAGCACGCCGGTCTGTCTTACCTTCTGGTTCCGATGAACACGCCGGGGATCGAGGTTCGACCGCTGCGCACCATGACAGGACGGGCGGAGTTCAACGAGACCTTCTTCACCGACGTTCGCGTGCCCGTGGACCAGATCGTGATGGGGCGCGGCGACGGTTGGCAGGTTGCCAACATCACCTTGAAATTCGAACGGCTGCTTCTCGGTGATGCCAACAAGCTGCAACACCGTCTCGAAGCCATTCGCCGGATGATGCAGGAGCGGCGGCCGGACGGCTCCCGCCTTCTGGATTACGCGGAATGGCGCGACAGGTTGCTGCGGCTGCAAGGCGAGGTGATGGCGGCCCGCTACCACAATCTGCGTCTGTTGACCGATCAGGCGGAGGGAGTCGATTCAGGCCTCGGACGCCTGATCGTGAAGTATCACGGCACGATGCTCGCGCACCGCCTGGCCTCCCTGGCGGTCGACGTGCTGGGTTCCGCCGGGCTCGCCTACGAGCCTCAGGGCGAGGCGGCGGAGGACGATCCGTCCACCACTTGGCACATCGACTACATGTACGACATCGGACTGATCATCGGTGGCGGTTCCTCGAACATCCAGAAGAACATCATCGGAGAGCGTGGGCTTGGCTTGCCGCGCGAGCCGAAAACGGGAGGAGCCTGAGCATGCGTTTCGGACTGACCGAGGATCAGAAGCTCTTCGACCATTCTCTCAGGAGCTTCCTGTCAGCACGGCTGCCCCTCGACATCCTGCGCCGGCTGGCCGAACCTGGCGACGGGTTCGATGCGGATCTGTGGAAAGGGCTCGGCGAGCTCGGCCTGCATGCGATGCTGGTGCCAGAGGAATATGGCGGTGCCGGGCTCGGCCTTCTCGACGCGGCGCTAGTTGCCGAGGCGTTGGGTTTCCACGCCGCTCCGACGCCCTTCGCGGCCTCCCAGGTGATGGCAGTCCGGGCGTTCCAGGCCGCCGCTGATGATGTGCAGCGACAGATCTGGGTTCCCCGCATCGCCGCGGGCGAGATACGGATTGGCGTTGGCCTTGGCGGGATATCGGGGCAAACCGGTCGAGCTGCGCTCAGGCTTCAGAGCGGACGGCTTTCCGGTGCGGTCGATGGGCTGTTGGATGGGGGCGCCGCCACACACTTCCTCGTTTACCTGGCGGATGGCCGCGCCGCGCTGCTCGAAGCTGACGCAACGGGCATCACTGCCACCCTGCGTCGCAGCGTCGATCGCACACGGCCGCTTGTGGACCTCGACCTTGCGGAGACGCCGGCCGTCGAGGTGCTGGAGGCGTCCAATGCTCCGCTCCAGGTGGCGGCGCGCGTCCGCGACGCGGGCCGGGTGATCCTGGCGGCCGACATGTTGGGGGCGGCGCAGGCCATGCTCGACCGCGCCGTGGCCTATGCCAAGGAGCGCGTGCAGTTCGGCCGGGTCATTGGCAGCTTTCAGGGCGTGAAATACATGTGTGCGGACATGGCGACCATGCTCGAACCGTGCCGCGCCATGGTCTGGTATGCGGCCTATGCGCAGGATGCGATCCCGGAGGAAGCCGCGATTGCGGCGAACCATGCCAAGGCGCACCTGGCCGAGGTCACGCGCGAGGTGGCCCGGCTGGCCACCGAGGTTCATGGCGGCATGGGCTTCACCGACCTGCTCGGCCTGCATTTCCAGTTCAAGCGCATCACCTTCGACCGGCAGGTGCTGGGTACTCCGGAGCGGTGCCGGCACGACGCGGCGGTAGCGCAGGGCTGGATCGGAGCCTGAACGCGACAGATCAACCGGAGGGGAAGATCACATGTCAATGCGGGAGAAAGCAGCGATCACCGGGGTGGGCGAGACCGTCTATTCCCGCGAGTCGGGCCGCAGCGTCGTATCGTTGCAGCTCGAAGCGTCGCTCCGGGCGATCGAGGACGCGGGGCTCCGTCCCTCCGACATCGACGGAGTGATCCCTTACGGGAGTGCTGTCGTTGCCGAGGAGTTCGCCACCAATTTCGGCATCGGCGATCTCCGCTTCTCCGCTACCACGCCGCTCGGCGGCGCAAGCTGTGTCGCCGCGGTCCAGTGCGCCACTGCCGCCATTGCAGCCGGGATCTGCAATCATGTGCTGATCCCGGTGGGTCGGAATGGCGCTTCCCAGGGTCGCATCGGTGCCCGGGTGCAGCAGATGCCGCAGTTCCGGTTGGTCGGGGAGTTCGAGATGCCGCTCGGCGCCATCGCGCCGGCGCAGCTCTATGGGCCGATGGCGCGACGGCACATGGAACTCTACGGCACGACCAGCCGCCAGTTGGGCGAGATCGCCGTGTCGACGCGCGCCAATGCCATCCTCAATGGCAACGCGATCATGACGAAGCCGATCTCCATCGAGGACCACCAGGCTTCGCGCATGATCTCCGATCCGCTTCGGCTGCTGGATTGCAGTCTGGAGAGCGACGGCGCCTGCGCCATCGTCGTCAGTGGCATTGAACGCGCCCGCGGTCTGCGCAGGACCCCGGTCGTGGTGATGGGCGTCGCCGAAGGGCATCCCGACTCACCGAGCGTGATCACTCAGCGTCCGGATATGACGCGCCTCGGCCTCGCCAAGGCGGCGCCGCGTGCTTTCGATATGGCTGGAGTGACCCGCGACGACATCGACGTCGCGGAGATCTACGATTGCTTCACCTACATTGTGCTCTGCCAATTGGAGGATCTCGGGTTCTGCAAGAAGGGGGAAGGCGGTCCGTTCGTCGAAAGCGGCGCCATACGACTTGGCGGAAAGCTTCCGGTGAACACGCATGGTGGTCTGCTCTCACAGGCGCACATGGTCGGGATGAACCACATTACGGAGCTGGTGCGCCAGCTTCGCGGGGAGGCGGGGAAGGCACAGGTTGCCGGAGCCGAGGTTGGTCTCGTCACCGGCTATGGAGATATGGGCGATGGTTCAGTCGCCATCATGCGGAGGGGATGATGAGTGCGACCCAGACATACAACAAGCTTGTACCCGAGCCCACGCCGCACAGCGCCCCGTACTGGGAAGGGCTGAACGAGCGCAAGCTGCTGCTGCAGAAGTGCCGCAGCTGCGGCAGGATCCGGCACTACCCGCAGCCGATGTGTCCTGTCTGCCATTCCATGGAGGTGGAGTGGATCGAAGCGTCCGGTCGCGGCGCGGTGCATAGCTGGACGGTCACACACCACCCTTTCCATCCCGGCTTCCGCGATGATCTGCCCTACACCCTCGCCACCGTCGATCTGGCGGAAGGCGTGCGCATGAACGCGCAGCTGCGTCTGGCTCGGCAGGAAAATCTGCGCATCGGCCTGCCTGTACGCGTCGCGTTCGACACGGTGAAGGACGGCTTGACCGTGCCCTACCTGGTCCCGGATAAGGCCGTCTGACACCCGTTGCCACGCCGTGCGACCGGTGGATGGTGTGTCCTACGCCGCCGGAATGGGGCATGAAGACCTGTGGGCTTTCTCGATCGCCCCAGTCACGGCCGTGCTCAGCCGCGGTCTGGAGGTGTGGGCGCGCACCAGCCGATCATCCTGGGCAAGGTACGCAGGAATGACGGGTGCGCTGCGAAGACCACCGACGCAATGGCGACGAAGCCGATGGTGCTGAACTCCTTCAACGGATCGTAGCCGCGCAGCGATCTGCGGAAAGATTGCATGGGCCCGAGGTGTGGTGAGCGGCAGGCGAGAGTCCCACGCCCATCAGGCCGCGTTGATACATGTGACTCCCTCCTCGTTGCGTACTCGGCCTGCTGGCGGCGGCCGCGTGTTATTGGTCGCCGGTGGTTTCCCGTCCGATGAGATCGCTGATCTCTGCCTCCGACATCCCCGCCTCGCGCAGCACCTCCTCCGTGTGCTCGCCGAGGCGCGGCGGCAGCAGGCGCACCGCGCCCGGCGACTCGGAGAAATCCACGGGCACTGCCGTCACCAGCATCCGCCCTTCTGAAGGGTGCTCGACGCGCCGGAAAAAGCCGGTCTCTGCGAGGTAGTCGTCCTCCAGCAGGTCGGCGAGGCCGTGAACCGGCCCGTTCGGCACGTCGGCGGCATCGAGGCGCGCCTGCCACTCGGCAGTACTGCGGGTGCGCATCACCTCCTCGACGATGGCGTAGAGGACGCCGATGTTGACCGCGCGCTGCGCGAGGCGGGCGAAACGCGGATCCTCTGCGAGGTCCGGCCGCCCGAGCGCGGACAGTAGCCGTTGCCACTGGTCGTCGGAATTGGCCATCATGCACAAATACCCGTCGTTGGTCCGAAAGGGCCGCCGATAGGGTGTGAACATTCGCCCGTAGCCGAGGCCGAGGGAGGGGTCGTCCAGCACCCCGCCCCAAAGATGCTCGGCGAGGTTGAAGGAGACCATGGTCTCGAGCATCGGCACATGCACCTCCTGGCCGAGGCCGGTGCGCTCGCGCCGGTAGAGCGCCATAGCGACGGCGGAGGCGAGGACATGGCCGCAGAACTTGTCGGCGACGGCGCTCGGCACGTAGCGAGGCTCGCCACCGTCGCGCATGGCGTTCAGTGCGGCGAGGCCGCTCATACCCTGGATCACGTCGTCGAAGGCCGGGCGGTCTCGATGCCGCCCATCCTTACGGAAGCCGGTGGCGCTGGCATGGATGAGCCGCGGGTTGCGCGGCGCCAGCGCGGCATAGGAGAGGCCGAGCCGCTCGGCGGCGCCGACCCGCATATTGTGCACGAGCACGTCGGCGCCGTTGATAAGTCGTAGCAGCGCGCGACGCGCCTGCGCCCGCTTCAGGTCGAGCACGACGCTACGCTTGTTGCGGTTGATGTTGAGGAACATCACCGCCATGTCGCTCCCGCGCGTAGGTCCGATCTGGCGCATGGTGTCGCCCTGCGGCGGCTCTACCTTCACCACCTCAGCGCCCATGTCGCCGAGGATTTGCGTCGCCACCGGGCCGAGCACGGCGCTCGTCAGGTCGATCACCCTGACGCCGGCCAGCGGCCCGCCGCCCGCCTCGCTCACGCCTCAGGCCCCGCCGGCGCTACGACACTCGACCATGCGCAACGGCGTGTAGGTGAGAACCACGGTGCCGTCCTGTTTGACGACGCGGTTGCGCGTGCGTACGAGGCCGCGCCGAGGCGACTCTGCGACAGCCGCGCCTCAATCGCCTCGACCTCGACATGGGTGGTGTCGCTGGCGAAGAGCGGGTGCTCGATCTTCAGGTCCGTGCCGAGGAAGGCGAAGCTAGTGTGCGGCATGGTGGCCTGCATCGCCGGTCCCTCGGCGAAGCTGTAACCGGCAACCCGGCCCTTGATTCGCTTTCGCGGCCAGGAAGTCGAGGCTCATGAACAGTACCTCGGCCGTGCCGGTGCAGTTGATGAAGTTCACGATGTCGGCTTCGGTCACCGTACGACCGATGGTACGAAAGCGTCGCCCAATCGTCAGATCCTCGCAGCAAAGGCGCATAGAGGGCGGCCCGACCGCGTCCTTGACCATGCTCGTCACTCCGCCTTGCCGATGAGGTTGCGCGCCACGATATTGCGCTGAATCTGGTTGGTTCCCTCGATAATCTGCACCACCTTCGCATCTCGAAAATAGCGGTTGATCGGGAACTCGTTCGAGATGCCGGAGGCACCGAATATCTGCACCGCGTCGGTCGCTACCTTCATCGCTACGTCGCTGGCGAAGCACTTGGCCGAGGCGGCGAGGCTCGCCATCTCAGGACCCGTCTTGCCGGCATCCACCGCCGCCGCAGCGGCGTAGGTGAGCTGCCGCGCCGCCTCGATCTGGATCGCCATGTCGGCGATCATCCAGCGGATACCCTGGTAGTTGGAGACGGTCTCGCCGAAAGCGCGGCGGCCGCGGGCGAACTCGATCGCGTGGTCCATCGCGCCCTGCGCCAGCCCGACCGCGCGGGCGGCGACGATGGGGCGGGACTTGTTCAGCGCCTCCATCACCGAGCGGAAGCCGCCCGCGCCGCCGCCGAGCAGGTTCTCCTTCGGCAGCCGCATGTCGTCGAAGAACAGCGCCGAGGAAGGGACGCCGCGGGCGCCCATCTTCTCCTCCTTGCGGCCGATGCGGAAGCCCGGGCGGTCACGCTCAACGATGAAGAAATTGACCTCACCCGGTCCATCGGCGCGCTCGAACCGCGCGCCGACCAGAACGAAGTCCGACACCGCAGCATTGGTGCACCAGATCTTGCCACCGTTCAGCACGAAGCCGTCGCCGTCGGGTCGCGCACGGGTGCGGATGCCGGCAACGTCGGAACCGGATTGCGGCTCGGTCAGCGAGAAGGCGGCGCGCAGCGCACCAGAGGCGAGGCCGGGAAGCAGCCGCGCCTTCTGCTCCGGCGTCCCGCCGGCGAGGATGGTGCCGAGCGGCACCCACTGCACAACCAGCAGATAAGCGGTATTGTAGCAGACCCGGCCCAGCTCTTCGACCGCGAGGCAGCCCGCGAGCGTGCTGCCCAAACCACCATATTCGGGCGGGAAGGGCAGGGTGAACAAGCCGAGTTCGCGCAGCAGATCGAACATGTCCTGCGGGTATTCGCCGCTGGCGTCGATAGCGGCGGCGCGCGGCGCCACGCGTTCGCGCGCGACGCGACGCACCAAGTCTCGGACCTGGAGTTGCTCCTCGGTCAGGGTAAAGGACACGCCCGTTTCCTCCCCGTTGTGACTGGCCGCTGCGCCGTATCTCGCACCATGTTCCTCGCAACATCGCGCTGTGCTGCCATGCGTCAGTCGAATAGCGCCAACTCGCTGCGGACGCTACTATAGATTCTAATGAATGATAGATTATATATATACAACGTCCCGCGGAAGCAATGATGCGCGGGCTGTAACCCTCGGAGGATCCGGTATGCCCGACGCGTCGCCCCTTCCTGATACGCGTATCTTGACCCCGCTCGACGTTGCCATCGTCGGGGGCGGGCTGGCCGGGTTGTACGCCATCTATCGCCTGCGCGGCATGGGCCTGCGCGTGCGCGCTTTCGAGGCTGGCTCCGACATTGGCGGCACCTGGTTCTGGAACCGCTATCCCGGCGCGCGCTGCGACGTCGAAAGCCTTGAGTACTCCTATTCCTTCTCTGAAGACCTGCAGCAGGCGTGGAAATGGCCGGAACGCTACGGCACCCAGCCAGAAATCCTGCGCTACATCAACCACGTCGCCGATCGCTTCGATCTGCGCCGTGATGTGCAGCTGAGCACCCGCGTGACGTCGGCGCTGTTCGACAGCGAAGCCAACGAGTGGACATTGACGACGGACAGGGGCGACGTCGTGCGGGCGCATTTCTGCATCATGGCCGCCGGCAACCTCTCGACGCCGCGCGTACCCGAATTCAGGGGCCTGCGCGACTTCCGGGGCAAGTGGTACCACTCCGGGCTCTGGCCGCATGAGAGCGTCGATTTCAGCGGCCAGCGAGTCGGCGTCATCGGCACCGGCTCGTCGGGCGTCCAGATGATCCCGATCATCGCCCGGCAGGCGAGTCATCTGCATGTCTTCCAGCGCACGGCGAACTTCAGCCTGCCGGCGCGCAACGCGCCAATGGATCCGGAGCGCGAGCGTCGCCACAAGGCCGAGTATCCGGCCCGCCGCCGCGCCGCCTACGACACACCGTTCGCTATCGCCGGTTATCCGAAACCGACCAAGTCGGCCCTGCAAGCAACATCCGAGGAGCGACGCGCCGCCTACGAAGCGAAGTGGCGGGAAGGCGGCAGCATCAGCTTCCTCTACACCTACGCCGACCTGCTGGTGAACAAGGAGGCCAACGACACCGCGTCGGAGTTCGTGCGCGAGAAGATCCGCAGCATCGTCAAGGACCCCAGGACGGCTGAACTGCTGGCGCCGAACGATCACCCGATCGGCACCAAACGGCTGTGCCTCGATACCGGTTACTACGAGACCTACAATCGCGACAACGTCACGCTCGTTGACGTGCGTAGCGATCCGATCCTGGAGATCACACCGAACGGCCTGCGTACCGCCGGCGGTGTGGCGTACGAACTGGACGCTATCGTCTTCGCCACCGGCTTCGATGCCATGACGGGCGCGTTGCGCGAGATCGACATCCGCACCGCCGACGGCGCCACGCTGGCGGACAGATGGGCCGGTGGCCCGCTGACTTATCTCGGGCTGATGGTTGCCGGTTTCCCCAACATGTTCATCATCACCGGCCCCGGCAGCCCTGGCGTAAAGACGCAGATGATCGCCTCGATCGAGCAGCACACCGACTGGGTCACCGGCTGCCTCGATCACATGCGCAGATATGACCTCGATCGCATCGAACCGACGGTCGAAGCCGAAGCCACCTGGGTGCAGCACGTCAATGCCGTGGCCGACAGTACGCTCTATCCGCTCGCCGACTCCTGGTATCTCGGGGCCAACATCCCGGGCAAACCGCGGGTGTTCATGCCCTATGTCGGCGGCTTCGACGCCTACAAGCGGCGCTGCGACGCCGTCGCCGCGAGCGGGTACGAAGGGTTCAGGCTGACCCGGCAAAGGGTGCCGGTGCGTGAAGCCGAAGCAGCGGCGCCGACTTTGTCAACGCGGCGGAACGGGAGCGGGGCATGAGGGACAGGAACGAACCGGGATATGAGGTCATCGTCATCGGTGGCGGCGTGGCCGGGATCTATCAGATCAAGCGGTTGGCCGACCTTGGGGTACGCGCCATGCTGCTCGAGGCCGCGCCAGATCTCGGCGGGACGTGGTACTGGAACCGGTATCCCGGTGCCCGCTTCGACTCGGAGAGCTACACCTATGGCTACTCGTTCTCGAAGGAGTTGCTGAACGAGTGGCACTGGAAGGAGCGGTTCTCGGGCCAGCCGGAGAATCTGCGCTATCTAAACTATGTCGCGGAAAAGTTCGACCTGCGCAAATACATGCAGTTCAACGCCAAGGTGGAGGCGGCGCACTACGACGAGTCGCACAATCTCTGGCGGCTGAAAATCGCGGACGGACGCGAAGTCACCTGCCGGTTCGTGATTATGGCGCTGGGCCTGCTGTCGATTCCGACCCTGCCGCGCTTCGAGGGCATGAACAGCTTCAAGGGCCGCTCGTTCCATACCTTCTACTGGCCACAGGAGTCGGTCGAACTCGCTGGCAAGAAGGTCGCGGTCATCGGCACCGGCGCTACGGGCATCCAGGTGATCGGGGAAATCGCGGACAAGGTCAGTGAGCTCACAGTATTCCAGCGGCGGCCCAACTGGAGCGCGCCGCTGAACAACGGGCCGATCTCCCAAGCGGAGATGGCCGATATCCGCACGCGCTACGACGAAATTTTCGCGACCTGCGCACGCACGCCGGGCGGCTTCGAGCACGAGCCGGACCGGCGCGGCTTCTACGAGGTCTCGCGCGAAGAGCGGCTGAAGCTTTGGGAACAGCTCTACGACCAACCCGGCTTCGCGATCTGGCTGCGGAACTTCCGCGAGATCTTCACCAACGAGGAAGCGAACGCGGAGTTCTCCGAGTACATCGCGGGCCGCATCCGCCGGCGGGTCAAGGACCCCGTGGTCGCGGAGAAGCTGATTCCCCGGGATCACGGCTTTGGCGTCCAGCGGGTCCCGATGGAGACCCATTACTTCGAGGTCTACAACCGGCCCAACGTGCATCTCGTGGACATCAGCGAGACACCGATCGTGCGCGTGACCGAGACCGGCCTGCGCACCACCGAGCGCGATTACGGTTTCGACATCATCGTCTACGCCACGGGCTTCGATGCGATCACGGGCGGCTTCGATCGCATCGACATCCGGGGTGTGGACGGCGAGACGCTTCGTGACAAGTGGAAAGACGGACCATCGACGTTCCTCGGGATGCTCGTCCACGGCTTTCCGAACCTTCTGATGCCGGCTGGACCGCAGAGCGGCTCCGCCTCGACCAACTACCCGCGTGGCATCGAGACCGGCGTCAACTGGTGCGCCGACTTGCTCAAGCATATGTCGGAGCATGGCTACATGCGCGCCGAGGCGACGCGTGAGGCGGAAGAACGCTGGACCGCCCACGTCACACAGATGTATTCGACGATGCTGATGCGCAAGGCTAAGTCCTGGTTCACTGGTTACAACTCAAACGTCGCCGGCCACGAGTACGGCAGGATCCGCTACTTCGTCTACAACGGCGGCGTTCCAAAATACGTAGCCCGAATTACGGAGGTCACTCAGAAAGGCTACGAGGGCATCCTGCTCACCGCTGCAGCGCCAGCCTCGTCCGGCGCGCAGGAAAGGGGCTGCTCTGAGCCCTGAAAACTGGACCGCTGTGAGTTAGAGTTTTCCGGTTGTTTCCCGAGGATGGGGAAGGAGCGGAGAGCGATGAAGGCATCGAAGTTTTCGGAGGCGCAGAAGGCGTTCTCCTGAAGCAGGGCAATGACGGCATGCCGGTGGCGGAGATCTGCCGCAAGGCCGGGTCAGCCAGGCGACCTACTTCAACTGGAAGAAGAAGTACGACGGTTTGCTGCCGACGGAGATGCGGCGGCTGAAGCAGCTCGAGGAACAGCAAGCTGCGCAAGGTCGTGGCCGACCTCAGCCTCGACAAGGCGATGCTGCAGGACGTCATCCGCCGAGAACTCTGGGGCCTGCCCGGAAGCGCAAGCTGGTGGACGAGGTGCGTGGGCAGTGGAGCGTGTCGATCCGGCGGACCTGCCGGGTTCTGGAGGTCGACACATCGACATACCACTACAAGTCTCGCCGCCCCGGCCAGGCCGTGCTGGAAACCCCGATCAAGGAGATTTGTCAGACGCGGGTGCGCTATGGCTATCGGCGCGTTCACGTCCTGCTGTGTCGCGAGGGCTGGCGCATCAACCTCAAAAAGACCCGTCGCATCTATCGCGAACTGGGCCTGCAACTGCGCAACAAGACGCCCAGGCGTCGGGTCAAGGCCAAGCTGCGGGACGACCGCAAGGTGGCGACCCGGCCGAACGAGACTTGGGCGATGGACCTCGTGCACGACCAGCTGGCGACCGGACGCAAGATCAGGATGCTGACCGTGGTCGACACCTTCTCGCGCTACTCGCCGGCGATCGATCCACGGTTCAGTTATCATGGCGAGGACGTCGTGCAGGTTCTCGAGAAGGTCTGTGCGGAGGTCGGCTACCCGGCGACGATCCGCGTCGATCAGGGCACCGAGTTCGTCTCACGGGATCTCGATCTGTGGGCCTATGCCAACGGCGTGACATTGGACTTCCCGCGGCCGGGCAAACCGACCGACAATGCCTTCATCGAGGCGTTCAACGGTCGCTTCCGTGCGGAGTGCCTCAACGCTCACTGGTTCATCAGCCTTGAAGATGCTCGGCAAAAGGTGGAGGCTTGGCGCAGGTACTACAATGAGGAGCGCCCGCATGGGGCGATCGGGCAGAAGGCCTCGATAACGTTGCTCGTTCGTGATGGCATACCCAGCCCGCCATCATGACAAAGCCCGGAAACTCTAACCCCGGGCGATCCAAAGATGGGTCTCAGAGCACTACCATAAACCGCATGGCTGCCAAGCGGTGGGTACATTGAAAGGTACACTGAAGAATCGTCCTCCAAAAGAGGTGCGTGATATCAGCTAGATATACGGGAATTCGATTCCGTCTCGGGCACCATTTTCCATCCGGCCTAGTTCTTTGTCGTCCGCGCTCGTTCGCCGACCACTCAGAACGCTCGTAAAATCAGGATTTGAACGTTTATTGGCTGTTCGTGGCTGTTCGAGAGAATCCGGCGTCTTCGGGTACACTGGGGGTCACCTGAAAGGCCGGGTACACGGGCGCACCTGGTTCGCCGCTGATCGCACCGTCATCTTCGGCTAATCGCCGGTACGGACTTGCTTCTGCTTTGCCGGTGCGCTCCTTGCGGCGCTAACCGCGCGAAAGCTGCAGCGTCGGGCCGCCGCAGCCCCTGAACGCGTCGTGTCACGGCTCGCCGACTCGCGAGCTGCTGCGGAGTAGTTAAGGTCTTGCTGCCGCTGGCATTTGCTCGAGTGACCGAGACATAGAGCATCTTGTCGCTACGCCACGACTTCATCGCGTGTCAGTCACGAACACATTGCGGAGTGCGCCGTACGCTACAATACGCCTCCGAATGCTTCCGTAGTGCTTCCGCGGCAAATCCGAGTGCCGAGAGACAAATTGCGTTCTCTTCAAATGCTTAAGAACATGCGATATAATGGCAGACCCGGCGAGATTCGAACTCACGACCTCTGCCTTCGGAGCGCTACATCACCATTTTCGACGGCGTGCAGGCGGGACAAACCGGTCGTAGGTGTCCGGTTCGCGCCTTTCGTTCCAATCCAAGGGTGGCGCATCGTCGCCAAGTAGCAGGAGGCTGATCGAGAAGTCATAGTGCTCGGCGAAGATGGTCATCTCGTGGGCGGGTTCGTTGAACCAAATCCCAGCGTCGTGATCGACGGCGCCGCGACCATCGACCAGTTGGTCAGGACGACCTGCAAGGGCGACATCCGGCAATTCAATTGTTGCTGCCGATGTCTTGAAGTAGGCCCCTGTCTTCAAGGCGCGGTCACTGGAGCGTGCCCACAGAACAAAGCCATCGCGTGACACCACGAGGACAGCCCGCTTCTCCGTGTAGCTCAGCCAGCGCAGGAGGCAGGCTATCAATGACACGCGATACCGATCGCGGCAGTGCTCGATCATTTCCATGTCGATCTTTGCACGGGGTGCGATCTGCCGACGAAAATCGTCCAGCGGCATCAGGAAATTGGCGGCAAAGACATTCGCCTGATGCTCGACCTGGCCGTACTCGGAATCCCAGCGAACCACGTCCTGCTCACCACATCGCAGCCCATCCGGATACTTGAGACGGTGCAGCAGGTAGTGGCCGAACTCGTGCGCGAGGGTGAAATTTACCCGGCCTCTTGAAGTGATGCCGTTGTTGTAGATGATGCCCCAGCCACGACGGCCACCGCGTGCTCGGAAGATAGCACCCTCGAAACCGGGCAAGTTCTCGCCCTGCACGCTGACAATCGGGTCCTCCGGAAAGCGCTGGGCAGTGTACTCCGTGGCAACGGCTGCGATATCGATCGGAAACCGATCGGCGCCGAAAACGGCATTCAGCAGTTTCGTGATCTCAATGGCCCAACGTTCAGGAGAAAACGGCTTCGTCATTCTTCGTCGCCGAGAAGCTCCACCATGCGCTGGATCTTGATCTTGGTCGCGGAGTCCATCTTCCGGTACTTTCGAAAGAACGCTGTATCGGTGGCGGCTTCGACATCATTTTCCGTAGGGTCGAGCAGATAGTCCGCGGTGACGCCCAGAGCGGCGGCAATCTTCGCGATCTTGTCTCCTGAAGGTCGTGGCGGATTCTTGTTCTCTAGCTCCCAGATGTAGCTCTTGCTCGACTCCGACAGCTCGGCGAGCCGTTCGAGCGTGTAGCTCTTGCTTTTGCGCAACCTTCGTATTTTATCGCCCAGTGGCGTACTCATTTTGTTCCCTCCTACGCGGCTACTCAACGAGTTCAGAGTAGTGGCATGCGGACTCCTTGACAACGCGCACCCGCGTAACCAAGTTACGTTCGGAGTAGGCATATTTTCTCTACCAGACTCGACAGGAGATACCAAATGCCGGGCAAAAATGGCCCTGACTCACATCATGTAGTATCCAACCCGAATGGGGGATGGGATGTCAAACGCGGCGGCGCCGAGCGTGCCGCTGGTCACTTCGACACCAAGCAGGAAGCGATCGACCACGGCCGCGAGATCAGCCGCAATCAGGGCACCGAGCTGCGCATCCACAACCAGGATGGACGCATCTCCCAAAGCGACAGCCACGGCGGCGATCCGAATCCGCCCAGGGGCTGAAGAACACCGGGTGCCCTTCACGTGGGGTGAGGGGCACCGACCGGCAAGGAACTGGGAAGGCGAGAGGCGAGCAATGAATCGCAAGTTTTCAGCGATACCGGACGACGGCATGGACCGGCCCAGAGGCATTCAGAGAGTTCGTCGCCTGCCGGCGCCGGAACTGGGCGCCTTGTGGCATTCGATCTTCATCGACGCGCACCTCAAGACGCAGTTGCTGTCCCAGGCGGTGCTGAACTTCACCTTGCGCGGCAAGGTCGAGCGAGCCGTCATCCCGTTGCACGGCGTCATCCTTCTCGTCGGCCCGCCCGGCACCGGCAAAACTTCGTTGGCCCGCGGCCTCGCCCATCGCACGGCGGAGTCCTTCTCCGCCGCCCGGTTTCAATTGCTCGAGGTCGAGCCCCACAGCCTCACGAGCTCCGCAATGGGCAAGACACAGCGTGCTGTCTCGGAACTCTTCTCGCAGTCCGTCGCCGAGGCCGCCGCTGCCGGCCCAACCATCGTGCTCCTTGACGAGGTCGAGACCTTGGCCGCCGATCGCTCCAAGATGAGCCTTGAGGCCAACCCGGTCGACGTCCATCGCGCGACCGACGCCGTCCTCGTCCAGCTCGATGCGCTCGCCGAAACGCATCCCAATCTCCTCTTCGTCGCCACCAGCAACTTTCCGCAGGCCGTCGACAGCGCCTTCACCTCGCGCTGCGATTTGATCGTACATATACCGTTGCCGGATCGCGATGCGTGCCGCCACATCTTGAAGGATTGCTTGGAAGGGTTGGGCCGGACTTTTCCGCCGATCGCCAAGCTGGTCGCCTCGCCTGAATTCGAACGCTGCGCCGCCGAGTGCGTCGGCCTCGACGGTCGGGCCATCCGCAAGATGGTGGCGAACGCGCTGGCGAGCAGCCCGCAGACCGCCATGAACCCGGCACTGGTCACGATCACCGATCTCCTCGCGGCAGCGCGCGCCGCCAAGGCCGCGCGGGTGGACGGAGGCAAGGCCCAATGACGACAATTGCCAGCCGTACGTTCCGCAGCACTCCCCATCGTGACGCCATGGCAACCTGGCGCGCGATCGTGGATCTGTTGACTCATGGCAAGGCGAGCGCAGCTCGTACGGAGTTGCTCGCTGTCGCCGGCATCGCCGCCAGCGTCATCGCGGATCAGGCGCCGAAGGACGCGGCCATCGTCACGACGTGCGATGGGCCTCGTACCCGCATCTATTGCGTCTACGACGACGATGCCATCGACGGCGCCGACGCCAACGAGGATCCGTTCGGCTTCGATCCGCTGAACGGCGACTGGCGCGTGTCGCTGCCCTGTCTCGCCGATGATCTCGCCTGGGTGCAGGCGGCCCTGAAGAAGCACAGCGACCGCGTCATGGCGCGGGATCGCGAGGCCGAGATGACCAAAGCCGCCGACCAGCAATCCGCGCAAGCGCAGGCCCTCGTGCTCGACCCCAAGGGATTCCTCGGATCATGACCAGCGTCGCCGTCTACTCCTACACGCACTCGGTCACCTATGTGGCCGATAACATCCTCAAGAGCTTCAAGGACATCATCCGGGCCAGCGGGCTCGATCCGACCCAGTTGGTCGAGGATTGGGACAGCACGATGCTGGCGCTCAGGACGTGGCTGGCGTCCGGCCATCTCACCTGCGTCGTGCTCGAAGTCTACAATCCCAAGACCGACGCCCTGATCGGCCGCTGGGATGTCGACGTGGTCTACGGTGCCTCCGGCGACGGCAACTTTTGGACGGATACCGATCAGATCAAGTACCACATCCGCAAGGCGGGCCTTTGGCCGAGCGAAGCCCGCTATCGCCTGATTCTGCAGAACAAGGCGGGCCGCCCGGACGTCCGGGGCTGGAGCTCCACCACCTTCCGATCCACCGCCGGCTTTGTTCGCCACAGCCTGGGCTCGACCATCGAGCACAACGGGCTGGGCGGCAATGCGGCCTACTGGAGGAAAGCCGGATGATCACCGTCAACGAGGCCTTTCGAAAGTTCAAGAGCCGGCTGGAACTCAACGACAAGGAGCAGGCCAACGCCACCGCCCGCCACACGGAAGTGCGCGAGTACCTCGACACCAAGTTCGAGATCGACCGCAGCTTCCTGACCGGGTCCTATGCGCGCTACACCAAGACGAAGCCGCTGAAGGACATCGACATCTTCTTCGTCCTCAAGACGACGGGGAAGGACTATCGCGCCAAGGCGCCGTCCGTCGTGCTTGGCGATTTCTACGATGCCCTCGTGGAGAAGTACGGCAAGGACGCCGTGCGCAAGCAAAGCCGGTCGGTCAATGTCGATTTTGGCGTGGTCGTCGATGCTGATGACAACACCGACTATCGCGTGATGAGCATTGACACCGTGCCGGCTTACGCCGCCGGCGACGACTACGAAATTCCCGACGACGACTCCGGCAAATGGATCAAGACCAATCCGAAAACCCATGCCGAGAAGGCGACTGCCGCACACCAAGCCTTCTCCAATGAGTGGAAGGGACTGGTGCGGATGGTCAAGTACTGGAACAACAACCCGCGCCATGAAAAGGAAAAGCCGGTCAAGCCATCCTTCCTGATCGAGGTCATGGCCTTGCAGTGCCTCTATGGCGATTGGCAGGGCCGCTTCGACTACGAAGTCCAGGGCCTCTTCGCGACCTTGGCCGACCGGATTTTCGACGCGTGGCCGGACCCGGCCGGGCTGGGGCCGCCGATCAGTGATGGGATGGACGCTCAGCAGAAGCAACGCGCCCGCACGCTGCTCCAGGCGGCAAGCCGGGAGGCATCGCTTGCCATCGACCATGCCCGCCAGGGGCGCAACGGTGAAGCACTGAAGGCCTGGCGTGCGCTATTCGGTCCCAAGTTCCCACTGTCATGATGGACTGGAGACGCGGAGACATGCCGCTGGAGATCTTCAATGGCTGATGCAGTGAAAGCGCAGTGGCACGGGCACAACTACCAATCGCGCATCTTCTGGCAGAATGCGCTGAATCTGTTGGACTCGACGTCAGGCGTCATCGAAGTCACGTTCGAGGCCGATGGCCCGAAGGCGTTTGACGATGTCGTCGTCAAGTATGATCCGCCGATCGCGCGGTCAGGAGCACAGCGCGTCCCCGCCGAGTACCATCAGGTCAAATGGCATGTCGCAAGTGGCGGCCGCTTCGGCTACGAAGATTTCATCGACCCGGCCTTCATCGGTGCGCAGTCGGCCTCGCTGCTGCAGCGCCTGCAGCAGGCACTCGCGACCGCGTCCGCCGGCTCGCACTTCTCGTTCATCACCACCTACCGGATCAAAGACGGCGATCCGCTTGCCGACCTCGTATCCGGGCATGACAAGACCCTGCTGACCGAACGTCTCTTCGATGGCACGACCGACAAAAGCCGGATGGGGAAGGTGCGCAAGTGCTGGCGGGACCATCTTGGCCTGGCATCAGACGAAGAGCTTCTCCGGATTGTCCAGGGCTTGCGCGTCTTCGAGGGTCACCGGTCGCTCGACGAGCTGCGAACCGAGATCAACCTCAAAGCCCAGGTAGTGGGTTTGCTGACCTGTTCGACGTCGTCGGATTTCCGCTACGACGAGCTGGCACGTCAGCTGAAGGTACGCGGGCTGAACACCCTGACCCGTGAATTGTTCCTGAGGTTGTGCCGGGAGGAAGGTCTGCTTGCCGAGGCACCAGCCGATCTCGATCCGTTCTTGCCGATCGCCATCCGGAGCTTCCTCGGTATCGCCGCCGACATTGTCGGCGCGGCGCCGGAAAACACACTTCTCCTTACGGCCGAGTTCCGCCAGCGCTACCTGCGTGACGATCGGGAATGGCAACGCGACATCCGGCCGATGGTGGAAGCGTTCTTGAGGGAGGCGGCGAGGCGGAGTGCAAAGCTGCGTCTGGTATTGGATGCCCACGCGTCGATCGCCTTTCTCTCGGGCAGCGTCCTTGACCTGAAATCCGGTGTGGAGACGCATCTCGTTCAGAAAGGACGCGTGGGAACGCGGGTGTGGCGCGCCGATGACGCGTCGGCGGCAAAAGGGGCGCGGTTCGAGGTCGCGGAGGAATCGCTCGCAAGTAGTGGGCACGAGATCGCCATTGCGATCAGCGTATCTCAACCGGCCATCCCTCAGGCGCGAGCCTACATCGCCGCCAACTTACCCAACATAGGCAAAGTGATTTCCTTTGCCATGCCCGCTGGACCGGGCCAGCAAAGCGTCGTCGGCGGCGAACACGCCTCCGCCCTCGCGGAACAGGTGTCCAATTGCGTTCGAGAGGTGAAGGCCGCTAATCCGGACGCCTTGGTCCACATCTTTGCAGCCTGTCCCAACAGTCTCATGTTCTTTCTTGGTCAGCACCATCAGGGCATTGCCCCTTGCATTGTCTATGAGTTCGACTTCGACCGCCGGGGACACAAGACCTACCAGCCCTCGTTCACCATCGACTGAGGCCGTCGATCCTAAGCGATCTCGCAGCGGTTGAGTGTTCATTCTTGGGAGGCCGCATTGGCCAAGAACATCATCATCTTTTCCGACGGGACTGGCCAGGACGGTGGCGTCCGTGCCGAACAACGCATGAGCAACATCTACAAGATGTATCGTGCCTGCAGGGTCAGTCCGGAAACCATCATCGATCCAAGGGATCAGGTGGCATTCTACGATCCTGGTCTGGGAACTGAGACGACGGCGACGGGCATGACGGGCCTGGTACGCTGGACACAGAAGACCCTGGCCTCGGTGTCGGGGCGCGGCATCACGACGAATATCGTCGACTGCTACGAATTTCTGATCAACCACTACGAGCCGGGCGACCGGATCTTCCTTTTCGGATTCAGCCGCGGCGCCTATACCGCACGCAGCATCGCAAATCTCCTGATGCTCTGCGGTGTCCCGACCCGACAGGGCGACCGGCCCCTGCAGCGTTTCAGGAAGTCGACCCGCGATATCGCTCACGAGGCGGTTCATGACGTGCTGGAGCATGGCGCGGGCCATCCGCGCGCCACGTTCGAGGAGGAGCGCCTGGAACTCGCTCGGCGCTTCCGTGCGGAGTATGGCGCCGACCACGAATCCGGTGAAGTCCATCGCTCCAACGCAGCGCCCTACTTCATTGGCGTGTTCGACACGGTCGCGGCGCTCGGCGTCAAAGGCGCGCTGGCAATCGCCATCAAGGTGTCGCTCGTGATGGGGGCGGGCGTGCTCGCGGCGGTCCTCTCTATTATCCCGTCGTTGGCAATCGGCGGCATTCTGTTCCTTCTGGGCTTTGCTTTCTGGTGGTCGGTGCTGGCACTTGTTGTGGCCGCTGCCGTTCTGGGCGGCGCCCTCATGCATTGGCGCCAGCGCAAGACCATCAGGAAGATCATCAAGGATTTTCCGAATCCGGGCGATCGATCGACTCATCTCGCCGAATGGAAGGGCGAACACTTCGACCGCCTGCTCAGTCGGTTCATAGGGTATGCACGCTCGGCAAACGCGATCGATGAAACACGGGAAGACTTTGCTCGCGTTCCCTGGGGCCCTACGGCTGAAATGGAGACCGAACGCAACGGCATCCCGACCTTCAAGCAGATCTGGTTCGCGGGCAACCACTCCGACATCGGCGGTAGCTACCCGGAGACGGAGTCGCGTCTCTCCGATGTGGCACTGGGATGGATGATCGAGGAAGCCGTTGGAGTCCCTGACGGTCTCAAGATCGGGCCCGTGATGGTGAGCGGCCACCACCTCGCGGGAACGCCTGAGGTTGGCATTCCCCTCCAGCTCTTTCCGGCCGCCGATGGTCTTCAGCATTGCGAGGTTGCCGGGATGCAGGATCTGCTGGACGGCCGCCTTCCGGGGTGGCTGCGCCGCTTCACGACCGGCCTGGGCTGGAAGGCAGCGCCGCGGCCGATCAACAAGGAAGCTATCGTTCATCCGACCGTCGAGGCACGGTTTCGGCTGGACGCGGTTTTGCAATGTGCCGGCTCGGGCGCCTACAGGCCTGCCTCATTGAAGGAGCATGTGAAGTTCAGCGGATTTTACCTTGATGACGCCATCGGCGGCCGTTCGACCACAGCGACATGACCGGGCGCGATGCCCTGTCGATCTCACCTGACTTTTCGGCGGGTGGCCGTGGCCTTCGGGAGTTTGGAAGCACTGGATCTTGTCTTTAATACCGCGATCTCGCCCACCAGCCCTTCGATCCGCTTCTGCAACGCGCGGATCTCTTCCCGATCCTGGCCCTGATTGCGCTCGAGGTTGTCAATGACCCGTTGAGAGGCTCGGAGGTCGCTTTCGGCGTTGCGCAAGGCGGCGCGCAATCCTTCGCAGATTTGGGCAAGCTTGGTGTTTTCGACGCCGTGGTCGTCCAGCACCCGATCCTTTTCCTTGCCTTGCCTCTCAAGCCGGCCGACGAGGTCGGTCGAAGTTGCCAGGCTTGTCTTGAGGTAGGCGATCTCCTGACGCAGCCGATCATTCTCGCGTCGGGCATGGTGCGTGGATTCAACCGAGCCGGCCTCCCAGCATTTCTGCGCCAAAGCGGCAATCTGCCGGGAGGTCTCGGTAAAAAGGAGCTGAACCTCTCTGGACAACGCTTCTGGAAGTGCTGTCGGATCGCCCTGGGGAGGGGGGACAGCTTCCGGACGATCGGCGAGGACGGCCTTGATGCGGCGGACATTGCCACCGCCCAAGCGCATTCTCACCCGCATCGGGTTTACGTCCTCGCCTTCATCGGCAAGAGCTTGAATGGCGGCGGCGATGTCGGAATCGGTGTATTTCTGGGGGCGGGGCATCCGCATTTATTAGTTTGTGCTAACTTATGATATAACAAACACAGCGTCCGGTGGGAAGTCGGCCGATGAGCTTGCTTGATGTCATTCCGTTTACGCTGTTCCGGGCGCTGTCGGCGTCGGCGCACGTCCGCAACGTCGCCGTCCTGGAACGCCTGTTCGAGCAGTTTTTTGACGATTTCGCGTTCGCCCCCAAGAGGGCGGAAGTCCTCCAGGTCATCCGCGAAGTGCTCGACAATCCGGATTACTCACCGCCGGCCGATGACGCCGACACAGTCGGCCCGGCAGAAATGGCCGAGCATCTCCTCTATGCCCGCCTGCGCGAGGATGGCTGGCTCCTGGAGGTCACCAACCGGCGTACCGTCGAAGTCTACATGTCACGGGAAGCCCACGCCCTGCTGTCGGCCCTCATCACGCTGCAGGAAGAACTCAAGGTCGATATTTCAGCCGAATCGAGTCTCATCGACAGTGGCATTCTCGCTGCTTACCAAGACCCCGCTGGCAAGGTCATGAACATCGCCAGCGCACGCCGCCAGGCCGTCCAGCTGCGACGCTCGATCGACGGCGTGGTCACCTCGCTCCACCGTATCGAGGAAGATCTGATGCGGTCGGACGGCCTGGCCGATCTGCTGACGAAATTCATGGACCGCTTCGTGGAGAAGCTGCTTCTGCAAAATTATCGTGCGCTCAAGGCATCGGCCTACAACCCCATGCGGTTCCAGCGCAGCATTCAGACCAACACCGAACGTTTCATGAATGATGAGGGGCAGGTCTCACGGGCCGCCGTCGCCCTGGCCGATCAAGCTCTTGCCAGCGACGTCGCCACGGCTCGAGCTCAGATCCTCCAGGATCTCACACGGATACGCGACGTGTTCGCCGGTTTGGGCGAGAAGCTCGATCTGATCGATCGGTTCTCGCACAAGCTGGAACGCCGGATCGCCACGACGGTGCGCTATCAGGAAACCGCCCGCAACGTCCGCGAAGAAGCGCTTCGCAACGGCATTCGTCTTGCGTTTGCCCAGCTCGACGCAGGACACACCACGTGCATCACGCCTTTGGTCGATATACCGGTGCCCTATTCGACGGCAACGCTTGCCTTGCCGAAGAGGGCCCGCGAACCGGTCGAACCGCAGCTGCGCCGGCCCATGACGCTCGACCCTGCCGATCTCCTGCGCGAGAGCATGTTGGACTCCTATGTTGCCGCGATGGACGTGACGCCGAATGCGGTCGCGGCACGGCTGCGGACACTGGCGACTGCCGAAGGCTTCTTCGATCTCGATCAGTTCGTGCCGGAAACTGCCCGCGATGTGGCAGTTCTCTACGAAATCCGGAGCGGCTCGATCGGCTCGTTACCCGGGCTGGACATTCGAAAGGGGCTTTCCACGAAACCGAGCCAGTTTGTTTCGGGGCCGAACCTGCTCGTCCGCCGCCAGGAGGAGGGGCAATGATCGTCTCGCGCTGGGCAGCGCGGCAAGCCAACCAGGATCCCAATGTCACCGCCGAGCAGTTGACGGAGACGGCGAACCGTCTGCTGTACCGTCAATTCATCACGCGCGGGGATCCGGGAGGTGGCAGTCATTTCGACCGTATCGTCGGCAACCTCGATTACTTCAAGGATCTCTTCGCAAGCTTCGGCTTTCGCTTCATCTTCAATGATGGATGGGGCTATGTCGGGTACGTCAGCCCGACGGCTTTCAACAACATGCGGGTTCCGACGCAGGAGACGATCGTCCTTCTGTGTCTGCGGCTTCTCTACAATGAAGGTGCCGAAAAGGGCTACTTCGTCAATTCAACTGCCGAAATCCTCGTGGACGAGGACGAAATCCAGACGGTTTTCTCCTCCATGGGATCACGGAACCTCAAGTCCGGTGAATTGCGCGCAATCCTGACGACATTCAAGCGCCAGGGCCTGATTATGTTCGATCAGACGCACTCCCTTCAGGTGGCGGCAGATATCACGATCCGGCCGACCATTACTGAAGCAGTCGACGAGTCCTTCTTGGCGCGTCTGGAGGCATGGGGCGGGTCGTCCACCACCAAAGACAGCGACGGGCAGGAAGAGTCCGCTTCGGACAGCGACGCTGAGCCAGATGCCCTGTCGGAGACACCGCGATGATCCCCCTGTTCGTGCTCCGTAACATCGCGGCTGTGAATTTCTACCTCTATGCCCAGGACTTCCCGATCGAGGGGCGAGGTCACACCGTTTTCCTGGGCGGCAACGGTTCGGGAAAGTCGGTCCTGCTCGACGCGATCCAGATCGTGATGACGGGGATGAACAGGCGCTATCTCGATCTCAATAGCCGTGTCTCGGAAGGCGGCCGGAGCACCAGAACGATTCGTGAAGCTTGCTTGGGCCTCTTGGACGATGGCGCGGGCTACCAGCGTGACGCTTGCCTGACGTACATTGCGTTGGGTTTTGAAGCGGCTGACGGTTCCAGGCGATGCACCGCCGGCGTCTGTCTCGAAGCCAAGGAGGCGGTCAACGAAGAATCCGTCCTTGGATTGTTCATCGTCGAAGACACGATTCTCCGCTTCAATGATTTCATCGAAAGGCGTCCCGACCGGTTCAAGGAGAAAGCATGGTCCAGCTTTCTCGACGAGCAGCGACGCAAGGGCAATACGGTTCATACCTTCCAGCGGCAGAGCAACCGCGCCTTTCTGCGGCAGCTCTTTTCGATCATCAATGCCAACGCCCGCGGCACACAGCTCGACCCGGATCGGGCGCGCGCCGCCATGCGACAGGCGTTGTCGTTTGACATTGAGCAGATCACCAGCGTCACTGACTTCGTGAAGCGGTTTCTGCTCGATGATGTTCCCATCGAGATCGAAACCTTCCAGGCGCGCTATGCCACCTGGCGCGAGATGCAGAAGCAGATCGCGCGTGTCGAAGCCGAAATCAAAGTCGTCGAGGCCATCCGGTCCCTGTCGGAACGCGTCATGGAAGACCAGTTCAATATGCGTATGTGGACCTATGGAGAGCATCGCGCCGAGTATGATCGCTACGGCGAGGTCATTTCCCGGCAGCGCCAGGAAATTGCCAAGATGCAGGAAGAGCTCACCAGCACCCAAGCCTATCAAGAGACGCTCGTCGACAGCATTGAATCCACCCGTCTGCGATTGAGCGCACTGAAGCAGCAGATAAATGGCACCCCAGCTTACAGGCAAGTCGAGGAAGCGCAGGCGGAGAAGGATCGTCAAGATGCTGTTCGCAGGACTGGCAATGTCGAGGCAAAGCCGATCTTTGATGCATTGAAAGCCCTGCGCGAGGCGGGGATGAGCACGGTCTTTCCTGCTGCTGCCTTCCCCGCAGTTGCGGGCTACGTACAAGCCAATCTCACTTCGGGCGCAGTCGGTGACTATGGCGCGGACTGGCCAAAGTCACCACGCGAGATAGCACGCTCTATTGCGGCGCTGCCACCATTGGGAGACACCCTAGGCCACTTCGAAGGGCTCTATCAGAGCGCTGCTGGGGAGAAGGCACGCCTGGCTCAAATGGCTGAAGACGTCGAACGGCAACTCAAGAACCTGCGTTCGGGTGGCACTTACATGTCGAAGGAGACGCAGGACTTCCTGGCCGATATGGCGCGCATGAACATACCGGCTCACAGCCTGTCGGAGGTGGCCGACGTCGCTCCAGACTTTGCCTCCTGGCGAGCAATCGCTGAGTCGGTACTCGGCGACTGGGTCGACGCGGTGATTGTAGAACCCCGATTCATGGATCGGGCCTACGGCCATTTCGACGCCAACTACAAGGCCACGCGCACCAAACTCGTTCAGTCGGAAAATGTTACGTCGCAGGATCAAGTCGTTCGACCCGGAACGTTGGCTGAGGTGGTGACGACGGACAACAGCTATGCTCGAGCCTTTCTCAACGTTCGATTAGGCCGAATCGTTCGTGCCCGGTCGGCAAGCGACATTCGCAAGGGCGATCTTGCCGCGTCGATGGACGGCAAGTATGCCCACGGTCGGGGCATCGAGTACCGGCGCCTGCAGGCGCTTCCGCGGCTGGGCAAATCGGTTCGCGATCAGCAATTGGCTCAGTTGACGCTGGAGCAAAAGGATTTGGAATCCAGACTGCGCGCGGCGAAGGACAAGGAGACACGTCTTCTCGCGGTGCTCGAGGCGCTTCGGCGTGCTGATACAATGCTTGTCGTCAACCGGGCTGACGCGCTCGGCATCCTGGGAAAAATGGAAGCCGCGGAGGCCGAGAGCAAGCGACAGGCTGTGTTGATCGCGGAACTCGAAGCCAAATTGCCGCAAGGGGTAATGGAAGAAAAGCGGGAGAGCGAGGCTCTCCTGAAGGCCTACCAGCAGGAACAGCGTGACGAGAACGCCAAGGAAAGGGAGCTGATAGACAAGATAGGTCAACGACGAGGCGCAATGAACACCAACGCCGACGTGCGCAAGCAGGCGGCGATCCAGGCGTACGAGGCATTCCCCAACCTTGAGCTGCGCCGGCCGAGGCATGATCCGCCGGTCGCTCTGGAGCGATTTGTTGGGCGTGCGCGTGCCAGCTATCGGAAGGAACGAACAGCACGTGATCATCCGGCCAAGGTACGAATCTACTTTGAAGCGCTCCGCAAGGACAAGCGAGCGAGCCAACGGAGTGCCGTCAGCAGACTGATGGCGGCCGTGCAAGACTATGTCCAGGCCAACCCGGATCACCATCCGGGATTTGAATGGACGCAGGTCATTGAAAGCGAGCACACCAGTACCGTTTACGACTGGATCAACCAGCGCCATCGGCATCTTACGGAGACGGTGATGCGCAATTTCAAGGGCCAAGTGGACAAGGCTGTCTCGGCCCTTGTCGAAACCATGGTCCATGACTTTCTCAGCCGCCTGAGCAGCAATATCGATTCGGTCGAGCGTACCAAGGACGACTTGAACCGCGCGCTGCGCGGTAGCGTCTTCATGGGAGAGGCCTATCAGATCCGCCAGGAACGAGACCAAGACAAGGAGACAATCCGCTATCTGATCGACCGCCTCGATATCGTGGCGCCCAAAGCCACGGCTCTCATGCAGAGCAATCCCAATCCCAGTGATCCGGATCAGGCGAAGATCAAGGAATTGATCGACATGCTCACGTTCGAGAACAGCGACGACGCTGCCCATCGCCGCCGGCTACATGAACTAGCGGACTATCGGAACTACTTTCGCTTCAGCATCGACATCTGCGATCCGGACAACGGCTATCGCAAGATCTCGGATCTCGAGCAGCGGCGGGGCAAGGCCAGCGGTGGCCAGAAGTTCGTACCTTTCTACATCTGTCTTGGGGTCGCGGCGGCGTCGGCCTACCACAACCATCTCGGAGGTGCCAAAGAGGCACCGGCGCAATCGGCGCTTCTGCTCATGGACGAGGCGTTCGAGAAACTCGATCCAGACAACATCTACAAGATCATTCGATTCTATCACAGCCTGGGGCTCCAGCTTGTCATGGCCGCACCGAAGACCCATCAGGCTCTCTATCAGGAGACGTTCGACACCCTGATCTCCATCATTCGTCGCGGTCGAGCGATTCAGGCCACTCCTCAGCATTTCCATCCGGCCGCCCATGAGCTCCTGCGCGGGGAAAACCCCATGCATAAGCCGCGTGCTTTCTTCGAAGAGCGCGTCCAGCGTGAACGCGAAAATGCAGCAGAGTAGCGGCCTTACGGGTGAAGGGCTTCTAACAGGCTGTTGAAAAATGCATCGCGGCGATCATTGGAAGATGATTCACTGATCTGAGAGTTCAGACGGGGCGATGATGCGCGGATCGGATGAGCGTTCGGGATCGCTGTTCAGCTATGTGGATCTGGAGGCTCGGGTTCGGGGGGATCAT
>CALROF020000028.1:0-42904 GCA_943369775.1 Reyranella massiliensis 521
CGACGCGTTCACCGGGCGGCGGGCGGCTGATCTTGACCGGGCAGCTCGGCGAGGTGATGCGCGAAAGCGCGCAGGCCGCGCTCAGCCTGATCAAGAACAAAGCGACCGCCATCGGCATCGATCCGGCCGCGTTCGAGAAGACCGACATCCATGTGCATGTGCCGGCTGGCGCCACGCCCAAGGACGGGCCGAGTGCCGGCGTGGCCATGTTCACGGCGCTGACCTCCCTGATGACCGGTCGCACGATTCGCAGCGACACGGCGATGACGGGCGAGATCAGCCTGCGCGGGCTGGTGCTGCCGGTGGGCGGGATCAAGGAGAAGGTCGTGGCCGCCGCGGCTGCCGGCATCACGCGGGTGATGCTGCCGGCCCGCAACAAGCGCGACTACGACGACATCCCTGAGGAAGTCCGTAACACGCTCGAGTTTATCTGGCTCGAAAAGGTCGAGGACGCAATCGAACAGGCCCTGTCACCGCCGGAACAGAAGGCCGCTTAGGCCATCGGCAGCGACAGCGGCGAGATCTGGTCGCCGGGACGGTTGGCGTAGTCGATCTTCACCGAGTCGCGGAGCATGCGTGCCTGCGCCTCGGCCACCCGCTCCATGGCTGCGGCGGGATCGAGATGAACCGGGCTGCCCTCCTTCAGCACGATCTCGCCGTCGACCAGAACGGTCCGCACGGCGCGGTCGGCGGCGTGGAACACGAAGGAGCGCAGCGGATCGCGGGCCGGTTGCATCAGCGGGTGGTTGAGATCGACCAGCACGATGTCGGCTGCCATGCCGGGACCAAGCGAACCGATATCCTCGCGGCCCAGCGCCGCGGCACCGCCAAAGGTCGCGGCCTCGAAAGCACCTGCCGTGTCGAGGCTGCGGATATCCTCGCTCATCAGACGTCCGGCGACGATCGCGAGCCGCATCTCCTCGATCAGGTTGTGCGGGGCGCAATCCGTGCCGAGCCCGATGTTCACGCCCTTGTCGCGGTAGCGGCCGATATGGTCCATGGCGAGGCCGTAGCGTGCGAAGGGCTGCGGACAATGCGCCACCGAGGCGCCCGCCTCTGCGATCAGGTCCAGATCCTTCCGCGTGTGCCAGCCGATCTGCGGATGGTCGTCGAGCAGGATGCAATGCGCCAGCACGGTGTCGTCTTTCAGCAGCCCCTGCGAGGCCGCCCACTGCACAGGTGTCATATTGTGGCGCCGAATCATCTCGCGCACCTCGACTACAGACTGGCCGATATGCGTGGAGAAGCGCCGCCCTGAGTCGTCGGCATGCTTGCGGCCGGCCGCGAACAGCGCCGGCGTCACGGTGTCGATCTGTGCCGGGAAGACCATCGCGTCGAGGCGACGCGAATTGTGCGCCTCGGCATCGGCCATGACCTTCTTGGCCTTCTCGAACTGAGCGAGGCCGCCGGCCTCGTCCCACTTCCAGATCACGGTCTGCGGTGCTGCCATGCCCCAGCGTGCCGAGGCGAAGGTCGGGGCCGCATAGAAGCGCATGCCGCTTTGCGCCATCGTCTCCAGCCAGCCGTCGAAGGGCACGGTCACGTCGCAGGCGGTCGTGGTGCCGGCCCGCAGCATCTCGCAATAGGCCAGCGTCGCTGCCCCTTGCCGGCCATCGTCGCCCAGGCGGAAGGCCTGCAGGCGCTCCATCAGGCCGGTCATCTGCTGCTCGGGGACCCCGTGATCTTCGCGCACGCCGCGATAGCCGGGTTCGGTCGAGGGATGGGAATGGATGTTCACCAGCCCCGGAAGGGCCAGCATCCCGGTGCCGTCGATCGTCACCTCGCCGGGACCGGAAGGCCGCGCTCCGGCCGGCGTGATCTCGACGATCCGACCCTCCTCCAGGTGCAGGTCGATGTCGCGTCGATAGACGTGCCGGCGATGGGTGCCGTCCCGGACCACGGCCCAGGAAAGGTTCCGGATGGAGTTCGGTCGGGAGCTCATGGATTGCACGCCTCCGGGGAGCGACGCCCTTTAGGGCACGCCTGTTGCATAGACCGCGCAATGGGACGATAGAATCGGAAAAAACAGAGAACAAGGAGGCAGGCTATGCGGAGAGTGAAAGGAGCGCTCGCTGCTGCAGCGGCGGTGCTGTTCTCGGCCTCGGTAGAGGCGCAGACGCTCAAGGTCGTGATGCATTCGGACGTCAAGATCGTCGACCCGATCTGGACGACTGCCTACATCGTGCGCAACCACGGCTACATGGTCTACGACACGCTGCTGGCGGTCGACGACAAGCTCGCCGTGAAACCTCAGATGCTGGAGAGCTGGAAGGTGAGCGACGACAAGCTCACCTACACCTTCACTTTGCGCGACGGCTTGAAGTTCCACGACGGTGCCGCCGTCACCGCCGAGGACTGCATCGCGTCGATCAAGCGCTGGGCGTCGCGCGACGCGATGGGCCAGAAGCTGATGAGCTATACGAAGGCGTTGACGGCCGTCGATCCCAAGACCTTCACTTTGACGCTCAACGAACCGTACGGCCTCGTCATCGAATCGCTCGGCAAGCCGAGTTCGAACGTGCCCTTCATCATGCCCAAGCGCGTCGCCGAGACGCCGGGCAATACGCAGATTACCGACTTCACCGGCTCCGGACCCTTCGTGTTCCGCCGTGATCTGTGGCGGCCGGGCGAGAAGGCCGTCTACGACAAGTTCAAGGACTACAAGCCGCGCACCGAGCCGCCATCGGCCTTGTCCGGCGGCAAGAACGTCTATCTCGACAGGGTCGAGTGGGTGAACATTCCCGATTCGCAGACGGCCGCCAATGCCCTGCTGACCGGCGAGATCGATATGATCGAGCAGCCGCTGATCGAACTGCTGCCGATGTTCGAGAAGGACAAGAACATCGAGATCGTCGACTACAATCCATTGGGCAGCCAGTACAGCTTCCGCTTCAACGTGCTGCACAAGCCGTTCGACAATCCGAAGATCCGTCAGGCCGCCCTCTATGCGCTGAACCAGAAGGACTTCCTGCTGGCTGGCATTAGCGACCCGAAATACTTCAAGGAGTGCAAGGCGATCTTCATTTGCGGTACGCCCTACGCGACCGACAAGGGTTTCGAGGACAAGCTCAACTCGAACTTCGCCAAGTCGAAGGAAATCCTGAAGCAGGAGGGCTATGACGGCACGCCAGTGGTGTTGCTGTATGCCACCGACACCAACACTGGCCGCCTGACGCCCATCACCAAGGCGCTCCTGGAGCGCGGCGGCTTCGTCGTCGACATGCAGGCGATGGATTGGCAGACGGTGCTGTCACGCCGCTCGCGCAAGGAGCCGCTGAACGCTGGCGGCTGGAGCGGGTTCATGACGTCTTGGGTATCGGCCGACCTGCTCGACCCCATCGTCTCGGCGTTCGTCGGTGCCGCGTGTGACAAGGCGGCCATCGGCTGGCCGTGCGACGCCAAGCTCGAGGAACTGCGCGACGCCTTCGCCAAGACGACCGATCCTGCCAAGCGCAAGGAGTACGCCGAGGCCGTTCAGGTTCGTGAATCCGAGTATCCGACCTTCGCGCACCTCGGACAGTTCAACATCCCGATGGCCAAGCGTACGACCGTGACCGGCAACCTAACCTCGCCGGCGCCGGTCTTCTGGAATGTGCGCAAGAAGGAGTAGCGGCTCCCCTTAGCGTCAGCCCAGCTCCAGGCTGGTCACGCCGAACAGGCCGGCATAGTTCACATCGGGATCGGCCCCGGTGTACATGCGCGCCGTCTCGAACGACGGCTTCAGGCCCATCTCCTCGGCGAGCTTCACCGCCGCCTTGTTGCGATCGGGGACGTCGATCGCGACGGCCGCGGAGCCCGTTTTCTGGGCCAGGGCGGAAACGAGGCTGCCGGCAATTTCCGGTGTGGCCGCGAAAAGCGGCCCCACACGCGACGCCGCCGCCGAACGACGCATCACGGCAAAACCTGCCACCTCGCCGCCGCGCAGCGCGACCATGGCGGCCCGTTCCGGCAACGAAACCCACGACGCCAGGAACGCATCCCGCGCTTCGGGAAAGTACGTGCGATCGTAGGCGGCGAGCCTGTCGAAGGCGAGGCTACGTGCATCGACAAGGGTGACGCCGGCCGGCGCCGGGATCGCGGGCGCAGGCCCTTCGTGGCGGATGTTGTTCCAGGCGAGCCGAAAGCCCGACTTCTTGTAGTTCCCCTGCTGGGCCACCACGCCGTCGAGGCCGACATTGCGCCCGGCGAGGCGCGCCATGCCGGCACGCCAGATCTGGATGCCGTAGCCCTTTCCACGGATCGCCGGCCGCGCAATGTAGAAGCCCAGGAAGCCGAAGCCCTGCCCGTACTTCACGACCGAAATGCAGGCCTGCGGTTCGCCGTCGAGGCGGCCGATCAGAAAGCCGCCGGGATCGGCAGCAAAGAAGGCGTGCGCATCGGTCTTGCCAGGGTTCCAACCCTCAGCGTCGGCCCACTGGGCCATACGTTGAACATCGTCGGCGCTGCCGACCGCGATCTCGAAGCTCATGCCTCGAGGTTACTCTGCTGCCTTGGCTGTGGCTGCGAAAAAACGATTGTCGGGTCGCGGTAGGCCAAGATTCTCACGCAGGGTCCGGCCTTCATATTCTTTGCGGAACAGGCCGCGGCGCTGCAGCTCTGGCACGACCTTGTCGACGAAATCGTCGAGGCCACCGGGCAGGTACGGGAACATCACGTTGAAGCCGTCGCAGGCTTCGCCGACCAGCCATTCCTCCATCTGGTCCGCGATCATCTGCGGCGTGCCCACCATACCCAGCCCGCCATAGCCACCGAGGCGGCCCGCGATCTGGCGCACCGTGAGGTTCTCGCGCTTGCCGAGTTCGATGACTCTGTCGCGGCCGCTCTTGCTGGCCTGGGTTTCGGGAATGTCGTCCGGCAACAGCTTGTCGGGATCGAACTTGCGCGCGTCGACGCCGAGCGCAATCGAGACGGCGGCAATGCCGCTGTCGTAGTTCACGAGGCTGTCGAGCCTGGCACGCTTCTCCTTCGCCTCGTCGAGCGAATCGCCCACAACCACGAAAGCGCCAGGCAGGATCTTAATGTGGTCGGGGTTGCGTCCGACCTTCGCCGTGCGTGATTTCACGTCGGCATAGAATTCCTGCGCACCCTTCAGCGGTCCGCCAGCAGCGAACACGACTTCCGCCGTTTCGGCCGCGAGCTGGCGGCCGGCGTCCGAGGCACCCGCCTGCACCACGACCGGCCAGCCCTGGACGGGCCGGGCGATGTTGAGCGGACCGCGTACCTTCAAGTACTTGCCCTTGTGATCCAGCACATGCAGGCGCGCCGGATCGAAATAGATACCGCTCTCCACATCGCGGATGAAGGCATCGTCGGCCCAGGAATCCCACAACCCCGTCACCACGTCGAAGAACTCACGCGCGCGCGCGTAGCGCTCGGCATGGGGCATCTGGTCGTCCATGCCGAAGTTGAGCGCCGCATCGGGGTTGGACGTCGTGACGAGGTTCCAGCCCGCCCGGCCGTCGCTGATATGGTCGAGCGAAGCGAACCGACGGGCGATCGTGTAGGCGGGCTCGAAGGTAGTCGAGGCCGTGGCGATCAGACCGAGATGCTTTGTCGCCATGGCGAGCGCCGGCAACAGGGTCAGTGGGTCGAACGACGTGACCGTGGCGCTCCTCTTCAGCGCCTCCATCGGCATGTTCAGCACGGCCAGGTGATCGGCCATGAAGAAGGCATCGAACTTGCCGCGCTCCAGCGTCTGGGCGTACTCCACCAGCGCCTTGAGATTGAAGTTGGCATCAGGCGTGCCGCCCGGATAGCGCCAGGCGGCGGTGTGGATGCTGACAGGGCGCATGAAAGCGCCGAGGCGGAGCTGACGTTTCTGGGTCATGGCTCCTAATCTTGCCCCCGCCCGGCGGACCGACAAGGTCCGCTCGGACGACAAGAACTAATTCAACGAATTATTTCTCGATTCAGACGATGGCAGGGTGCTTTTTGTCCGTTCCCGCCGCCCGCTCCCAGGCCTGCGCCACGGCGAACACCGTGGCCTCGTCGAAGTAGCGACCGACGAACTGCACGGAAACCGGGAGGCCGCCCGTCGAGAGGCCGGCCATCATCGCCAGCGCCGGATGGCCCGTAACGTTGAACGGCGTGCGTGCCTGGCGCGGATAGGTGCGCTCGACATCGGCCGGCCGGTCGATACGGCAGGCCGGGTCCATCGAACTGGCGCAGAGCAGTACATCGACATCGCGCAAGGCCGCCTCGACCTCGGCGATCATCTCCAGCCGCCGACGGCTCGCCAGCATGTAGTCGCCGGAACTCATGAAGGCGCCGGCCATCAGGCGCCGCCGCGACAGCATGCCGTAATCCTCCGGCCGTTCGGTGAGCCAGGGCGCATGGATCGACCAGGCCTCGCTTTGCAGGATGACGCGATTGACGGCGCCGAACTCGCCGAGCGCCGGCAGCTTGATCGTGTGCAATTCCGCGCCCTCTGCTTCCAGCGTGCGCGCGACATGCTCCAGTCCTGCCGTGACCTCCGGATCGGCCGGCGTGTCGGTCTCGTGGAAGTGTCGCACGAAGCCCACGCGCAGGCCGCGCACGCTGCGCTCGAGTCCCGCCGCATAGTGTCCGCGTGTCGCCGCGGCACTGCCAGGATCGAGCGGGTCGTGACCTGCGATCGCTTCCAGCATCAAAGCATTGTCGCCGACAGTCCGCGTCATCGGCCCGATATGGTCGAGCGTGAAAGAGAGCGGGAAGACGCCCCGGCGCGAGACCAGGCCGTAGGTCGGCTTCAGCCCGACGATGCCGCAGCAACTCGCGGGATTGCGCACACTGCCGCCGGTATCCGTGCCCAGCGCCATCGGAAAGAGGCCAGCAGCGACGCCCGCCCCCGACCCGGAAGACGAGCCGCCGGGATGGTGATCGGTGTTCCAGGGATTGCGCGCCGGCGGCCAGGGCAGATCGAAGCTCGGCCCGCCGATGGCGAACTCGTGCGTGGAGAGCTTGCCCAGCACGATGGCGCCGGCGCCGCGCAGCTTCTCGACACAAACGGCATCGGCCGCCGCAATATTGTCTTCGAGGATCTTCGAATGGCAGGTGGTCGGCAGGCCAGCGACGTCGATGATGTCCTTGATGCCGACCGGTACGCCATGCAGCGGCCCGCGCAGGCGGCCCGAGATTGCTTCGGCTTCGGCGGCCTTGGCCGCCTGCAGTGCCGCGTCGCCATCGACGCGGATGAACGCATTGAGCTTGGGGTCGAGCCGTTCGATGCGATCGAGCAGCGCCTTGGTGAGATCGACAGGCGAAAGCTCGCGAGTCGCGATGGCGTGCGCGGCAGCGCCCACCGTCATCCAATGCAGGTCGCTCATAGGCCGTTCCCCGCCCGCATCGGCGGCCACGGTTCCGCTCTCGGATCGGCTGGTCGCTTGATCTTCTCCGCGACATCCGCCGCCTGCTTCGCGGAAGCAGTGACATCGTCAGGAAATTTTGCCAGTGCCTTGGCAAGGCCGGCACGACGCGCCAGCAACTCGATCGTTTCCTTGTCCACCTGAACTCTCCTCCGGATGGCGCAAGGTCAGCATGAGTCGTGCCAGCCGTCCATCCATGCCATACAGCGACCGATCAGCAGTTTAGGGGGAACAGCTTGGCGATAGAACACACGACAGCAATCTTCGTGGCCGAGCTGATCCTACTATTATTCTTCGGGCGTCTAATCGGCGAAGGCATGACCCGGATCGGTCAGCCCGCCATCTTCGGGCAGCTCCTCGCGGGTGTGCTGCTCGGCCCTTCGGTGTTCGGCGCCCTGATGCCGGAAGTACGCCATGTCATCTTCCCCAACACGCCTGCTTTGAAAAGCATGATCGATGCCGTATCGCAGATCGGCATTCTGCTTCTGCTGCTGCTGACCGGCATGGAAACCAACCTGGCGCTGGTGAATCGCAAGCGACGCGCGGTGATATCGACGTCGTTGATGGGTATCGCGGTCCCCTTTGTTTGCGGCGCGGCACTGGCCTATGCGCTGCCGGTCGAGCTGATTCCCAACCCCGCAGCGCGGCTCGTCACGGCGCTCTTCCTCGGCACGGCACTGTCGATCTCCTCGGTGAAGATCGTCGCCATGGTCCTGATGGAGATCGGTGCCATACGGCGCGACCTCGGCCAGCTCATCCTCGCCACGGCCATTCTCGACGACACGCTGGCCTGGGTGATCATCGCCGTCATCTCGGGCATCGCCGCCTCCGGTGCCGTGCACCTGGCCGACGTTGGATTGAGCCTGGCCCTGACCGCCCTCTTCCTGGCCGCCTGCCTGACGGTCGGGCGACAGGCCGTCGCCTACGTCATCCTGTGGTGCAACGACAATCTCCGGATCGAAATGCCGGTCATCAGCGCCATTCTGGTGATCACGCTGTCCATGGCCCTGACGACCGACCTGATCGGCGTGCATACGGCACTCGGTGCCTTCATGGCCGGCATGCTGATCGGCCAATCGCCGATCCTGACGGAGCATATCGAGGGTGAGCTGCGCGGCTTCATCATCGCCTTCTTCAGCCCGGTATTCTTCGCTGTCGCCGGTCTCGGCATGGATTTGCGCACCCTGCTCGATCCGACCTTGCTGCTGTTCACCCTGGCCATCATTGCCGTGGCGAGTATCGGCAAGTTCCTGGGCGCCCTGGCCGGCGGCAAGCTGGGTGGCCTGACCGGCCTCGAATCGTTGGCGCTGGCCACCGGCCTCAACGCCCGCGGCTCGACCGAGGTCATCATTGCGACCATCGGCCTGTCGATGGGCGTGCTCAGCAACCAGCTCTACACGATGATCGTCGCCATGGCCGTGGTCACGACCATGATCATGCCGCCAACTTTGCGTTGGGTGATGGCCCGCGTGCCGCTACGCGACGAAGAGGCGAAGCGTCTCGACAAGGAAGACGCCGAGGAGAACCAGGCCGTCCCGAAGATGGAACGCACCCTGGTCCTGGCCGACGACAGCGCCAACGGTCAGTGGACGACGACACTGGCCGGCGTCTTCGCCGGCCGGCAGCGGGTTCTGACGACGGTGCTGGAGCCGCCGCGTGTGGATGCAGCCGCAACGACACCCCCGGCTAAAGACCGGCTGATAACCGCGATACGCTCAGCCCTGGAAAATGGTCGGCCCGCCGCACCTCCGGACGCACCTGCTGCGCCGAAACTGTCCGCCGAGCAGTTCGTCCAGACGCGTGCGCTCACGGCCGAAGATGGTCTCGAAAAGGAAGTCGCCAAGGGCTATAGCATCGCCTTCGTCGGCATCGAGGAGCCGATCTCTTCTCAGGCGCCGAAGTTCCAGGATCAGCTTCAGCGGCTGGTATCCACTTTCGACGGACCGACGGCGATTCTGGTGAACGGCAACCGGGCCTTCTCGAATGTCGGCAAGCCTCTCGACATTCTGGTGCCCACAGGTGGCAGCCCGGAGGCTCGGCTTGCCACCGAGGTCGCGTTGACGCTCGCCGGTGGCAGTCAGGGCACGCTGACCGTGCTGCACGTCTTCGATCCGAATGACGACACGATGCTGTTGCGCGGTCGTGCCCGGCGGTTGGGACTTTCCCTGCTGGTGGACGCGCGGCGCCTGGGCAAACGCAACGGCGTCCCCGTCAAGGGACTGACCGAGACGAACAGCCAGCCCGATGCCGAGATACGCCGGGCGGCACGCCGGGGACGCCACGACCTCGTCGTCCTCGGCACCTCCCTGCGAACGGGCAACACAAGATTCCTGAGTGCCCGCAGCGTCGCTTTGATCGAGGCCTTGCGCAGCCCCGTCCTGCTCATCGCACGCTAACGATCACATCGCGCGAGGCGGCACGCCGGCAGGCTGACCGAGGCCTGGCGGCACCTTGTGCCAGGCGCGGCCCGACAGGATCTGGTCTCGACCGTACGCGAAGAGCGCCTGCATATAGGCCTGATCGAACTCGCCCTTCTTAGGATATGTGAAGTCCGAACTCATATAAGCCAGGTTGTAGTCGACGCCGTCGCGCTTCGTGACGAAGTAGGTGCGGATCACGTCGTTGTAGCCGCTCGCGGCCAGCATTGTGTTGATGGCACGGCCGGCGATAGTGATGGTGCGGCGTTCGGCCATGGCGTAGTCGGGATCGAGCCGGGCGTTGCGAATGATGTAGGCATGCCGCTCGCGCTTCAGCCCCGAGCCGGCAACGTCGATGGACGGCGGATAGAGGAAGAGTTGTGCGATGGCACCGCCATCGACATGCATCTCCTGGTATTTCTTGCCGTCGATCTCGACGTCGATCAGCACCGGCTCGAAGGCGCCGGGAATTGCCGCCGAGGCGCGCAGGATCTTGCGTACGAGATCGAGCGCCCCTGGATGGCCGCTGGCGGCAATAGCGCCGATGTTCCAGATAACCGGACGCTGCGCATCGAGATCGGTCGTGCCGATCATCAACAACCGGCCCTTGCGATACTCGGCCGCGATGGCATCGAGAAGCGGCTGGTTGGCATACTTGGCGATGACGCCGGCCAGCGGCGAGGTGTCGGCCATGGCGTCGTTGAACAGGGCTGCCGTCAGGCCACGGGCGACATAGACCTTGTCCGGCGTCATGGTCGTGTAGACTTCGCGCAGTTGCGTGTCATAGGCCGATCCGAGAAACGCAAACGGGGCGATCAGCGCACCGGTGCTGACGCCGGTCACCATCTTGAACTCCGGTCTGGTTCCAAGTTCCGTCCAACCGTTGATCAGGCCGGCACCGAAGGCGCCGTTGTCACCACCGCCGGAGACGGCCAGGAAGTATGCTGGCGGCAAGGGCCTTATCGGCTTGCCCTCGGCCTGCAACGTCGCGACCTCCCGCCTAACGGCGTCCATGCCTTCTTCGATCATCGGCTTGGGATCACCATCGGCGAAGAAGCGCACATTCGGAAGGCCGAGCGGCTGGGCCCGTGTGGTGTCGACACGAGGTACGGCCGGCTCGCGCGGTGGAATCGAGCAACCGGCGACGAGGAGGCCGGCCATAACGGCCAATTGCGACAGATAGCGCATCATAGCTAGATCTCCGTGGACTTACTTCGAGGGCTGCGAGCCGGGTTGATTGGAGCCGTACATGTAGCTTCGGATTTTCCAACTGCCCTGCTCGCGGCGAAAAACGACGAGTTCATCGAACGAATTGGTTGTCTCGGCACCTGACGACAGCACCTTGACCTTGCCCTTCGAGGTCGATCGCAGCCAGGCGATGTCGCCCACTACCTCGGTTTCCTGGATCGAGAAGGCGAGGTCGACCTTGAGTGCGGCAAAGACCTCCTTGTAGGCGGCTCTCAGCGCGTCGCGACCGACGGCCGCCGGCATGTTCTCGCGCATGAAGACGCCATTGTTCGTGTAGAGCGCGACCAGCGCCTCCACATTGCCTGACCGCAGCGCAGCGGCGTAGCGATCCATAATCGACACGAGCTGCGCTGGATCGGCGGCTGGCTGCGCCCTGGCACCGGAGGCGATGGCGGCCAGCGCTGCGGCAGCGACGACGGCACGGCGGGATGACATGACGTTGGTTCTCCGGGGCTGATAGTCAGAAGCGCAGATAGGTCGAGATCCAGTAGCTCGTCGGGCTGTCCGGACACTCGATCGGACCACACAGGGCGAAGCTGCTGACGGCATTCGCCAGCGCCATTGCGATGAGGAAATAGGCGGCGAATCGACGGGTACCGCTAAAACGCAGATCAGCGTGATGACCGTCACGATCGTGATCCGGCCGGCCTCCCAGGATCATCAGCAAGGCGATCCCGGCAATGACGGCCACGAACAGCAGAAAGCCCCATGTGTAGAGGTGCAGGCCGAGAACTGGCGAACCATAGGTGCCACTGCCAGGAACAATGTGCAGCAGCACCTGACGGCCGGACACGGCCGCCCCGAACAGGGCGGCCAGCAACGAGAGCCCATAATGCAAGGGCTGAACGCCGAACCGCAGGTTGAGGACGAAACCGAACCCGCACAGGACCCAGGCGACGCGCTGCAGGTTGCAGAGGGGACAGGGCAGCTCACCGAACCAGAATTGCAGGCCAAAGGCCGCGAGCAGTATGGCCGCGATGCCGATCGCGGCAGCTGCATTGCCCAGATACGCGATAGCGTTCACTGCAACAGGCCTAGAACGCCAGAGCCAGGGGATCGGTCATGTGGTGGTTGAACCACAGCACGGCCGCGACGGATGAAACGCCGAACAAGGCAATCGCCACGCTGCGATAGCCCGCGCATGCAGCCATCATCGAAACGCCTGCCAACAGGAAAATCAGACCGGCCATGACGCCTCTCCCCCGCCGCATGGTAGGGCCGGGAGCGGCCAACGCCAACAGATCAGCGCTCGAACAGGTCTCGCCAGCAGCGGGCCGCGCCGAGTGTCTCGGCATTGTAAACACCGCGTGCCACGGCGCGGGCGAGACAGTCGGCGGCCAACGTGCCGAGTTCGGCCAGGGCCAGCGCATCGTCGCCAAGATCATGCCGGCCGGTCGCGATGGCAAAGACCGTGTCGCCATCCTGCGGCGTATGTACGGGGCGGATGGCGCGGACCAGCCCGTCCTGCGCCATGACCGCCAGCCGCTTGGCCGACGCCTTGTCCAGCCGCGCATTGGTCGCGACCACGGCGATGGTCGTATTGGCGCGGGGATCGCGGCGGGCAACGTCGGCGGCATCGTGGGTAAGATCGGCACGGTCGTGCGGCACCGCCAGACCGAGGCCGCGCGCCGGCGGCGGCAGGCCGCCGAATTCCTTACCCTGCTCCAATGGCCAGGCCCAGAACTGTGCCATGTCCCCCATGGTCGTGTAGCCGCGGGCATTGACGGCAACGAGCGCGCCGACCTGGAGGCCGCTCGCCGGATCGACCGCCGAGGCGCTGCCGAGGCCGCCCTTGAGATTGCCAGCCTTGGCGCCCAGCCCGGCGCCGGCATTGCCGAGCGCGAAGTCCCGCGTCGCCCGGCCGGTCGCGTCATAGGCGAGATCGCGGTAGGGCGGCCAGTCCCACTGCTTGTCGCCGCCGTTCAACAGATCGAACAGGATCGCCGTCGGCACGATCGGCACCACGACATCGGCGACGGCGAGCCCGCGGCCGCGCTCGCGCAGCCAGCGCATCACGCCGTCGGCCGAGGAGAGCCCATAGGCCGAGCCGCCGGAGAGGCAGATCGCATCGACCCGGTCGACCCTGCATGAGGGATCGAGCAAATCGGTTTCGCGTGTGCCCGGCGCCCCGCCCCGCACATCGACCGACGCCATCGCCGGCGTCTCGCAAACAACGACGCTGACGCCGGAGCGCAGCCGCTGATCCTCGGCGTTGCCGACCAGGATGCCGTCGACGTCGGTGATCAGATTGCGGGGGCCGTGGCGCAGCATGGGATCAATCGAGCTGCAGGACCATCGCCTTGAGATAAGCGGTCTCGGGCAGGCCGGGATGCACCGGATGATCGAGCGCCGCGCCCGTGCTGCGCAGGATGCGGCCGGTGCGCTCGGCATCGCGCAGGCCGCGGCGCACCTGTTCGGCGAACAGCGGCGGATCGACGAGATGCGAGCAGGAGGCCACGAAGAAGAAGCCGCCCTTGGTGACCAGCGGTGCCGCCAGCCTCACCAGCTTGCGATAGCCCTGTGCGCCGATCTTGAGATCCTTGCGGCTCTTCACGAAGGCCGGCGGATCGCAGATCACGACATCGAAGCCGCGGCTCTTCTGCTTCTCTAGCGCCTCGAAGGCTTCCGCCTTCTCGAAGCTCACGATCTTGTCGACGCCATTCAGCGTCGCCGCTTGTTGGGCTGCGTCGAGCGCAGGCTGTGAGCGATCGAGGCAGATTACCGACTTGGCGCCTTGGTGTGCCGCCAACACGCCGAAGCCGCCGGAATAGCTGTAGACATCGAGGACGCGCGCATCCTTGGCGAGGCCCGCCATGAAACGCCTGTTGTCGCGTTGATCGTAGAACCAGCCAGTCTTCTGGCCGCCGGACAGGTCGGCGACGAAACGCGCATCGTTCTCGATGAGCTCGACGCTCCCCGCCTCACCTTTCGCTGCCACGACCTCGCGCTTCAGGCCTTCGAGCTCGCGCACCGGCGAGTCGTTCTTGAGCACGATGGTCTTGGGCGAGAATTCGGCCTCGAGCGCTTCGAGCAGGATCGGTGCCAGCGCCTCCATGCCGGCGCTGTTCACCTGCACGACGAAGGCATCGCCGAAGCGGTCGACGATCAGGCCAGGCAAGCCATCGGCCTCGGCATGGATCAGGCGATAGTAGGGAACACCCACCAGCCGATCGCGCAGCGCCGCGGCCTGCGCCAGCCGGCGTCCGATGAAAAGTGCATCGACCGTGGCTTCGGGGTTGGAGCTGAGCACCCGGGCAGCGATCAGCGAATGTGGATTGAAGGTGACGAGCCCCAGCGCCTCGCCGCCCGGCGCGCGCAAGGTGGCAAGCGAGCCCGGCGGCAGGGCCTTGGTCTCGGCGTCCATGAAGATTTCGTTGGAGAAGGCCCAGGGATGGCCGGCGCGGACGCGACGATCCTCGCCGGACCGCAGCAGTACGGTAGGGAGCTTCTTGGCCACTTTGATTGTTCTCCGCCTATTCGCCTTTAGCGACGCCATCGCGCCGCGGGTCCGCGGCCCCTTCCCAGCCCTCCGCCGTCCGGCGGATGGCGGAGAGTCCACCTTCGTGAGGGCGGACTTGTACTTCATGGCCCAGCGCGCGCAAGGCGTCGGCCTGGGCCGCCGCGGCGGTCCCCTCCTCCAGCTCGGTGGCGCCGTTGAGGTTGAGCACCCGCGGCAGGGCCAGGGCGGCCTGTGGCGACAGGCTCCAGTCGAGCAATCCGACCGTGGCCTGCAAAGTGTCACCAATGATGCGCGAACCGCCGGCCGAGCCGAGGGCCGCCACCAGCTTGCCGTCGCGGTCGAGTACGAAGGTCGGCGACATCGACGAGCGCGGCCGCTTGCCAGGCTGGACGCGGTTGGCGACCGGCTTGCCGTTCAACTCGGGCCGCGGCGAGAAATCGGTAAGTTCGTTGTTCAGCAGGACGCCACGCACCATGATCTGCGCCCCGAACGGCGCCTCGATGGTGGTCGTGAAGCTGACGGCATTGCCCCAGCGATCGACGATGCTGATATGGCTGGTGCCGCGCTCGACATAGCCGGGCGGCACACCGGGAGCGACCTTGCCCATGCTGCGGTCGGGCGACATCAGCTTGCGGCGTTCGGCGAGATAGGCCGACGACAGCATGCCGGCTACCGGCACATCGACGAAGGCCGGATCCCCGACATAGCGATCGCGATCGGCGAAGGCGAGCCGGCTCGCTTCGGCAATGAGATGGATCGGGCGCAGGTCGGTCGGCTTGTCGTGCCAGATCTCGAACGGTTGGAGCAGGCCCAGGATCTGCAGGATCGCGATGCCGCCCGACGAGGGAGGCGGCATGCTGCAGATCGTCCAGATGCGATAGGGACCGCAAACCGCCTCGCGCTTGATCGGACGATAGTCCGCGAGATCGGCCGCAGAGAGCGTGCCGGGCCGGCGATGGCTCTGCACCCGCTCGACCATCTCGGCAGCCATCGCGCCCTGATAGAACGCACGCGGCCCCTGATCGGCGATCAGGCGCATCGTTTCGGCAAGCTCGGGATTGGCGATGCGCTCGCCGAGCTTCTTCGGCGATCCATCCGCGTTGTAGTAGAGGGCGCGAATCGCGGGCTCCTCGCGCAGCGACGGAATGCGGGCAAGCCAGGCGGCGAGCCTAGGTGGGATCGCAAACCCATCGCGCGCCACGGCAATCGCCGGCGCAAACAGGTCGGACCACGCGAGCTTGCCACGCTCCTTATGGGCAAGCTCCAGCATCGCCAGCAGGCCGGGAACGCCCACCGAGATTCCCGAGGCGATGGCCTCGCGAAAGCCGAGCGGCTTGCCGTCGGCATCGAGGAACATCGACGGATTGGCACCTGCCGGCGCCGTCTCGCGGCCGTCGTAGACAGTTATGGCCTGCGTGCCGGCGTCGTAGTGCAGCAGGAAGCCGCCGCCGCCGATGCCCGACGCCTGCGGCTCGACGACACCCAGGACCATCTGAACGGCGATCGCCGCATCGACGGCAGAGCCGCCGCGCCGCAGCACGTCCAGCCCGGCCTCGACCGCCAGCGGATGAGCCGCCGCCACCATCGTCTGCGGTGCCGCCAAGCTTGCCGAGGCGCGGCAAGCCGCCAGCAGCAGAAGCAGGGCGGCGCCCAGCAGACGAGCGGTCTTCACGCGCGGCGCGCCACGATAAAGAGCCGGCGAAACGGAAAGATCGTGATGCCGTCGGCTCGTGTCGGATAGGCTTTGGCGGTCAGGCTGGCATAGGTCTCGTAGAAGGCCGTGCGCTCCGGTTCCTCCAACAATTCGAGATAGGGCCGCAGGCCCGTCGACGAGGTGTACTGCGCCACCGGATCCTTACCCGTGAGCGCCTGCTGGTAGATCGTCTCCCAGACCTCCAGTTCGGCGCTGAGTGGCTTCAAGACGTCGTAGTAGTCCGCCGGCTCCCGCACCCGCGCGATGGGGCGCACCTTGGCGAGCTTGTCGCGCCAGGGCCCCGCTTCGGCGGCCGTCTTCATCAGCGCGTGCGAGGGCGCTTCATGGTTGCGCGGCATCTGGATCGCGAGCTGGCCGCCCGACGGCAGCAGCTTCATCAACCCTGGAAACATATCGATATGGCCGTCGAGCCACTGATAGGCGGCATTGCTGTAGAGGATGCCGGGCGGTCGATCGGGCTTGAAGGCGGCGAGATCGCCCTTGGCGAAGGTGATGCGCGGATCCGCCGTCTGTGCGCGCGCCTTGGCGAGCATGTCGTCAGATGAATCGATGCCGACGATGGGTGCACCCGCGAAGCGATCCGCCAGGACGCGCGAGATGTTGCCCGCGCCGCAGCCCAGATCGTAGATCGCGTGCCCTGGACGCGCAGCGTTCGCCGGATCGAGCCGGCTCATCAGATCGAGGGCCGGTCGCGTGCGATGGTCGGCGAATTTCAGATAGAGATTGGCGTCCCACTTGGTCGATTGGTCGATCGACTTGGCGTCGTTCATGTCATTTCTCCTCGAACGCCGCATCGACGGGCACGCGGTAGGCCGTCGCGATCTTGTTGCCCTTCTGCGCCGCCAGCACGACGGCCATGAACTCGCCGAACATCTCGTCGGTCATGCCCTTCTGGCGCGCCATGTAGCCATGCGAGTTGATGCAGTAGTCGCACTGGTTGGCGATGCTGACGGCGAGATAGATCATCTCCTTGGTCAACGCATCGAGCTTGCCTGGCGCCATTACTTCGCGCATTTCCGTGGCGAAGCGCTCCATCGTATCGGGATGGCGCGCCAGAGCTTTCCAGACATTGTTGATGTTCGCCGGGTCGCTGCCGCGCGCTTTCGCGATCCCCTCGACGACGGCCTTGGCCCGAGGGTTCATGTCCTTGTACTCGGTCAACTTCGCCACGGATCGCTCCACCACAAACAAAAAGGGCCGGCATGATGCCGGCCCCTATCATGGCGCTTTCGCCCCGATTGTCAGTACATATGCTGACCGCCGTTGATCGACAGGGTCGAGCCGGTGATGAAGCCGGCATCGTCTGCGATCAGGAACATCACGCCGCGGCCGATCTCGTCGGCCTTGCCGAGACGTCCCACCGGAATCTTGGCCACGATCTTCTCCAGCACATTGGCCGGAACTGCAGAGACCATGTCGGTGTCGGTGTAGCCGGGCGCAATTGCATTCACGGTGATGCCCTTGGAAGCGCCTTCCTGGGCCAGTGCCTTGGTGAAACCGTGGATACCGGACTTCGCTGCGGCATAGTTCACTTGGCCGTATTGACCGCCTTGGCCGTTGATCGAGCCGATGTTGACGATGCGGCCAAAGCCGCGCGTGTTCATGCCTTCCCACACCGCCTTGCACATATTGAAGCAGGAGCCGAGGTTCGTATCGATCACGGCATCCCACATGTCGCGCGTCAGGCGGCGCATCGTGGAGTCGCGTGTGATGCCGGCATTGTTGACCAGAACATCGACCGGCCCGAGATCCTTCTCGATCTGTCCGATGACGGACTGGCAGGCCGCGAAGTCACCGACGTCGAACTTGTAGACGTTGATGCCGCTCTCGGCCTTGAACTTGTTCGCGGCCTCGTCGTTGCCGGCGTAGGTGGCAGCGACCTTGTAGCCCTTGTCCTTGAGCATCCGGGAGATGGCGGCGCCGATACCACGCGTTCCGCCCGTCACAACTGCTACCCGTTCAGCCATTGTTTCCTCCCTTGCTGTTGGCAAACACACTCTAGCCGGTTCTCCCCCGTCCCGGGCAAGCGGCACGTCGTGATAGTGGTGATATATCCCTCGACGTCGAATTGATGTCCGACGGCGGATAGAGGCCGCGTGTTGCCGGTCATAGAACGGCAACCATGAAGCCCTTTACTGCCCTGCTCGGCGTCTCCGCCGGCACCCACGCAGCCGACCAACTCGCCCTGGCGACACTGCCCCTTACGGCTACTCTCATTCTGGGTGCAGGACCGGATGTCCTCGGTCTGCTCGTCGCTGCCCAAAGTGCGGCATGGCTGCTGGTCTCGCTGCCGGCCGGCGCCTGGGTCGATCGCGTGCCGCGCCGCCGATTGCTGATCGTGGCGTTAGGCCTGGGTCTTCTGGCCTCAATCGCCGCGGTGATTGCCGCTGCGACAGGCATTGCCGCGCTGCTCGGCGTTGCCGCCTTCGCAGGTGCTTCGGGCACGGTCGTCTTCGTCCTGACATCGGTCTCGCTGCTGCCGAGTCTGGTGCCGGCCGACGACCTCCCCCGGTCGAACGCACGGCTGGAGCTGACACGCGCCGTGGTGAGCCTCGCCGCACCGTTCGTCGCGGGTCTGCTCGCCCAGCATCTGTCTCCGACCTGGGGCTATGCGTTGGCCGCTTTCGGCGCCGCGCTCGCGCTTGTCTGCGCACTCGCCCTGCCGAAAGGCGTCGCGCCGAACAGCCCGGCCAACCGCCCTTCGTTCATTCAGTCCATTCGGACCGGTGCCGAGTTCGTCGCGCGCCACGAGCTGCTGCGCGGCATCAGCCTTTGCGCGATCTGCTGGAACTTCGCCTTCTTCGCGCTGCTCGCCATCTGGGTACCGCTGGCGTTGGGCCCGCTGCAGCTCGATCCCGCCCATATGGGCCTGGCGCAGTCGGCCTATGGCGCGGGCATGATTCTGGGCGCCCTGGTTGCGCCGGTCTCGTCGCGCCAGCTGCCGCCTTTCGCCACGCTGATCTTCGGACCGGCGGTCTCGGTGATCGCGGCGATGCTCTTCCTGCTCGCCCCGTCGGGCGGCGGCTTCGTCCTGTCGGCGATGGGCCACTTCCTGGTCGGGTTCGGACCCATCCTGTGGCTGATCTGCCAGACCACGGTGCGCCAGCTCGTGACGCCGGCACCGCTGATGGGCCGGGTCAACGCGACGGTGCAGACCGCCATCTACGGCGTGCGCCCTCTGGGTGCCCTAACGGGCGGCCTGGTGGCGGCCCAGGCAGGCTTGCAGAGCGCCCTGATCCTGATCGCCATCGCCTTTGCTCTCTCCACCCTCGTCATCGTCCTGTCACCGCTTGCCCGTTTGAGGACCATGCCGGCTGCCGCTTGACCCGCAGCCGCAGCCGTCGGACTTTGTGGCGGGGAGGTCTTTGCATGATGAAGTTGTTGAGCGCCGCCGTTCTGGCTCTGTCGGTGGCCGCCTGCCAGCAAGGCGGTATGAGCTCATACCAGCAGACCTACGGGACAAATTTTCCTGGCCCGAAGGACGGCATGGCCGCGGTCTATCTCGTGCGCGGCGCCGCCCCGCCAGATGCACCGCCGATTCCGATTTCGGCGGGCCAGCAGGCGGCCGGCAGCTTGACCGGCTCGAGCTGGATGCGCCTCGATGCCCTGCCGAACCCGCTCGACCTCAGGGCCTTTGGCAGCCAGGACAGCACCGAACTCATTATCACGGTCTCAGCCGGCGAGACCTACTTCCTGATCGCAGAGCCGGTAGGCACCACCAACGCCAAGCTCATGACGATCTCGTGGGACGAAGGCCGTCGCCTCGTCCGTCAGGGTCAGCAGGTTCCCAGCAACTACTACCCAGCCAATAACAACTGAGCCTGACCACCAAATGAAAACGCCCGAAGGGAAGCCTTCGGGCGTTTTGCTTTGAGCCGAAGCCTTAATCGTATCTCAGTCGCGCTGGACGCACATGGCGATGCCCATGCCGCCGCCGATGCAGAGCGTGGCGAGGCCCTTCTTGGCATCGCGCTTCTGCATCTCGTAGAGCAGCGTGGTGAGCACGCGGGCGCCCGACGCACCGATCGGATGGCCGAGCGCGATGGCGCCGCCGTTGACGTTCAGCTTGTCCGGATCGAGGCCGAGCTGCTTGCCGACCGCGACGGCCTGCGCCGCGAAGGCTTCGTTGGCTTCGACGAGGTCGAGGTCCTTCACCGTCCAGCCCGCCTTCTTCAGCGCTTCCTGCGAGGCCGTGACCGGACCGATGCCCATGATCGCCGGATCGACACCGGTGGTCGCCCAGGACACGATCTTGGCGAGCGGCTTGACGCCGCGCTTCTTGGCTTCGTCGGCGCTCATCAGCACCAGCGCCGCCGCACCATCGTTGATGCCCGAGGCATTACCGGCCGTGACCGAGCCACCTTCCTTGGTGAAGGCAGGGCGCAGCTTGGCCAGCGCCTCGACCGTGGTGCCGTGACGGGGGAACTCGTCGGTGTCGACCACCACTTCGCCCTTGCGGGTCTTCACGGTGACCGGAACGATCTCGTCCTTGAAGCGGCCGGCCTTCTGCGCGGCTTCGGCCTTGTTCTGCGACGAGGCCGCGAACGCATCCTGTTCGGCGCGCGTGATCTGGAACTTCTGCGCGACGTTCTCGGCGGTGTTGCCCATGTGATAGCCATGGAAGGCATCCCACAGGCCGTCCTTCAGCATGGTGTCGACCATCTTCAGCTCGCCCATCTTGGTGCCGTCGCGCATGTGCGCGGCATGCGGCGCCTGACTCATGCTTTCCTGGCCGCCGACGACCATGATGTTGGCGTCGCCGTTACGGATCGCCTGCCAGCCGAATGCGACGGCGCGCAGGCCCGAGCCGCAGAGCTGGTTGATGCCGAGCGCGGTCTTGTCGACCGGGATGCCGGCGTTGACCGCCGCCTGACGCGCCGGGTTCTGGCCCTGACCAGCGCCCAGGATCTGGCCCATGATGACTTCGTCGACTTCCTCGGGCTTCACCTTGGCACGCTCCAGCGCACCCTTGATGGCGACCTTTCCGAGATCGTGCGCGGGTACAGCGCTGAAGGCTCCATTGAACGATCCGACGGGCGTGCGCGCAGCGCTCGCGATGACAATTTCAGTGCTCATAGAGTCCTCCTTGGGGCCGCCCTGGGAACATTTATAGGCTCGCCGTACGGGCGGGGCAAAGCCCCCTGCTTCCGCAACCCCAACGGCTTCATGCCGAACAGCGGCCTTACCCAACCCCAGGGGCGCACTAACCCTGCATAAACACACCAGGTCCCCAGGAAAGTCGCCAGCACGGTCAGAATGAAGGCAGCCACGGAAGGAACGCCTGCGGTCAGCAGCCAGTAGACGGCGATCACCGCGACCGTCTGGTGAATCAGGTAGAATGGATAGACGGCCTCGGTCGCCTCGGCGAGGAAGGCGGGCCGTCGGGTGAGGTAGCGATGGCCAAACCCCAGGATGGTGAACAGCCAGGCCATGGTGTTGATCGCCGACAGGAGCGCGTAGGCCGGCCTCAGCTCCGGGGCGATGACAGGCCGAACCTCGCCCTTGAAGAACATCACGTACAGGCAGGCGTAGGCGGCGACGCCCACCGAGAGCGAGACGTAGCGCTGACGTTGCAGCGCCATGAGGAGCTGCGGCGACGCGAACAGAAATGCGCCGTAGATCAGCAACACCCCGTAGTAGGCGAGGCCATACCAATCGCCGATCAGCCCATTGGTATTGTAGGAGATCGGCACCAGCCACAGGGTCGCCGCCGCAAGCGGAAGCGCCATGGCCCATTGCAGGCCCATACGCGCGACGAAGCGGCCGGTCGCATCCTGGGCCGCTTGCCCGGACGTGCTGCGCGCCCAGAGGAAGTACGGCAGCAGGACGATCGTGAGCACCAGCACGTAGGCTACGAACCAAAGATGATGCCAACTCGTGTTGCCGCTCGGATACACACCCTCGAACGCATGCGGCAGCCACTCAAAGAACGATCCGGTGAACTGCCCGCGATAGAGCCGCTCCAGATAGACCTGCGGCGGCACGAGGACGAGCATGCCGAAGACAAGAGGCAGCAACAGGCGCTTCAGGCGATCTACGACGAAGGCGCCCGGCGTCCGCGCACCCAGCGCCAGCATGATGGCCGCGCCCGAGACGATGAAGATCAGGGGCATGCGCCAGCGATTGAGAAAGCGCATCGCTTCGCGCAGCCAGGCAATGTCGTCGGTGCTGGTGACGTGCCAGGTCCATCCCGACCACGCCATGCCGGCGTGGTAGAAGATGAGGAGACTGAAGGCGAGGACGCGCAGCCAGTCGAGATCGGCGCGCCGGGCCGCAAAGACCGCGTTGGGCATGATGGCCTCCCGAACGTCAGCCGCGTCGGCTGAAACCGTCGGCGCTCCACTCCTCGCTGCCGACGCCGTGATGCATGAAGAAGAGTCCTTCCGGGTCATACTTCTGCTTCACGGCACGCAGCCGCGCATAGTTGGCGCCCCAGAAAGCCTGCTGCCAGTTCTCCTCGAAGTAGTTGGACTCCGAGACGTAGGCGCCGGGCTGCGGCACCAGCTTGCGCAACTCCCCCATGGCAGAGGTTACGGCACGAGCAGCCGCCTGCGCCTTTGCGAGATCGGGTTCATGGCCGGCGATACCCGGAAAAGCCGGCGGCCCTTCGCTGGCACTGATGGCCAGCGCGAAGGCTTCGACGGCAGCAGGATTGGTCGCCGTATCGCGCGCCGCGGCAATCTCGTCGGGCGGCGCTCCCGCCAGGCCCTTGTTGAAATGCAGCGACATCTGCCAATGCCGCGAGCTTGCAAACAACGCCTCGACGAGCTGGCTGCGGCGCTGGTCGTCGAGCAACGATGCCGGCATCCAGGTCGATTGATAGGCGTGCAGGAACCAACCGGCCTCGCCGAGATTGCTGCTCCAGAAGATGTTGTCGGCCGATGCGCCGGGGCGATCGTCGTTCAGCACCAGATGCGGTGCGTTATTCTTCAGGAATGCCGGATCCCACAAGTACTTCGCGGGAAGCGCCACGATGACCGACGGCTCGCTCCACGTGTAGTCGCCGCCTTGGGCTGCGATCCAGGACAGGAACGGTTGCCATACCGCTGCCGCGGCATCTCGGTCGAGGCCCTCGAAGACCATGCTGATGGCCATCGTATTGTCGCGACGGAAGCGGATCTGCTCGCCCCAGTGCGGATTGAACAGGCTTTCGCGATAGAAGCTCATGAAGCGGTCGATCAGCCGCCGGAACGCATCATCGGAACTGGCCTTCACGCTGCCGAAGATGGCGCCGACGACCTGCGGCAGAGGACGGGCGCGCAGGGTGAGCCTCGTGACGACACCGAGGCTGCCTCCGCCGCCGCCCTTCAGGCCCCAGAACAGATCCGGGTTGGTACAGGCATTGGCAATGCGCACCGAACCATCGGCGGTCACGACTTCGGCTTCGAGCAGGCCCGCGGCGGCGAGACCAAAGCGCTTGGAGAAGCTACCGAAGCCGCCGCTCTGAATAAGACCTGCGACGCCGACCGTGAGACAGCCCCCGCCCTGGACGTAGTGGCCGGCCTTGGCAGCAGCGCCGTAGGCGTGCAGCCACAGCGCGCCCGAACCGACCGACAGTGCCGGCTGAGGCGGCGTGTTGCAGCCCTGCGGGACGAAGGAATCTTGGAACACGACGCTGTTCATGTGTCGTGTCCAGACGAGCAGCGAGTCGGGCGCATTGGAGGTGCCCTGATAGCTGTGACCCCCGCCCTTCACTACGAGCCGCAGGCGGTGCTCGCGGGCGAAGTTCACGGCTGCGGCAACATCCTGGGCGCTGCGGGCGGCAACGCAGTAGGCGCTGGGCGAAGACGTCCATGCGTCGACCCAGCCGCTGGTCTGGGTAAGCGCCGGCGTGTCGCCGATGTACCAAGGGTTCTTCAGGCGCCGGAAAAGCGTCTCGCACTCAGGTCCGGCGGGCGCGGTCTGGCAGGCCTCGAGTGGCGACTGCAGCCGCGAGAGCTTGCCCCCCACCCGGCCGTTGAGTTCCTCCCATTGCGTCGGCGACGGCCAGGCGGGATCGCCGGGGCGATTGCGCCGGAAGGGGGTCCCTTGAGCATAGGCGATCGACATCAGCGGCAGCCCTCCAGCGAGCTTGAACAGGTGGCGTCTATTCATGACGGGCCTCCAGAAAGATCAGGTCGGACGCGGGCCTTCTACTCGTCAACCCATTGATATTGCTTGAAATTGTGACGAGCGGCGAGCCGAATGGGACGACCGGCGAAGGCGCCGGGACGATCGGTCAGCTGCGAACCGGCACCAGCGCCTCAAACCGCTGGCGGTAGCGCCGGCTGAGGTTCACCTCGGCCCCGTCCTGCAGGCGAATGCGCCAGTCGCCGCTGACCCAGGGAGTCACCTCGACGATGCGCGCAACATTGACCAGATGCGATTTATGCACGCGCACGAACCGTTTCGGATCGAGCTCGTTTTCGAGCTTGGTGAGCGACGACCGGATCTCCAGCGTCTCCCCGCCGACGTGGAGGACGGCATAGTTGCCGGCAGCCTCGACCCAGTCGATGTCGGCCACCTCGACCATGATCTCCTTGCCGCGGCGGCGCACCGCAAAGCGCTCGGGCAGGCGTGGGTCGGTAACAGGCGCAAGGGCAGCAGCCGGCTGCGCTTCCGTCGGAACGGGGGCCGGCCGCCGACCGAACAGGTAGCGAAGACCGAAAACGCCGCCGCTCAGCATGCCGTAGGAAAACACGTCCTTGGCGAACTCGTAGGCGAGGCGCTCGAAGGTCAGTGGAAAGCTATAGGCCTCGCCCAGGATGCCGCTGAACCACAGGAGACGAAGCGCCGCCATTCCGAGCGTATGCACGATGCTGAAGGGGACGACGGCCAGGACATGGATCGCAACATTGCGCAGCCCACCGGTGATCGGCCATCGCCGGTGCAGCCAATAGAGGACAGGCACCAGGGCGCCGACGACGATGTGGCTGGCCACTTCGATGGCCAGGACGCGATCGAAAGAGACGGGGTGGCCGCGCCACGCCATATCGGCGACCCCGACATAGGTACGGGTGACGATCGATACGACGAAGATGGCCGTCCAGACCGCCGGCACGCGCCAGTCGAAAGGTCTCTCCTCCGCCGTCATCTACGCTGCTTGGCGGGGATATTGCCGAGCCACTCCAGCAGCGGCGTCCAGCAGATGTCGCGCGCACGACTGCTGACAACCATACCGATATGGCCCAACGGCAGATCGACCCGTGTGGCGTTGCGAAGCCCCTTCACGGGATCGGCCAGCGCCGCCGCCGACAGAGGCGGCACGATGCGATCGCCCGACGGGATCATGACCAGCGACGGCACGTTGATCTTCGACGGCACGATGCGCCGGCCATTGACGACCCACTTACCGGCGCCCGGTGTGTTCTCGCCATACCAGCCGACCAGGCATTCACGCGCCGTCGGACCGGCGAGCGGGGCACCATCGTTCAACCAGTCTTCCAGAAGCACGAACTCCTTCGCCGAATCCCCCTGCTGGTCCATGCCGAGGAAACGGCCGAACTTCTTCACGGCAAGCCAGGGATCGAGCGACCAGAACAGCGTTTGCAGGATATCGACCGGCAGTTCGCCAACCTTGTCGGCCACCTGGGCAAGCAGCGGACCGCTCGCGACGAGAAAGGCCTGACCGGTACGGTCGGCATGGAAATCCCAGGGGGCCGCGAGCAAGGCAAGGCCGGCCACGCGTCGAGGCTGGCGCGCCGCAAGCGCGACCGCGAGCGTGCCGCCCATGCAGTAGCCCATTACCGCCGGCGCGCGGCGCGCTCGCTTGGCAAGGAAGGCCACCGCCCGCTCCAGCCGCGCGACGTAGGCGGCCGTATCGAAGCGGCGCTCCTCGGCGTTGGGCGTGCCCCAATCGACGAGGTAGGGCCGCAATCCCTGCGCCGCCATGGCGCGCAGCAGGCTCTTCTCCGCAGTCAGGTCGAGCACTTCCCAGCGGTTGATCAGCGACGGCACGACCAGAACCGCCCGCGCGCCCCGGACGCGCGCCGCGCGCTGCGTGGCGCCATAGTCGAGCAGCCGCGTGTTGCCCTCGCTCCATGCCGCAGGCGGGTTCTCCAGAGTGCGATGAACGTGGTGACGTCGATAGGCGAGCACGCCGTCGGCCAGCCGCGCCATGCGCCGGCCGATCTCGCGCCGCAACGCCTCGTCGAACTTGCCGGCGCCGGCGCGCGCTTCGAGGGCGGCGATCTCCGGCAGTAACGCCGCGATTGCTTCAGGGGCGGGAGAGCCGGGATTCGAGCTCAGCGATCCGGGTTTCCAGAGCCTCAAGGCGCTTTCGGAGCTCGCCCACGTCATCAGCGCCGTTCCCAGATGCAGTGGCAGCGGTCGGGGTCCCAGTCGGCTGCCAGCCTGATGTGCCTGCATGAGTTGCTCCCTGGGTCGCTTGCATTGCCGAGGCGACTTGCGTGTTCGCGGCCGCGAACAGGCGGGCGATCTGCTCGGTCACCGCCTGGTCCGAAGACAATCCGGCTAGCTGGGTCTGCCAAAGATCGAGGTAACGCCGGGCCAACTTGTCGAAGTCAGCACCGGTATCGGCGCCGTGACCGGCAGTCTTGTCGTCGTTTTCAGAAGCCATGATCGCACTATAGCCGATCGCATCGCGGCGTCGTGTGAAGGCTGTATTCGCAGACGCAAAGCTCACCTTGTCGCACTGCGGCATCGGCGTTAAGGTGGCCGATCCGAAGTAAACGGGCGTTCACTGCGCGCGGGGGCTAGAGGAGCGAGGCGTAATGGCCGATCAGGCAATACCCGAGGGCGGACCGAAGCCGGCGCCTGTGGTCATCAAGAAGTACGCGAACCGGCGTCTCTATAATACGGCGACATCGGCGTACGTGACGCTCGATCATCTTTCGCAGATGGTAAAGGACAAGACTGACTTCGTGGTCTACGACGCCAAGTCCGGCGACGACATCACGCGCTCGGTACTGACCCAGATCATCTTCGAGGAAGAGAACAAGGGCGGCCAGACATTGCTGCCGATCCCCTTCCTGCGCCAGCTCATCTCCTTCTACGGCGACAGCCTGCAGGGAGTCGTGCCGCAGTATCTCGAAATGTCGATGACGCAGTTCGCCCGCAATCAGGAGCAGATGCGGCATTACATGCAGAACGCCTTCGGCTTCAACCCGTTCCAGCAGTTCGAGTCGATGGGCAAGCAGAACATGGCGATGTTCGAGCAAGCCATGCGAATGTTCAACCCGTTCGGCACGGGCCCCAATGGCCAGGCGATGCCGAGGCCGCCGGCGGGCGCCAACGGGCAGGAGCCGCCGAAGGCCGATCCAGCGACACCGGCCAACGACACGGCAATCGACGACCTGAAGCGCAAGCTCGACGAGTTGCAGGCCCAGCTCGCGGAGCTCGGCAAGAAGCCCTGACGACGCCATGCCCGCGCCGACCTCATCGATGACCCGGCGAGTGATGTCGCCCTGCATCGGCATCTGCAAACTGGATCAGAAGAGCGGCTTCTGCATCGGCTGCAAGCGCACGATCGAGGAGATCGGCCGCTGGGCGATGCTCGAGGATCCCGAGCGCCAGGCCATCCTCGACAAGCTTCCGGGCCGCAAACTCTAAATCATGCGATCAGATACCTATCGGGAATTCGCCCGCGACGAATGGGCGTCGCTGCGCGCCCACACGCCCCTCACGCTCTCGCTCGACGAACTGAGCGCGCTGCGCGGCATCAACGACAGCGTTTCTCTCGAGGAGATCGCCGATATCTACCTGCCGCTGACGCGCCTGCTCAATCTGCATGTGCGCGCCGCGCGGAACCTGAGCAGCGTAGCCGACACTTTTCTCGGCAAGCCGGTCGGCTCGCGCACCTATGTCATCGCCATTGCCGGCAGCGTAGCCGTGGGCAAGAGCACCTTCGCGCGCGTCCTGCGGGCGCTGATGGCGCAGTGGCCCGATCATCCAAGGGTCGATCTCGTCACGACCGACGGCTTCCTGCATCCCAACCGCCAGCTCGAAGAAGAGAAGCTGATGCGGCGCAAAGGTTTCCCGGAAAGCTACAACACTCGCGAGATGGTGCAGTTCCTGGCCGACGTGAAGGCCGGCCACGCGGAAGTGCGTGCACCTGTCTATTCGTTCCAGACCTACGATATCGTGCCGAACGAGTGGCAGACCGTGCGCCGGCCCGACGTGCTGATCTTCGAGGGCCTGAACGTCCTGCAGCCTGGCCTTGCCGGCGGCCGGCCGGCTTCGGTCATCCTGTCCGACTTCTTCGACTTTTCGATCTACCTCGATGCCGAGATCGCCGACCTCCAGACTTGGTATCTCGCTCGCTTCCAGTTCCTTCAGCGCACCGCCTTCCAGAAACCGGCCTCCTACTTCCATCACTACAAGGATCTCTCGCCGGAAGAGACACGCGAAGTCGGCCGCCGCCTCTGGGCGGAGATCAACGAGGTGAACCTGCGCGAGAATATCCTGCCGACGCGCGAACGCGCCGACGTGATCCTGCGCAAGCGCGCCGACCACTCGATCGGCCAGGTGTCACTGCGCCAGCCCTGAGGGCGGTGCTCTTCGCTATCTGCCCTTGAAGACCGGCTTGCGCTTCTCGCGGAAGGCCGAGGTGCCCTCGACATAGTCTTCGGTCAGGCCCGTCAGGATATTCTGATCGGCATCCATGTGAGACCCGAGATCGTCGAGCGCGTGGGCGAGCCGGTTGACCGTGCTCTTGGTCATGCGCACGGGAATCGGCGGCTGGCGCGCGATGCGTTCGGCAAACTCCATCGAGGCGGCGAGTGCCTGCCCGTCGTCGACGACTTTCTCGACCAGGCCCCAGTCCAGTGCATCGGCCGCGCCGATCCGGTCGGAGGCCAGGATCACGGCCTGCTTGGTGCGGGCCGGGCCCATCAGCGCGAGCATGCGCGGGATCGAACCCCAGCTCATGTTCATCCCGAGCTCGATCTCGGGAATGCGGAAATGGGCGGAGCGGCCACAGGTGCGAAAGTCGAGCGACACGACCAGCGCAGCACCGCCGCCAACGCAATGGCCTTCGATGGCCGCGATAGTGACCTGGTCCATCTCCTGCCAGGCCCGACACATCTTGGGACCGAGCCGCTGCTTGTGAATGCGCTCTCCGACCGACAACGTATCGCGCGCGCGTCCTTCGGGGTCCTTGAGATCGAAGCCGGCGCAGAAAGCCTTGGCAGAGCCGGTCAGGATCACGACCGACGTTTCGAGATCGTCCTCGAAGTCGCGCGGCACATCGCGCAGCTCGCGCATCGCCTGCTGGCTCATGGCATTGATGTTGTCGCCGCGGTCAAAACGCACGACCGCTATGCGGCCCTGCGGGCCCAGACCCTTCTCGATCTTCACGAACTGGCGGCTCATCGCGATCATTCCCTCCAACATTTCGATCGACCCTAACGCCTCGCCTTTACAAGCGCGAGTTGCTTCGATTGACTGCGTCACATGTCGAAATCGATTGGTTCCATTGCACTCGAACGCCGCGTCGATGCGCTGTTCGCCCGTTACACCGCGCCCGGTTCACCCGGCGCCGTCGTCGCCGTCATGCAGGGCGGCGAGGTCGTGCTCAGCAAGGGCTATGGCCTGGCGAGCATCGAACTCGGCGTACCGATCGCGCCCGCGACCCGCTTCCGCATCGCCTCGGTCAGCAAGCAGTTCACGGTATCTGCGGCGCTGATGCTGGCGGCCGAGGGCAAGCTCGACCTCAAGGCCCCGCCGCACAAGTATCTGCGCGAACTGGCACCGCTGCCGGTGACCATCGACCAGATGATGCGCAATTGCAGCGGCCTGCCCGATTTCCTCGAACTGCTGCGGCTCGGTGGCCATGGTCTCGACAAGCCGGCACGGCCCGAGGATCTCTACACAGCCTGCGTGCGCAACCGGCATCTCAACTTCATGCCGAACAGCCGCTTCCTCTACAGCAACACGAACTTCCTGCTGCTCGGCCTGATCGTCGAGCGGTTGTCGAAGATGAAGCTGGGCGACTTCCTGGCGGAGCGAATCTTCAAGCCGCTGGGCATGAGTTCCACCCAGCTGGCCGCCGGGATCGATGCCGTGATCCCCGGACTCGCCACCGGCTATCTGGGCGATGCCACGAATGGTTTTCGCCGTGCCGCGCATGCCTACCCGCAGGGCGGCGAAGGGGGCCTCACCTCCACGGTAGAGGACCTGCTGATCTGGAGCCGGCACTTCGATCACCCGACGCTCGCACCCAAGGCTCTGCCGTCGCAGCTTGCCGCGGTGTCGCCGCTCACCGGCAAGCACACCAACAAGTATCGCCGTGGCGTGCAGGCCGACGACCTGCGCGGCCTCACCACGATCGGGCATGGCGGCCTGTGGCCGGGCTTCCGCACCGAATTCCTGCGCGTGCCCGATGCCGGCCTCACCGTCGTGGTGATCGCCAATCTTGGCAGCATCGACCCATGGCGGCAGGCGCGCGCCATCGCCACCCTGGCGCTGGAGAACAACAAGAAGCTGAAGGCCGCTCCGGCGCCGATCACGGAGGCCGAGATCAAGCCGTTGGCCGGCACATGGTTTAGCGCTCAGGAACCGTCGATGTTCGATCTGGCCTGGCAGAACGGCGAGGCCACGGTCACGCAGAATGGCTTGCCCTTCGTGCTCGGCCGGCGTGCCGACGGATGGCTGGCCGCCGAGCGCGGCTCCTTCGAGTTCGCCCTGAAGCCGGGCGCCAAAGGCTCCGTGCGGGTCGATCTCGGCGCCGGCCGCGTGATGACCTTCACCAAGCTGGGGCGCCGCAAGGCCGCACCAGCAGCGCTCGCCGGCACCTATGTGTCGGCAGATAGCGGCGCCATCTGGCGGATCGAACGCAAGGGCGATGTTTGGGAAATGATCGTCAGCGGCCCGCTGATCGCAGGCGGCGCACCATGGACGGTCCAGGGGATCGACGACGATACGGTCGAGGTCGCGAGCCCGGCCGGGAGCTGGATCAACGTCACCCAGCTCGCCCACATCGTCCGTGATCGCAAAGGCAAGATCACGGCTCTCGAAGTCTCGACCGGCCGCATCAAGAAGATGCGGTTCGACCGAGAGGACTGATTTCAGCGGAACGGGATGGCGTACATCAGGCCGCCGTTGGTCCACAGCGCGTTCTGGCCACGCTCCAGCTTCAGCGGCGTGGCCGGACCGACATGGCGATCGTAGCTCTCGCCGTAGTTCCCGACCTGCTTGATGACGTTGTACATCCACTTCTCGTCGACGCCGACGGCCTTGCCGAAGCCCGGCGTAACGCCGAGGAAGCGCTTGATCGCAGGGTCCTCGCTCTTCAGCATTTCGTCGACGTTCTTGGACGTGATGCCCATCTCCTCGGCCTCGATCATGCCCATCAGGGTCCACTTCACGAGGTCGAACCACTGGTCGTCGCCATGGCGAACGATCGGTCCCAGAGGCTCCTTGGAGAGGCGCTCGGGCAGGATCGTGTGCTCGCCTTTGCCGGCGAGCTGGCCAGCGCGAACGGCGGCGAGGCCCGAGGCGTCAGTCGTATAGGCGTCGCAGCGGCCGGCGGCATAAGCCTGCAGCAGCTCGTCGAGCTTCTCGATCAGCACCGGCTTGAAGGTCATCTTACTCTTGCGGAAATAGTCCGCGAGGTTGAGCTCGGTCGTGGTGCCTGGCTGCACGCAGATCGTGGCGCCGTTCAGCTCCTTGGCGCTCTTGATGCCGCTCTTGGCCGGCACGATGAAGCCCTGGCCGTCGTAGAAATTGACGCCGGCGATGTTGAAGCCGAGCGAGGTGTCGCGCAGCAGCGTTTGCGTGGCGTTGCGGGTGATGACGTCGACCTCGCCCGACTGCAGGGCGACGAAGCGCTGCTGGGCGGTGGTCGGCGTGAACTTCACCTTCTCGGCGTCGCCGAACAGCGCGGCGGCAATCGCCTTGCAGAGATCGACGTCGAGGCCGGTCCACTTGCCCTGGCTGTCGGCGAAGGAGAAGCCGGCCAGGCCGGTATTAACCGCGCACTGGACGAAGCCCTTGGCTTTGACGGCATCGAAAGTCTGGCCGGCCAAAGCCGGCAATGGTGCCGCCATGGCAACACCGGCGACTGCCGCAACTGCGGCGATGGATTTCGTAAACATTATTGGCCCCCTTCTCCGTGCCCGACGCCAACGTAGCAAAAGCCACGCCGGGTCATTACCACCACTTGTCCGTACTCGCTTTCTCGCAGCGGCCGACAGGGTTGGCAACGAGGAGCTGTCCCCATGATTAGAGGAGTTCGGCGATCATGCGGGCTGCCCGCTGGGCGCCATCGCTTTCCACGGGCGCAAAGACGATGGGTGACCGCAACACGCTGATCATCGCGTCGGCGATCGCTTCGGGCGTCGCCGTCTCGTACTCCATCCGCCGACCGGCTCCATAGCGATCGAGGCGATGGGCGACGTGAAAGCTCTGCTCGAAATGGTTCTTGAGCGGGAAGTAGACGAACGGCGTTCCGGCTGCCGTCAATTCCATGCAGGTCGTGAGGCCGCCCTGGACAAGCGCCAAATCGCAAGCCGCAAGATGGCGGTCGAGATCGGGCACGAACGCGCGCACCTCGACACCCGACGGCACGATGAGCGAACGCGGATCGATGCGGGGCCCCGTCACCACGATCATGCGCAGCTCCGGCAAGCCACGCCGGACGATGGGATAGCTCTGCAAGATCCGGCGGATCAACGGGAGGCCGACGCTGGAACCGCCGACCGTGACGATGCAGATGCGTTCGTCGGGACGGTAGCCCAGCCTCTGGCGCAGCTCCGCGCGACTGCCCCAGGCTTCGGGATGTTCGCCCATGATGTAGCCGGAGAAGTCGAAATGGCGGGGAATCCAGTCCGCCATCTCCGGCAGGTCCCGGCCGAAGGATCGCGGCAGGATGTCGGCGGGACCGCCAACAAAGATCGCGCGGTCGCGCACGCCGGGGCAGCCTTCGACATGCGCGATCATCTCGGCGTTGTAGTCGGCCGCGAGGAATGCCTCCGCCGTGCCGCCCGCCGGCATCGGCACGAAGCCCACGAAGTCGGTGAACCAGGCGAGCCTCGCCTTCTTGAGCTCGGGGTGTTCGTGCCAGTAGTGGTCGACGTCCCAGGCTTCATCGGCGATCACCAGATCGTAGCCGCCCTCGTCGATGGCCTCCTGGAAGGTCATGAAGTTGGCAATCAGGACCTCGTCCATGCGTCGCAACGCCTGGAAGCAGTGCAGGTCATGCTCGCCCGCTTCCAGCTCGATGTGCTGCGATTCACTAACCAGTCGGGAGCTCAGGGGATGGAGGCGTTCGCCCACGGCGTCGAGCAGGCGCGAGACGGGATCCTGCGCCAGCCAGTCGACCTGCAGGCCGGGGTGCAACAACCGCAACTGCCGTGCGACAGCGATGTCGCGCCTTCCATGCCCCAGGCCGATCGGCGAGGAGAGATAGAGCACTTTCTTGCCGCGACGAGGCTGGGCCGCCTTCCACGTCGACGTGGCGGTAGGAAGCCGGCGGTTCAGAAAATCGGCAATGAGGATGTTGGCTTTCGCCGGAATACGGCCGAGCGGATTGTGGCCGCCGCCCGGGATGGTCACGAACTCCGCGCCGGTCACCGAAGCCACGGCCTGCGCGCGGGCGTAGGGTTGAATGTGGTCGTCGTCGCCGTGGATCATCAGGACCGGACAGCGGATGTTGCGATACATCGCCTCGCTGATGTCGAAGGCCGGCATGATCGGGCGGGCTTCCACCGTCTTGGCGAGCACCTCGCCGGTGGTCTCGCAGGCCCAGCCGACCGCATCCTCGATCTGCTTGGTCGAGTGAGGTTCGGAGAAGATATTGCGAACGAAAAAGTCGGCGAAGTCGGGGTACGACGACAGCCAGTGGGCGCGATTGTATTTCTCCCAACCCTCGGGAGACGGTTTGCTTCCGGCATGAAAGTTCTCGATTGTCGCGCCGGGGTTGTTCGGGCCGATGCTGGCCGACGTGCCCACCAGCACCGCCGCCTTCACCCGTTCGGGATGATGAGCCGCAAGAACGCAAGCGAGCATGCCACCGAAGGAGAGCCCGACCAGAATTGCGCTGGCCGTGGCGGTGGCACCCATGACGGCAAGCGTGTCGGCGGCGTAGTTCTCCAGACTGTAGGCTGCCACGTCCTGCGGCCGGTCGGACTTGCCGTTGCCGCGGCCGTCGTAGGTGATGCAGCGGTAGCGCGTGCTGAAATAGGGAAGCTGCGCCTTGTAGACACGGGAGTGGACGATGCTCCAGGGCGGCACGAAGACCAGGGTTTCCGGCCCCGATCCGTAAACTTCGTACGCGATCCGCACGCCGTCTCGCACGACGACTCCGGTCTCGTCGGGCAGCCTGGCGCGCATTGCATCACCTCACGATGTTCGTGCTTCCAGAGCGCGGATCAGATCGCCGACACGGCGAAGGCCCAGGCGGGCCGGCGAACCCTTCTTCTCGACGCCGAGCAGATAAAGGCTTTCGGCGCCGATGAACGCGTTGGCGACGAGGGCTGCGAATTCCTCGGGCGAGAACGGACCGAGAGTTCCGAACTCGGCCTTGGCTCTGCGTGCAGCGTCGCCGATCAGATCTATCCAGCCCATCAAACCGGCGCGGACGACCTCGGCGACCGCCGGATCGGCCCAACTTGCCGCAATCATCTCCTGCAGGACGCGCACATAGCCAGAGGCAATGTCGTCCTCGAGATAGTCGCATGCCCGATCCCATTGCTCCGACAGCTTGAGCGAGGGGTCGTCGAACAAGGCGTTCTGGCGATCGAGTAGTTGCGTATTGAGATACCCGAACAGCGCCAGCACGAGGCCCTGCTTGGACCCGAAGTGATAGTGGATCTGGCTGAGCGGCACGCCGGCAACCGACGCGACGTCCCGTGTCGACAAGCTGGCATAGCCCTTTTCGTGCAGCACCTGCCTGGCCGCCTCGAGCAGCGAGATGTCAGTCTCGGCCTTCTTCGCCGTCGTCTGCTTCAGCTTCATCAAGGCCTCTTGCGCGGCAGGGGGAGGAGCATCGATACCTGCTCACGGTAGCGGCGGTACTGATCGCCGAACAAGGCGACGAGGTCGCGTTCCTCAAGATAGATCCCGATCAAGATGTAGCCTGTCGTCGCCACGGCAAACAGCAGATGGCCTTGCGTCATCACCGGCGTCGCCCAGAAGGCCAGCAGGAAGCCGAGATAGATTGGATGTCGCACGTTCTTGTAGAGGAACGGTGTCCTGAAGATCGGCCCAGGTATGCTCGTGCCACGCAGGCGGGCATAGACCTGCCGCAAGCCGAACAGTTCGAAGTGATTGATCAGGAAAGTGCTGAGCAGCACCAGACCCCAACCCAGCCAGAACAGGGCAGACAGGGCAATCACGCCGACCGGGTTCGTGACCGACCATACGAGCTCGGGCATCGGCCGCCATTGCCAGTAGAGCAGCGCCAGCGCGAGGCTCGCCAGCAACACGTAGGTCGTGCGCTCGACGGGAGGCGGCACGAACTGAGTCCACCAGCGCTTGAAGCCGGGCCGGGCCATCACGCTGTGCTGGCCGGCGAAGAGCCCGAGCAGCAGGACGTTGATTATCAGCGCTTCGCCCAGAGGCCCCGCCGATCCGCTGTCGATGGTCTTGGGAACCGGCAGATTGCCGACGAAGGCGATGGCGTAGAGGAAAGTGCCGAGGAAGAAGAGGTAAACGACCGCGCCGTAGAGAGCCGAAGCAATACCGCCCATGCTTGCCTCCTGGTCTAATTCGGTCGACCGACCGATATATGAGCGATATAATTCGGTCGACCGACCGAGTCAAGATCGATGCAACGGCGCGATCGGGACGTCTACGCTTGGATCAGCGGGAACTTATTGAAGCCACAGGCACATCGCTGGGGCCGATCCCCCAGCGATGGCAAGAGACGGTGCTTCTTAGACCGTCCGTTCGACCATCAGCTTCTTGATCTCGGCAATCGCCTTCGCCGGATTCAAGTGCTTCGGGCAGGTCTTGGTGCAGTTCATGATCGTATGGCAACGGTAGAGCCGGAACGGGTCCTCGAGCTGGTCGAGGCGCTCACCCTTGGCTTCGTCGCGGCTGTCGGCGATCCAGCGATAGGCCTGCAGCAGGATGGCCGGGCCGAGATAGCGCTCGCCGTTCCACCAGTAGCTGGGGCACGAGGTCGAGCAGCAGAAGCACAGGATGCACTCCCACAGGCCGTCGAGCTTGGCGCGCTCCTCCGGCGACTGCAGCCGCTCGCGGGTCGGCGGCTGGGTCGTCGACTTCAGCCACGGCTCGATCGAGGCAAGCTGGGCGTAGGGCACGTTGAGGTCGGGCACCAGATCGCGCACCACCGGCATGTGCGGCAGCGGGTAGATCTTGATGTCGCCCTTCACCTCGGAAATGTACTTGGTGCAGGCCAGCGTGTTGGTGCCGTCGATGTTCATCGCGCACGACCCGCACACGCCTTCGCGGCAGGAGCGGCGGAAGGTGAGCGAGCTGTCGATCTCGTTCTTGATCTTGATCAGCGCGTCCAGAATCATCGGGCCGCAGCTGTCCATGTCGACTTCGTAGGTGTCGACCGACGGGTTCTTTCCGTCGTCGGGCGTCCAGCGATAAACCTTGAACGTCTTGATGTTCTTGACGCCCGCAGCCGCCTTGTACGTCTCGCCAACTCCGATCTTGGAATTGGCGGGAAGAGCGAACTCAGCCATTTCTTCCTCTCGAACTCAGTAGACGCGCGCTTTGGGCGGGAACGACTGAACGTCGTTGCTCATCGGCTGCAGGTTGACCGGGCGGTAGTCGATCCGGGTCTTGCCCGTCTTCTCGTCGACCCACACGACCGTGTGCTTCAGCCAGTCCTTGTCGTTGCGCTCGGGGAAATCCTCGTGCGCATGCGCACCCCGGCTCTCCTGCCGGTTGGCGGCGGAATAGATCGTGCCTTGCGCCTGGAGGATCAGGTTCTCGAACTCCAAGGTCTCCATGAGATCGGAGTTCCAGATCATCGAGCGATCCTTGACGCGGATGTCGTCCTTGCCGGCGAACACCTTGTCCATGTTCTGGCAACCTTCGGCCAGGCTCTTGGTCGTACGGAACACCGCGCAATCGTTCTGCATGGTCTTCTGCATGTTGGCGCGGAGCTGCGCCGTACCTGTGCTGCCCGTGGCGTGGCGTGCCTTGTCGAGGCGGGCAATCGCCTCCTCGCCGGCATTGCGCATGTCCTTGTGCGGCTCGCCGGGCTTCATCAGCTCGGCGACGCGGTTGGCAGCGGAGCGACCGAACACGACCAGCTCGAGCAGCGAGTTGGAGCCGAGACGGTTGGCGCCGTGCACGCCGATCGACGCCGCTTCGCCCAGCGCCATCAGGCCCTGCACGACGGTATTCGGATCACCGTTCTTCACGGTCATGACTTCGCAGTGATAGTTCGCCGGGATGCCGCCCATGTTGTAGTGGCAGGTCGGCAGGATCGGGATCGGCTGGCGGGTGACATCGACGCCGGCGAAGATGCGCGCGGTCTCGGCGATGCCCGGCAGGCGTTCGTGGATGATCTTCGGATCGAGATGCTCGACGTGCAGCTCGATGTAATCCTTGTTGGGCCCGCAGCCGCGGCCTTCGCGGATCTCGATGGTCATCGAACGGCTGACGACGTCGCGCGAGGCGAGATCCTTGGCCGACGGCGCATAGCGCTCCATGAAGCGCTCGCCGCTGCTGTTGGTGACGTAGCCACCTTCGCCGCGCACGCCTTCGGTGATCAGGCAGCCCGCGCCGTAGATGCCGGTCGGATGGAACTGCACGAACTCCAGGTCCTGCAGCGGCAGGCCGGCGCGCAGCGCCATGGCACCGCCGTCGCCGGTGCAGGTGTGGGCCGAGGTGGCAGTCGCGTAGACGCGGCCATAGCCACCGGTCGCCAACACCACGCGATGGGCGCGGAAGCGATGGATCGTGCCGTCGTCGAGGTTCCACGCCATGACGCCGCGGCAGACGCCTTCGTCCATGATCAGGTCGAGCGCGAAATACTCGATGAAGAACTCGGCGTTGTTCCGGAGCGACTGCTGGTAGAGCGTGTGCAGGATGGCGTGGCCGGTACGGTCGGCGGCGGCGCAGGTGCGGTGAGCAATGCCCTTGCCGAACTCCGTTGTCATGCCGCCGAACGGGCGCTGGTAGATCTTGCCTTCGGGTGTACGGCTGAACGGCACGCCGAAATGCTCGAGCTCGATGATCGCCGGGATGCCGTCACGGCACATATATTCGATGGAGTCCTGGTCGCCGAGCCAATCGGAGCCCTTGACCGTGTCGTACATGTGCCAGCGCCAATCGTCCGGACCCATGTTGCCGAGCGCCGCCGAGATGCCGCCCTGCGCCGCCACGGTGTGGCTGCGGGTCGGGAACACCTTGGTGATGCAGGCCGTCTTGAAACCCTTGTTGGCCATGCCGAAGGTGGCGCGCAGGCCGGAACCGCCCGCACCGACCACGACCACGTCGTACTCGTGATCGATGACCTTGTAGGCGTTGCCGCCGATGTTGAAGGTACCCGCTTCGGTGCCGTTGCTCTTGCCGCTGCTTGCCTCGGCCATGTTCAGCCTCCGAATCCGATACGCAGGATGGCCACCGTTGCAGCCAGCCCGAAGAACACTGCGACAAACCTGATGGCGATGATCATCGCCAGCTTCAGCCCCTCGCTATGGACATAATCCTCGATCACGACCTGCATGCCGAGCTGGGCATGGTGCAGGCCGATGACGATCGTCAGGATCAACAGCACCATGACGACCGGCGAACCGATCCAGGCACGGGCCGCGGCCTGGTCGGCGCCGCTCAGCATCACGAGCGAGACAGCGAACCAGACGACGAGCGGGATGAGCGCGACGGCGGTGAGGCGCTGCGCCCACCAGTGATGCAGGCCATCCTTGGCGGAGCCGAGACCGCGGGCGCGGGATAGAGGGGTTCTGAGGTCGCTCATATTCGATCTCCTCAGATCAGCCGCAGGCCGATGATCCACGACACCGCGGTCGCGACCAGCGACGCCACGACGACCAGCCAGCCGCTGCGATAGGCGTCCTTGATCTCGAAGCCGTAACCCGCATCCCAGAAGAGATGCCGGATGCCGTTGAACAGGTGATAGAAGACGCAATACAGCCAGCCACCGAGGAAGATGCGGCCGACGATCGAGCTGTTGAAGCTCTGGAACGCATCGTAGAAGCGCGGGCCACCGGCGGCGCAGATCACCCAGATCGCGAGATACAGTGCACCGACCGAGAGCGCGATGCCCGTGGCGCGGTGCAGGATGGAAAGCATGGACGTGAGCTGCGGCTTGTAGACCTGCAGATGCGGAGAAAGCGGCCGGTGTACTGGCCGATTGGCGACGCTCATCGCGTTGAAACCTCAAATGCCTTGAAGCGGCTGCGCTTTTGTAGCGCGCAACCGCTTCAAGTCAACGAATGTCGGCTTTGCAGGCTGGTTAAGCCTTGGATTCTGCAGTGAAAATCCGTCTACCGAACGGCGTTTACGCAGTACGCCGCGGCATCAGCAGCCAATAGTCGAGATCGAGCACCACGGCGGGGTGGTACTTGCCATCCGCTCCCTTGCCCGGCCACGAACTGCACGGGCAATCCTTGGCCGCAATGCTTCTCATTCGCAACGCGCCAAGATCGGGATGACCCGGCAGAGGCGCCTTCTCCAGCACCTCCGACCAGGCATAGATCGTGTCGCCGCCGAAGGTCGGCGCGACATGGCTGCCGGCGTTGATGGCGGCGACGCGGAAGCCGTTGGCCAGGCCGTTGAACGACAGCGCCCGCGCCAGGGAGATCACATGACCGCCATAGGCGAGCCGCCGCCCAAAGCGCGTGCTCTTGCCGGCGAAGGCGTCGAAATGCACCCGCGCGGTGTTCTGATAGAGCCGCGTCGAGAACATATGGTCGGAGTCTTCGAGGGTAATGCCGCTCACATGGTCGATGCGTTCGCCAACCTCGTAGTCCTCCCAGCGATAGGACGATCCGGCCGCGACATCGTCGTAGCCCTTGAGCGACAGACCCGCCGGCACGATGAGATCGGCCGGCGCGACCGAGGGCGCTGTCTTCGGCACGACGGTCTCCGGCACCGCAGCGGCGGGATCGCGCTTGTGCACCATCACCCAGCGCACATAGTCGAGCACCATCTCGCCGCGCTGGTTGACGCCGGTCGAACGCACCCACACGACGCCGCTGGCGCGGTTGGAATTCTCGCGCAGGCCCAGCACGGTCGAGTGTGCCGAGAGCGTGTCGCCCGGATAGACCGGCACACCCCAACGAAACTCGGCATATCCCAGGTTGGCGACGGCGTTCAGCGAGATGTCGGGCACGGTCTTGCCGATCACGACATGGAACACCGCCAGATCGTCGAGCGGCGCACGCGGCAATCCAAGGGCGCGGGCGAATTCGTCCGACGAGTTGATGGCGAAGCGCGAGCCGTAGAGCGCGACGTTCAGCGCCGCATCCGCTTCCGTCATCGTGCGCGGCGTGGCGTGGCGGATCTCCTGGCCGACGCGGAAATCCTCGAAGAAGTTTCCAGCGACCGCTTCGCTCTTGGTCTTTGCCTTGCTCATGCCGCCTGCAGCTCCTTGATCGCCGTGGCAAGCGCCAGCGCGCGCTCGGCCTGCTCGACGTGAAGGTTCTCGATCATGCGTCCATCGACCGTGACCACGCCCTTGCCCTCGGCCTGGGCCGCCTTGAACGCGGTGACGATCTTGCCGGCCATTTCGAGCTCGGCTGCCGACGGCGCGAACACCTCGTTGCAGGGTTCGACCTGGCTGGGATGGATCAGCGTCTTGCCGTCGAAGCCCATCTCCAGCCCCTGCTGGCAGACCGCGCGGAAACCTTCGGCGTCCTGAATGTCATTATAGACTCCGTCGAGGATCGTCAGCCCATGTGCACGGGCGGCCAGCATGCCGAGCCCCAGCGCCGTCACCATCGGCAGGCGCATCGGCGTGTGACGCGCGCGCATATCCTTCACCAGATCGTTGGTGCCCATGACGAACAGGGTGAGCCGCGGATGCGATCCCGCCACCTCGTCGGCGCGCAGGATGCCCTTCGGCGTCTCCATCATCGCCCACACCGCCATCGCCTTCGGCGCGCCCGCAGCATCGAGCTGGGCAACCACGCTGGCCACCTCGGCCGCACTTTCGACCTTCGGCACCAGCACTGCGTCTGCGCCCGACTTGGCGATGGCCGCGATATCGGCCTTGCCCCATGGCGTGGAAAGCCCGTTGCAACGAATCACGATCTCGCGCTTGCCGTAGCCCTTGCTCTGCGCTGCGGCCACGACGTTGGCGCGCGCCGCTTCCTTGGCATCGGGCGCCACCGCGTCCTCGAGATCGAAGATCAGCGCATCGGCCGGCAGCGTCCGCGCTTTCTCCAGCGCACGCGTATTGGCACCCGGCATGTAAAGGACGCTGCGGCGCGGACGAACGGATTTCGACATGTCAGGGCTCCCAACGATCCTCGGCGAAAACGCGGCGGACTATAATGGCGGACCTCCTTGTGGCAAGGTGGCTCTCGGCCATGCGCTTCCTCTCGCTCCAGAGCCATGTTGCCTACGGCTACGTCGGCAATCGGGCAGCAACCTTTCCCCTGCAACGATTGGGCCACGAGGTCTGGGCGGTGAACACGGTCGAGTTTTCCAACCACACCGGCTACGGCGCCTGGCGTGGCCGCGCCGCTTCGGCCGAACAGGTTGGAGAAATCGTCCAGGGCATCGAGGCGCTGGGCCAGTTTGCACGCTGCGACGGATTGCTCACCGGCTATGTCGGAGATGCAGCCCTCGCCAACGTGATCCTCGATACCGCACGGCGTGTGCGGGCTGCCAACCCGCGCGCCCTCTGGTGCTGCGACCCGGTGCTGGGGGATATCGACACCGGCATCTATGTGAAACCCGGGATCGATGCTTTCTTCCGAGAGCGTGCAATTCCCGCCGCCGACCTCGTAACGCCGAACCATTTCGAACTCGAACATCTGACCGGACGCCGGATTTCGACCATGACTGAAGCGCTGTCCGCAGCGCAGACGCTGCTCGGTGGCGCGGACGGGGGCCCGAAGCTCGCCCTCATCACGAGCCTGCGACGCGCCGACGCGCCGGCAGACACCATCGAGATGGTCGCCGTGACCCGAGACGCCGCCTGGCGCGTGGCCACGCCCCTGATCGGCTTCGAGATTGCCCCGAACGGTACCGGCGATGCCGTCGCAGCGCTCTTCACCGCCCACTGGATCGCCGGCAGCGACGTGGCCCATGCCCTGGGCAAGGCAGCCTCGTCGATCTTTGCGGTCCTCGAAGCCACGCAGGCGATGGGCGAGCGTGAGCTTCAGCTCGTCGCCGCGCAGGAACGTCTGGTCACGCCGCCGCGTTCTTTCACGGCAGAAAAGCTGTAGCGCGGCGATGCAGGTTCCGGGCTTCGTGTTCAATCCGATCGGGATCGCCATCGAGGGTGCGGTCATCGGCTTTCTGATCGCCGTACCCGTGGGACCGGCCGCCGCCCTGTGCATTCGCCGCTCCATCACCGTCGGCGCCGTGGCGGGCTACATGACCGGGATCGGTGCGGCCCTGGGCGATGCCGTGTTCGGCGCCGTCGCGGCTTTCGGCCTGTCGTTCGTTCAGACGTTTGTCGCCGAACACGAAGCCTGGTTGCTCGGCATTGGCGGCATCGTGCTGGTGATCATGGGATGGACGACGATGCGGCACCGGCCGCGCAATGTCGGCGACCCTGTGGCCGACGACCGGGAACACCAACTCTCCACGCATCTCCACTACGCGACCTCGAGCTTCTTCATCACCGTGTTCAATCCGCTGACGGTGATGGCGTTCGGCGCCGCCT
>CALROF020000029.1:0-40573 GCA_943369775.1 Reyranella massiliensis 521
CGTCTTTCTCCGGCAATCGCGGCGCAGATGTGCCTCGGGGCGGGCGTGCTCACCGCTACCCAGGCGCGGGAAGTGGGAATCGTTACCGAGCTGTTGCCGACGGCGGGCTTCGCTGACGCGGGACGTGCACGCGTCGGGTACTACATCGAGCGACGTTATGGGCTGGCGGGGATGCGGCGGGCTCGCAGCATGAGCCAGGCGACGCGCACCATGTGCGAACAGCTCGAGGCCGTGGCGCCGCTGATGATGGAGAATTTCAATGCACCAGGTGTGCGCGAGCGCATTGCCCAATATCTCGACGGTCTGGCCCGGCGATAACGATGCGGGGATCGTTCAGCTCTGCATTCGGAGGGATGGCGATCATTTCCGATACAGAATAATGTGGCAGCCCATCACCTGAAACGTAGCGCGACGATCTGGATGCCAAGAACGAATGCCATGCCAAGTGAAGAGCCGGCGCCGGAGAAGCTCGTCGGCGCCCTGATCGGCGGCCTTGCCGTGCTGCGCTATCTGGTGGCGACACAGGCTCCTGTCGGGGTCAGCCGGATCGCCCGGGACCTCGAACTCAACCCGAGCACCTGTTTCAATCTCCTCAAGACGCTCGTGCACGAAGGCCTCGCGGTGTTCAACGACACCACCAAGACTTACTCGGTGGGGCTTGGCCTGCTGGCACTGGCCAAAGGGACGCTGGAGGAAGTGAGCTACATCGCGATGGTGCGGCCGCATCTGCGGGAGGTGGCCACGAACCATGGCGTGACCTGCACACTTTGGCACGTGATGAGCGGCGAGCGCGTGGTGCTGGTCGATCGCGCCGACAACGATGCGGCGATCCGCGTCCATATGAGCATCGGCCAGCGCTTGCCGATGTATATCGCGGCCCTGGGCCGGGGCATGGCCGCGCACTCCGGGTTGACCACGTCGGAGCTGCGCTCGCGCTTCGCCAAGCTGCGCTGGGAAGACGATCTAACCTTCGATACCTACCTGGCCGAGGTCCAAGAGACGCGCAAGCGTGGCTACGCGGTCGACCAGAGTCATTACGTCAGGGGCGTGACCACGGTTTCGTCCGTTGTGCTCGATGCGCTGGCCAAGCCGTTGATGGCCATCAGCGCCGTTGGATTCGGCGCACAGATGAGCAAGGCCGACGTCAAGGCGCTTGGCGAAGACCTGCGCGACCGTGCGGCGGCGATCTCGTCCGCGATGGCAGGTCAGCACCGGCCACGCAGCTAGGGGACTTCCTGATGGAAGGCGCTGCTATGCCGCTTTCTTCGCGTGATGGCTGTGCAGCTTGGCGCCCAGCACACGCCGGATGTCGTTGAATTCCGGACTGGAAACGTCGCGCGGCCTGGGCAGGCCGAGGGAATTGTCGCTTTCAATCCGGCCCGGGCCGGGTGTCATCACCACAACCCTGTTGGCAAGCAGGATCGCTTCCTCGACCGCGTGGGTAACGAAGACGACCGTGAGCTTGGTGCGCTCCCAGATGTCGAGCAGCTCGTCCTGCAGGCGCTCGCGCGTCATGGCATCGAGGGCGCCGAACGGCTCGTCCATCAGCACCAGCTCGGCATCGTTGGCCAGCACGCGGGCAATCGCCACGCGCTGCTTCATGCCGCCCGAGAGCTGATGCGGATAGGCATTGGCGAACTTGGCGAGGCCGACCAGGTCGATGAACTTGTCGGAGATCTGCTTGATCTCGCCGCTGCTCAGGCCCCGTGCGGCTGGCCCGAAGCCGATATTGTCGCGCACGCTCAACCAGGGAAACAGTGCGTAATCCTGAAAGACCATGCCGCGAGTCGGATCAGGGGCGACGATGGGGCGTCCCCACATCAGGGCATCGCCCGACGAGGGCTGCTCGAAGCCGGCCATGATTCGGAGCAACGTCGACTTGCCACAACCTGACGCCCCGATCAGGCAAACGAACTCGCCTCTGTCGATCGACAGGTTTGCCTCGGACAGCGCATGGATGGCCTGATCCTGCATTTGGAAGACCTTGGACACACCCTTGATCTCGATGATGGGCGTCGAGGACTCAGCCATGGTGATTGGGGCTCCAGCGCAGCAGGCGGTTACCGATCGCCACGACGATGCGATCCGACAGGTAGCCCGCCAAGCCGATGACGATCATGCCGCAGATGACCAGCTCGGTGCGTGACAGCGTGCGGCCATCCATGATGACGGCCCCCAGCCCCTGAGGGACGCCCGTCATTTCGCCGACCACGATGACAAACCAGGCCAGGCCGAGGCCCAGCCGCAGCCCGGTAAAGATGGACGGCACGGCAGCCGGCAGCACGACCTTGTAGAACTGGGCGTTGCCACGGCAGCCCAGCATCGACGCAGCCTCGAACAGCTTCGGATCGACGGCCCTAACCCCGAACACGGTGTTCAGCAGGATGGGGTAGAACGCACCGAGGCAGACGAGTGCGAAGGCCGACTTGGCACCAAGGCCGAACAGGATCATCGAGAGGGGCAACCATGCGGTCACCGGGATCGGCCGCATGACTTGCAGGAACGGGTCGAGCAGCATGCGCGCCCACGGCATGCGTCCGATCATCAGTCCGATCGGGAGGGCGAACAGCGCAGCGAGCGCGAAGCCGCCATAGACGCGGCTCATCGAGGCAAGCAGGTGCGTGAGCAGGGTAGCCGAGTAGGCATCGTCGTAAATGCCGCCCACGGCGAAATCGACCATGTACTCGGCGACGGCGTAGGGTGTCGGAATCAACCGCGTCCATTGCAGTGTGGTTGCCACCTGCCAAAAGGCCAGGAGCAGGGCCGGCACGATCAGCGCCAGCACAGTCGGCTTCAAGCCGGTCCACAAGGAGCGCCGGCGCGCCGGCCTCTCCGAAGAGGCTGCCGCGGGAGAGAGGCTTGTTTGGGCGATCGACATGGCGCCTGAGGCGTCAGGCGGCGATTTCGTTCGAGAACTTCGGATTGAGGAAGGTCTCGAACTTGGGCAGCGCACGGATCTGCTTCAATTCGAGCATATGCTGAGCATAGGTTTTGACCTGTCCCTGGACCTTGTCGTCGAGCTTCCAGACATACTCGACATTGTTGGCGCCCAGCGCCTGTTCGACCGCCGCGCGATTGGCGCCGAGCTTCTGGACCGTCATGTCGACAACTGCCGGCTTGTTGGCCGACATGAACTCCACCGCCTGCCGATGGGTCTTCAGCATGGCGCGCACGAGGTCCGGATCCTTGGTGACCGTCTCGTCATTCGTCCCCAGGATCATGTTGAGGCCGCCCATCGCCGTGCCATAGGGGTACTCGACGAGCTGGCCGACACCGGACGTGATCGAGAGAGCAGGGCCAGGTTCCGCACCGACATAGGCGTCGATGTCGCCACGCGCCAGCATCGCCGGCATCTCGCCGAACGGCACGCGCACCGACGTGATGTCTTTGATCGACAGGCCCTCCATGCGCAGACGCTCGAGGACGAAGACCTCCTGGGTAGAGCCCGGCCAGATGCCGACCTTCTTGCCCTTCAGGTCCTTGACGGTCTTCACGTCCGAGCCGGCCTTGGAAATGATTCCCATGCCTTTGTTGGACAATGCACCAACCACCACGACCGGCTCGCCGGCAGCGCCACCCAGGATGGCCGCTGCGATGCCGAAGGTGCCGAAGTCGACCGACTTGGTTACCACGGCGTTCTTGCCGTCGGTCGGGCTGTCGAACACGATGATTTCGATCTTGAGACCGGCCGGGGCGAACTTCTCGTAGAAGTAAGGCGGCATCGAGTGCACGAGGCGCAGGGCGCCCATTTTCACCGTGCGGGTCTGGGCACGCAGGATCGACGGCGCAGCGAGAGCACCAGCTGCCAATCCAGCACCGACGAAAAGCTGACGACGATTGATCATGAGAAAGCCCCCCAAGCGTTTCCCTCATGACGCAACAAGCATGCCAAGGTGCAAGGAAGCGGCCGTCCTCCCACGATCGAAGGCCCTGGCCCGGTAGCGCGCAGCGCGGCGAAATCGTACTTTGCCACGTCTGCGGCGTGGGAAAATGACGGGCGACCATGCACTTCTACCGTCGAACTGTTACCGACAATTCGGAAGAACTGGCGCGGGCCATTCCCGGCGCAAACTTCCACTGCATCGCTGACTCCGGCCCCTCGTTCGGAGGGCGGTACTGGCACCTGCATCTGGATGGCGTCGTGCTCAGCCGCCTGGAGGTTGACCAGGCAAGCGTTTTGACCGTGGACGAGCGGGTGCCGGATTTCAGCGTCTGGCATGCCATGAGCCCGCGCTGCTCGGCCAATGGTCGGGATGTCGGTGACCAGGATGTCGTCATGGTACGGCCCGGCGAGGGTGGGACGATGCGCAGCGCCGGCGATGCGCAAGTCGCGACGTTCGGCCTCGAGTCCTCGTTGTTCGCCGAGGCGCCTGATGGGGAACTGCCGTTCGGTCCGTCCAATGCCCGGCGGGCAGGCCGCTGGCACGTTGCTTCGGTCGCGGCGCGGCAGCGGTTCAATGCGCTCAATCAGACCGTACTGGCAGAACTGAACGTCCAGCCGCAGCTCCTGGAAATGTCGGCGACGCGCACGACGCTGCGCAACGCCCTGCTCGAGGCGATCATGGCGCTCGGCGAATCGGGCACGTTCCGGCCGGACCGGGCAGCGGTCGGTCGGCACACCCGGATCATGGCGCGCTTCGAACGCACGATCGAGGAAGCGGGCGACAAGCCGATCGATATGCTGGAGCTTAGCCGCAAGAGCGGGACATCTCGGCGCTCGCTCGAAGCGGTGGTCCAGCTTCGAACCGGCAGGTCGCCTCAGGACTATCTGCGCTGGCGCCGCCTGTGGCGGGCTCGGGCCATGCTCCGTCGGCCCGCAGACGGAACCACCGTGACGGAGGTCGCCTTCAAGTTGGGCTTCTGGCACCTCAGCCGCTTTGCAGCCGTCTATGCATCGGCCTTCGGCGAGCGCCCCAGCACCACCCTGGCACGTGCCTCTGGATTGGCGCGCCACAAGTACGCCAGAAGCCTCGCGCGCAGCGGCTAGCATCCTTCAGCACCGCCTCCTGAACAGCGGGCGCAGGCGTGTCGCTTTTTGCGCAAAATGGATAGCGGTCGGCCACGGCCGACTGCTGTCATCGGTTCAATGGTGGGGTTAGCAGTCAGGTCTAGTAGCGCCGCGGCATCGGCGCTGCTGCCGTGGAGCGGCTTGTCTCAACTCGCATTTGCGGAGTTGGGCATCCGTAGGCTCGTCGTGCCGTCGACCTTCGATCCCGCAATGACGCGATTCCGCTGACTTCCTTTCCGTGGAGAGAAACGACCATGCCAGGACCGATCACCATCTTCAGCGCCAAGAAGATCATCACCATGGATCCGGCGGTCGGAGAGGCCACACATGTCGCGGTGCGGGACGGCATCATCCTCGAACTCGGCACGCTGGACGAATGCGCCGTCTGGGGGCCTTACACGCTGGATGATCGCTTCGGCGACAGCATCCTCGTGCCGGGCCTGATCGAGAGCCATGCGCATCTGCTGGATGGCCTTCTCTGGGCCAAGGCCGAGTATGTTGGTCCGATCGATCGCCGCGATCCGTCGGGTAAACTGCATCAGGCCCTCAAGAGCGTCCCTGCTCTCGTGAAGCGGCTGAAGGAGATCGAGGCCACAATCTCCGCTCCTGAGACACCGCTCATCGGCTGGGGCGTCGATCCCTCGCTGAACGACCTCGTCGACCCGATCACGCGCCATGATCTCGACCAGGTGTCGAAGACCAGGCCGATCTTCCTTCTCCACGCGAGCTGCCACCTCGCCTATGTCAATTCCGCGACGTTGGAGTTGGCGAACTATGCTGCCATCAAGGCCCCCGGCGTCCTGCGCGATGCCTCCGGGGCTCCGACCGGCGAGTTGCAGGAAATGGCGGCGATGATGGCCGCGATCAAGGCGGTGGCATCGGACCTGGTGGGCGCCTCCACCGACGCCGAGCAGTTCTTCAATTTCGCCAAGGTCGCCCAGGCACGCGGAGCGACGACCATCGTCGATGGCGGCGGCAGCACGTACTTCGAGCCCGCTTTCCTGCAGGCGACACTTGCTGCTACCGGCTCGCCGGATTTTCCGGTGCGCATCGTCGCGCACAACAACGGCATCACCGTGCCCAAAGTCGAGGACATGATCGAGGCTGCGACTTCTCTGAAGGACAAGGGCAACGACAAGCTCGCCTTTCAGGGGATCAAGATCCTGGTGGATGGTTCGAACCAGGGCTTCACCGGCCGGCTGCGGGCGCCGGGCTATCTGCGCACCGGAGCCAACGGCCTGTGGAACCGCGCGCCGGAGGAGCTGATGCGGATCGTATCTGCAATGCACGCTGCCGGCATGCAGATCGTCGCACATTGCAACGCCGATCAGGCTTCCGAAGCCTTCATTGAGGCGGTGGCGGCTGCGCAGGCGGAGAAGCCGCGCGCCGATCATCGGCATTTCATCGTCCACGGCCAGTTGCTGGATGAGTCGCAGTTGCGGCGCATGGCGGCGCTGGGCATCTCGGCCACGCTGTTCTCCAACCACATGTACTACTGGGGCGATTTCCACCGCACCCACACGTTCGGCGCCTTCCGTGCCGCCGCCATGAACCCGGCAGCGACGGCGCTTCGCCTCGGGCTCATCGTATCCGCACACAGCGATACACCGGTGTCCCCGGTCGACCCGCTACTCACGATGTGGGCGGCCGTGAACCGCGTCACGACGACGGGGCGGGTGCAAGGCCCCAAGGAGCGGGTATCCGCCTACGAAGGGCTACGGATGATGACGTACAACGCCGCCTGGCTACTCCATCGTGACCACGAGATCGGCAGCATCCGTGTCGGCAAGCGTGCCGATTTCACCGTCCTGGGTGGCGATCCTCTGGCGGTCGAACCGATGGCCATTAAGGACGTCCCGGTGCTTGCGACCATCCTGGGCGGGCGCGTGTTTCCGGTCGCGAGCTGACAGCCGGTGAACATTCCCGTCACCGTGATCGGCGGCTACCTGGGGGCAGGGAAGACGACCTTGCTCAACCGCCTGCTGGCGGACCCGCAAGGCGTCAGGCTCGCTGTCGTCGTCAATGACTTCGGAAGCGTGAATATCGATGCGGCCCTGATTGCAAACCGGGATGGCGAGACCATCAGCCTGACCAACGGCTGCGTCTGCTGCTCGATCGGCGACAATCTCGCGCTCGCATTGCATGACCTGGCCGAACGGCCGAATGGCCCCGAGCACATCGTGATCGAAGCAAGCGGCGTCGCCGATCCGGCCAGGATCGCCGACTATGCCGCCAGTCATCCCCGTCTGTTCCTCGACGGCATCGTCGTGGTGGCCGACGCGGAGACGGTACGCACGCGCGTGCACGACAAGTATGTCGGTGATCTCGTGCGGCACCAGCTCGAGACGGCCGACGTGATCGTGCTCAGCAAGACGGACCTCATCGGTGCCGACGCCTCCCGGCAGGTGCGTGAATGGATTTCCGCCGAAACGCCTGGCGCGCGCGTCGTTACGGCGCTCAGGGCAGGTCAGGTCGCCGATCTCGTGCTTTCCGGTGCAGTTGGCCACGCTGCCCTGTCTCGCCCGCAGCCCGACGGCGAGCACGCACGGCAGTTCGCGACATGGAGCTTTGTCCGCAGCCAGTTGCTTGATGGAGACGCTTTGCGTATGGCGATCGCGACACTTCCCACCGCGGTGGTGCGCGCCAAGGGGATCGTGCGCCTTGCCGAAGCACCCGAACGCCGGTTCGTGCTGCAACTGGTCGGCCGCCGCTGGTCCCTGGATCCAGAACCCGGCGAAACACGGGATGCCTTGGTATCCGACGCCAGCGTGATCGTCTGCATCGGTCTGGCCGATCAACTTGAACCTGAGGGCCTCGAAGCGCTCTTTGCACCGACCCCGATTGTGGATGTCCCGCAGACTGTGAGGACGTTGCTTCAAGGAGAAGCCACGACATGAGCGATGCAGTGCGGGTATCGGAGCAAGAAAGGGCACAGGCGGTCAGCGGGTCGGCCCTGCTCGCGCTGGTCGGCGCGTCGTTGCCCATGAACCTCGATCCGGCGATCCACAACATCGCTGTCGTCGCCGCTGGCAATGCACTGCACATGACCGGCGCGGAGCGGTCGCTGGCCGCGAGCATCGGAACGCTCTGTATTGCCGCCAGCATCATGGCGACGGGCAGCCTTGGCGATCGGATCGGCCGCAAGAGGGTGATGCTGCTCGGGCTGCTGGTGACGTTGGCCGGCGGGCTCGTGACGGCCCTGGCGTCAAACTCCACCTTGTTTGTGCTTGGACGTGCCCTTTCAGGTGTCGGATTTGCAGCTTCGTTCGGACTGTCGTTCGCGTTGCTGCGCAGCGTGGCCCCGGAGCCCGCGGCGCTGGCACGGGCAGTCGCAAAATGGCTCGCCCTGCAGACGCTTGGGATCGTGGTGCTGTGTGTGTTGGGCGGTTATCTCGCAGGCGTGAGCTGGCGAGCGGCGTATCTGCTGGGGCCGGCAGTCGGCGTGGGGGCGCTGGTCTGGTGCCTGAAGGCGGTGCCCGAGGCGAAAGACCCGGCCGCTGGGCGTCTCGACGTCGTCGGCCTCGTCCTGGTCGCGATCGGGTTGGTCAGCGCGCTCTATGCCGTCAGCAATGCGGCCTCGGCCGGCTGGGGCAGTTTCAAGGTGCTGATCCCGATGGTGGTGGGCCTCATCGGTCTGGCAGCCTTTGCTTGGTGGGAATGGCGCTGCGAGAGCCCGGCCTTTCCCATTCGCTCCTTCACCGATCCGGAACTTCTGGCTGGCGCTCTGGCGGGCATCGGATTCAACATCGGAAACGCCGTCATCGCCATCCAACTCTCGCTGCTGTGGCAGTACGTCTATCGCTACACGCCGTTCGAGGTGAGCCTGGGGCAGCTTCCCTTCATCGCGGCCTGTATCGTTGCGGCGAGCTGGGCAGGCAGCCTGGTGGCGCGCGGCGTCGCCATGCGGCTGATGATCCCGGGAGGCTTGGTCGCCATGGCCGCGGCCTTGGCGGCAATGGCATTCGCGGGCGAGAAGACGCCCTACCTGGTGTTCGTGGTTCCGCTGGTGGTGGCAGGCATCGGGATGATGCTGACGCAGGCACCGGCCGCCAACGTCTTCGTTGCCAAGCCGCCGCCTTCCCTCGTCGGCGCTATCGGCTCCTCGCGCACGGCATTCGGTCAGTTCGGCTTCGCGCTGGGGCTGGCGCTGAGTTCGTCGCTGATCTATGGCATGTTCTCGCCGCTGCTGCGGCAGCGGCTCGACCATGCCGGCGCAACGCCGGGTGAGCAGGCACAGGCCATCGGAATCCTCCAATCATATGTGCAGACCGGAAACACCGACAAGTTCGACGCGAAGCTGGTGCACGAGGTCATTGCCAACGGCACGACGGCCTACCTCAGCAGCTATCGAGTCACGATGCTGGTTATGGCCGGTCTGATCATGTTGATCGCCGTGCTGTCTTACTGGATTCTTGCCAGGAAGAGACAAGCAGTTGCATTTGATGCGGAGTGAAACGCGAATGACCTGGAATGGGAAATGCCGAGGCGTCACTGTCGCCGCGATCACCATCGCCCTGATGGCGAGTGTTGCGCGGCCTGCGGCGGCTCAGGAAGCCTCGCCGGGCGACGGTTGGCGGTTCAATGCCGCCACCTATGCCTGGTTCACGAGCGTGAGCGGCAACACGACCACACGGGGCCAGATAATCGACGTCAACGCTGGCTTTTTCGACATTCTCAACAACAGCAGCTCGATTGCCGCGTTCAATGCCTACTTCGAGGCAAACAAGGGGCCAGTGGGTTTCTATGCCGACCTGGTCTGGTCAAACCTTGGCTTCTCGAAATCGGCAGCGCGCTACCGCAATCCCTTACCGGGCCTCAACGTCAACGGCGTCGTCAATGCCCAGCTTAACTACACGATGACCATCGTCGAGATGGGCGGCATCTACGAGGTCTCGCGCTGGTCGCACAGCCCGGGCTCCTTCACCGCGGCCGACGCTCTGTTGGGCCTTCGCTATTGGAACAATTCCGTCTCGGCGAATCTCGATACGGTGATAACGGCCAATCTCTACAATCTGGGCTTCGAACAATCGCGGGGTATCGCTGTCGCCAAGACGGGCAACCTCGAATGGGTCGATCCGGTGGTCGGGATTCGGGTGCGCCACCAGTTCACGCCCAGCCAGTCAGCATTCGTCCGCGGCGATATCGGGGGCTTCGGCCTCGGCAGCCAGTTTTCGTGGCAGGCGGTCGCGGCCTACGCATATGCTTGGCAGTTCGATGGCTACCAGCTCGCCGCCACGCTGGGCTATCGCGCCCTCGCAGCGAATTACACGACCGGAAGCGGCCTCGACACGAGGGGGATCGACCTGTTGCTGCATGGCCCGCTGATCGGGTTCAGCATCAAATTCTGAACCCGAGGTCGCAGGTGAACGCAGCCGTCGAATGCGGTTATGCCTTCACCTGTTCGCCCAGCCAGTCGATAGCTGCTTGGGCGCCGCCCTTGCCGTGCGGGATGCCGAGGGCGTTGAGGCCCACCTCGATCACGCTCAGGGTGCCCAGTATCATGGGCGCGTTGACATGGCCCATGTGAGCGATCCGGATGGCTTTGCCCGAAAGCTCGCCGATGCCGTGGCCGAGAATCACGCCGCATTTTTGATTGCAATACGCGCGCAGGGCTTCCGGGTCGTGGCCGCTGTTCAACAGCACAGCCGTGATCGCGTCGCTGCGTTCGGACGGCTCGATGATGTTGAAGCCGATGGCCTGGCCTTCCGCCCAGACGCCGACGGCGCGGCGCACCGCTTCCGCCAGAAGCCTGTGGCGGTGGAATACGTTCTCAAGGCCCTCTTCGAAGAGCATGTCGAGTGCCTGGCGTAGGCCGAACAGCAGATGCTCGGGGGGCGTGCCGGCGTACTTCTGGTAATGGAGATCGCCTTCGCGGTCGGTCCAGTCCCAATAGGGGGTGCGCAGGCCGGCAGTCTTGTGCACCTCGCGCGCGCGGTCGTTCGCCACGACGAAACCCAGGCCCGGAGGCGCCATCATGCCCTTCTGGGAGCCCGACATGGCCACATCCACGCCCCAGGCGTCCATCTCGAAGGGCATGCAGCCAAGCGAGGCCACTGCATCGACCATCAGGAGCGCGTCGTGTCCCGCGGCGCGCATCGCCTGGCTGATGGCCGCGATGTCGTTCACCACGCCGGAGGCGGTGTCGATCTGGGCGACCAGCACGGCCTTGATGGTGCCGCCCTTGTCTGCCTTCAGGCGCGCCTCCACTTCGGCCGGTCGCACGGCGCGGCGCATGCCGCCCTTCAGCACTTCGACGTCGACACCCATGCGACGGGCATTGTCTCCCCAACCTATGGCAAATCGCCCGCTCTCGAGGACTAGGATCTTGTCCCCCTTGGAGAGCACGTTGGTGAGGGTGGCTTCCCAGGCACCGTGTCCATTCGCGATGTAGATGTAGGCACGGCCCTTGGTGTTGAACACACGGGCGACATCGCGCAGCAGGCTGTCGGTCAGCGCCAGGAGCGGGCCGGAGTAGATGTCCACTGCCGGACGGTGCATCGCCCGCAGGACTTCGTCGGGCACCGTCGTCGGCCCGGGGATTGCCAGGAACTCCCGCCCTGCACGTACGCTCATCTTGCTTCCTCCGCGCGCCTTCGGCGCCCTGATTGCTCGGGCGTGACGTCACGCCTAGGTTGCGGAGATTAGCATAACAAGGAATCGGGCAGGTCTGCGCTTGTTGCATATGTTTGCGCGGAGGATGCGGGGCGCTTGCGCTAACTCCGGCGGTGCCGGTGGGGCAACTGCTGCTGCTACTCTGCTTCAGAAGCCGACATACGGCCATAGCAGCCGCCCCAGAGCGCTGTGGAGGCGCGTATCGCCCTCCAGTGCGACGAGGCAAATGCACTCGGATTCGGGGCCGACGACAGGCTGATGATCGACGTCGGTGTCCGCTTCATCCAGGTCACCAGGATGGTATCGGCCACGTTCGTCGAAAAGCGAGCCTGTCAGGACCTGCAGGAACTCCGTGCCGCGATGTCCATGCGCCGGGAGCTTCAGGCCGGCCCGCCCTTTGAGCAGCAAGACCTTGGCGTCAGAGCTTCCGGGGATCGAGATTTTGCTCCACCTGAAACCCGGTCCGAGCCAGCGCCAGGGGCCGACCTCGCAGTGGCCCAAAGAGGAGGGGAGTTCCAGCCCCGCAGGATGATGATGCCGAGTGACGATTGATCCTGACCGGGGCGATGATGGCGGAAGGTCGAGCCGTTCAAGTGCACGCGCCAGGGCATCCACCTTCAAGGGTTCGAAAGGCATACTTTCAAGGATCGCTCCACCCACAGATTCGAATTCGGAGATCCGCCGGCGGCAGGCTTCGCATCCTTCAAGATGCGCCGCGATCACAACGGCTGGCCCGGCGCTCAGGGTTCCGGCTGCATGGCGCAGAAGCGTTTCGTCGCTCGGATGATGGTTGATCGTCATGTTTCGTCGCCCAGCAGAGAGCGCAAGCGGTGCAATGCGAGCCGGATTCGCGATTTGACCGTTCCCAGGGGGATGCCGAGCTCGCGCGCGATCTCTGCATGCGGCTTCTCGGCAAAGAACGAGAGATGGACAATGGTTGCCTGTTCGCTCGACAGGGCTGCGAGCGCCGTCCGCACTTGTCCTTCGCGCTCTGCCACGAGCGCAATGACTTCGCCCGAGTCCGGTGGTTCCAGCTCGTCGGTCGGATCGAGATGGTGGCCGATCGTATGGGTGTGCTCGCGCCGCAACCGATCGATGCGCTGGTTTCGGGCGATGGCGTAGATCCACGTCGACACGCCGGCTCGGCTCGGGTCGAAATAAGATGCCTTGTGCCACATCGCCAGCATGGTCTCCTGAGTCACTTCCTCGGCCATATTGGCGGAGAGACCGGAACGCATGAGAAAGGCCTTCACGCGTGGCGCAAAATAGCCAAAGAGGGCAGCAAACGCGCTTCGATCGTGCGCCACTGCGACGGCTTGCATCAGTCGGCACAATTCACCAGGAGAGGGCAGATTCCTTTGCAGCTCGACCGGTTTCAAAGGCGCAATCCTCGCCGCCCGGCCTGCGAGTGGGCGCCTCTCTCCAGGATGTAGCCGTGCGACATTCATTTGCCCTTGTACGCCGGGGTGACTCGGTTGGATCACCGGCCAGGCGGTGATCCATGGCGTCTGCGGCACCGTAGAACGGAGGCGGCGTAAACCGCAAAGGGGAAACCCGTCACACCGAACTTACCGGCCCGAGGAGTTGATGCGGAAGAATAGCATTTGCACTACTGCCGGCCAGCCGCTGAAGATTGCCGTCGTCGGCAGCGGCATCGCCGGGCTGTCTGCTGGCTGGCTGCTGTCGCAAGGTCACCGGGTGACCCTGTTCGAAGCGGAGAATCGCCTGGGCGGTCACAGCCACACGGTCGAGGCTTCGGGCGTGGCCGTCGATACCGGGTTCGTGGTCTACAACGATGTCACCTATCCGAACCTCGCTGCCTTGTTCCGCCACCTCGGCGTCGAGACGAAGCCGTCCGACATGTCATTCGCTGTGTCGCTCGACGATGGTCGGCTGGAGTATTCCGGCACCGGATTCTCGGGTCTGTTCGCACAGGGCCGGAATGCCATGAGTCCGAGGTTCTGGCGCATGCTGTGGGATCTCATTCGCTTCTATCGCAAGGCGCCGCTCGATGCTGCGCAGCTTGGTGCCACCTCGCTCGGTGACTACCTGGACGCTGCCGGCTATGGCGCGGCATTCCGCAACGATCATCTCTTCCCGATGGCCGCCGCGATCTGGTCGACACCGGCCGCCGATATCGGAAACTATCCGGCAACCGCCTTCATACGGTTCTGCGAAACACATGGCCTACTCAAACTGTCCGGTCGCCCGACTTGGCGCACTGTCGACGGTGGAAGCCGCTCCTACGTGCAGTGTCTCGCCAAGGCCATTCCGGAAGTTGTTTCGAATCATCCCATCAAGGCCATATCGCGCCCGCCGGGAGGTGTCGAAATCATAGGCGAGAACGGGGATCGCCGTCGCTTCGACCATGTCGTGATTGCCACTCACGCCGATCAGGCGCTTGGCATGATCGCGGACCCGAGCGCAGATGAAAGACGCTTGCTCGGCGCTTTTTCCTACGTCGGCAACGATGCCATTCTCCATTCGGATGCCGGCCTGATGCCGCGCCGTCGCAAGGTGTGGTCGAGCTGGAACTACATGTCGTGCAATGCCGGGAGCAACCGCCAGCTCGCCGTCACCTACTGGATGAACAGATTGCAGGGCATTGCCGACGAAACGCCTCTGTTTGTCACGCTCAATCCTCACCGGCAGATCGAGAGCGCAAGCATCGTCGAGCGATTGCACTATCGGCATCCCAGTTTCAATGCCGCCGCCATGGCGGCACAAGAAAGCCTGTGGGCGCTGCAGGGCAGGCGCAACACATGGTTCTGCGGCGCCTACTTCGGTGCCGGCTTCCATGAAGATGGTCTCCAGGCAGGACTTGCCGTTGCCGAGGCCCTCGGTGCTGTGCGGCGGCCCTGGGTCGTTCCCAATGAATCTGGCCGCATCCATGTCCGCGATCTCGTCGCAACCGGGGCCGTACTAGAGGCCGCCTGATGACGAGCTTTCGGTCCGCTCTCTACGTCGGCGAGGTGGCCCATCACAGGCTGCGACCGAAGCGGCATCGGCTCCGGTACAAGGTTTTCTATCTCCTGCTGGATCTCGATGAACTCGACACCGTGGCGGGTAGCCTGCGCCTGTTCTCGCGCAACCGTTTCAATCTCTTCGGCTTTCGCGATGGAGATCATGGCGACAGGACCGCGGCACCCTTGCGTGGGCAGATTGAAGGCCATCTGCGCCAGGCAGGTGTGGAAACCGGCGGCCCGATCCGGCTCCTGACGATGCCGCGCGTGTTGGGATACGTCTTCAATCCCCTCAGCATCTATTTCTGTTATCGGACGGACAACACGCTCGCGGCGATCTTCTACGAGGTCAGCAATACCTTCGGAGAACGGCACAGCTATCTCATCCCTCTTGAGGCCTGCTCAACCGGGACCATTCATCAGACAAGCCATAAGACGCTTTATGTCTCGCCATTCATGGGCGTCGACATGACCTATTCCTTTGCCATCGCCCCACCCGGCGAGCGCCTGTCGGTGACGATTACGGCGCGCGACGGCAAAGGGCCATTGATGGCCGCCAAGCTTGCGGCGACGCGCCGGACGTTGACCGATGCAGCACTTGCACGGGCCTTTGTTGTTTATCCGCTGCTGACGTTGAAGGTGATCGCCGGCATTCACTGGGAAGCACTCTGGCTCTGGCTCAAAGGAGTTCGCTTGGAGCGCCGGCCACCGGCTCCCCGCCAGGCGGTCACTCTCGGTCACGAGAAACCGCCTTCCGATGCGAAGGGTGCTCACACAACCGTGTAGCGGGAGACACGCTGTTTAGCGCGCGACTTATGATCTACGACGGTGAGCACGTCGTAATCAGACTGCGAACGATGACAGTGAGGAAAATCTTGGGGCCTCCTGTCGCTACGCCGCGTGACAAACCTGTTGCGTGTTCGTTCCCTATCTCAGGAGGTAAAGATGCCGAAGCGTAACGCCTTGTCTGCAGCGGTCGCGGCGCTGGCGATCGTGGTGGCCTATCCCGTACTGGCGGCAAATCCAATGGTCGGTGGCGCGCCAATGCTCGAGACGAAGAACATCGTCGAGAATGCCGCGAACTCCAAAGACCACACCATGTTGGTGGCGGCCGTGAAGGCAGCCGGCCTCGTCGACACGTTGTCCGGCCCCGGTCCCTTCACCGTGTTTGCGCCGACGAATGCTGCGTTCTCCAAGCTTCCGCCGGGCACTGTCGAAATGCTGGTGAAGCCGGAGAACAAGGCGAAGCTTACCCAGATCCTCACCTGTCATGTCGTTTCTGCGAACGCCATGTCCGGCGCGATTGCCAAGATGATCAAGGACGACAAGGGCACCCATCCTGTGAAGACGGTCGGTGGCTGCACGCTCCAGGCCAAGATGCAGGGTGAGAAGATCACGTTGACCGACGAGAATGGCAACGTGGCCACGGTCACGATCGCCGACGTCAAGCAGTCCAACGGCGTCATTCACGTCGTCGACACGGTCCTCTTGCCGAAGATGTAGGGCGGAGCCTTTCATCGGGCTTCGAGCTTACGCTGGGCGCAGCCGGCAAAGGACGCTGGCTGCGCCCTCTCGAATGACTTCAGACGCTGGTCTTTAAGGGCGCTGTTTAGGTCGCGCCATGCACCGGTTCCGGTCGACCGTCAGCTCGATGACCAGTCCCTCGGCTTTCCACTCTCGCGAGACCTTGCCGCCCAGCTGGGCGATGGTCGCCTCCACGAGCGTGCTGCCGAAGCCTCTGTCCTTGGCCGCAGCATCCGTGGAAGGGCCGCCCTTTTCTGTCCACTGAATGTGAAGCATGTCTTTCTGTTCGCTGCAGACAATGGCCACCGTGCCATCGGACGTCGACAGGCTTCCGTACTTCGCCGCATTCGTCGCGAACTCGTTGAAGAGCAAAGCGAAGGAGGTGACGGAACCGCCACTGAGCGGAAGGTCGGTGCCCTGGATTGCAAATCGTGTTTGCCGATCCTTGGTTTGCACGTCATAGGGCGACAGGATCGTTCGCAACAGGGTGTGGAGCGTCGTCGTTCGCTCGCTGATGCTGTCGTCAGCAGTCGGGTCCGGCAGGGTGAGCGAATGGGCACGCGCGAGCGCCGCTAGGCGTTCATTCACCGTCGACGCAAGCTCCGGCATCGATTGCGTAGAACGCGCGCTCAGGGACACGACGCCACCCGCCAGGGCGAACAGGTTCTTCACCCGATGGTCCATTTCCCTCAGCAGAAGCCGCTGCCGCTCCTGCGAGAGACGCCGGTCGGTGATGTCGCGAGCGACCTTCGACGCGCCGACGACGATGCCGTTCTCGTCCTTCACCGGCGATACCGTGAGCGAGATATCGATAAGGCTTCCGTCCTTGCGCTGGCGAATGGTTTCGTAGTGGTCGATGCGTTCGCCGGCGCGAAGGCGCGCGAGGATACCCGGCTCTTCGTTGTGGCGGTCGGGCGGCATCAGCATGGTGACGTGGTGCCCGATGGTTTCGCTGCTGGTGTAGCCGAAGAGCCGCTCGGCGCCTGGGTTCCAGCTTGTGATGACGCCGTCGAGGTCCTTCGTAATGATGGCATCGTCGGAGGAATTGACGATCTCGGCGAGCAGCCGCAGCGGTTGTTTCTGGTCGCTGATATCGACCAGGACGTTTATCGCTCCGATAAGCTGGCCGGACTGGTCGAACAACGGAGTCGGATACGGGATGAAGGGAACCCGGCTGCCGTCGGGTCGTTCGGCAATGGCTTCGCTGTTGTGAACCGCCCGCCGCTCCCTGAGAGTGATCGCCATGGGGCATTCGTCGTGGGGGAGCGGTCTGCCATCGGGCCGGTAGAGCTTCCACGACCCGCAAAATGCGCTCTTTCCCAGGTCCGGCCGACAACCCCAGAGTTTCGCTGCAGCCTCGTTGTAGAAGGTGATCAGGCCTGTGGCATCGGTCGTGTAGATTGCCAAGGGAAGGGCTTCGAGCAGATCCGGAACCCGTCGCTCGGTTACGTCATGCAGGCAATTGACGGCGCCGACGATGCGGCCTTTGGAGTCCTTCAATGGATCGATGTTCATCTCGACCATGATCCGCGTGCCGCTCGGCTGCTCTACGACGACCTCGCGGTTGCGGACGGCAATGCCGCTCGCAAGGACTTCGGCCATTGCAGAATTGATGTGGGCGATCGGACTGCCATCGAGGGCATAGAGGCGACGGGAGCCGCAGAACCGGTCGCCGGCATCGTCGAGCTTCGGTTCACGTCCCCATAGGTCTGCAGCGCGGCGATTGTAGCGGACGATCTTTCCGTCGATGTCGCAGGCATAGGCGCCGATCGGAAGCAGGTCGAACAAGCTTGAAGGAAGATCGAGCACGCGCTCCTCGAAGGAAGGCTGTAGCACCACGGTACTCCGAGATTGACCGAGAGCCTGCATCTTGCCTCCCGAGGGCCCGCCATCCGCAAACCCCACCTCATGCTCGTACGTGGCCGAGAGCATGGACTTTGTCCAGCTTGGGGGACCGCAATGGCAACGTGCGTGACGGGTTCGCGTTGCGTGGCTGGAGGATCTCCTGTCGCGTGGCACCCGACGCCGGCAGGCAATCAGTCTCTGTGCGAGGGCAAAAAGCCCTTCGGTTTGACTTGGAACGATCCGGCGTCAGTGCCGTTTGTGGGGAGCCGATCCTTTCGGGTTGGCTCCGGACGTACCACCCTACGTTGTCATCGGTGCGGTTCGGGCTATCTGGACGGCCATCAATGCCTGGAGGCGACGGTCATGTTGGGAACTATTCTGCTGGTTATCCTGATCCTGATCTTGATCGGCGCGCTGCCAACTTGGCCGTACAGCAGTGGCTGGGGTTACTATCCCAGTGGCGGCGTCGGGCTGGCGCTCATCATCATTTTGATCTTGCTGCTAATGGGGAGAATATAGCTGCAAGCGCTCCCCGATCACTGAACGCTATTCAACCGTGCGTGGCGCCGCGCCCTGCGAATGCGGCCACGCCTGGATCGGGCTTCAGAGCGGCGTGGTCTGAAGCTTCGACCGCCAGTGATCTAGGCGCCTCTTCAGAAGATCGTCCCTGAAGTAGGGGGACTCCTCGTCATCGAGTTGCTCGACGACTTCGAAGGTGAAGTCGTCGGCGCGATGTTCGCGCCATGCCCTCTGAAGGCTGGCATGAGGACTGCTGCCCAGCCGGAGCGCAAACCAGATGCGGTTTTGGACCGTATCCAGGTTCGGGCTTTGCCCGATCCAGGCTTCACCCGAGGCCACGCAACGAACCAGATAGATCCCGATGACCGCCTTGCGTTCCTTGTATGCCGCGATCGCCAGCTTTTTGTCGATGGTCTTCATGTGGCTATAATATTATACGGGTAATATTGACGCAAGATATTTTACCTTGGTATAAATATCTCAACATGAATGACCCTCTTTCCGCCCTGGCGACAGCCTTCGAAGGCAGCCGGGTGTTGCTGTCTGGCCCGTTGATCGACGTCGTGCTGGCTGTGAAGGCATCGGTGGAGCGCGGCGCTTCGGAGCCCATCCTCATTTTTGACGACGCCACGGGTCGCACGCTCGATTTCGACCTTCGCGGCACGAAAGCCGACATCGTCGCGCGTCTGTCGCAGTCATCGGCGAAGCCGGGGCTTCAGGCTTCTTCAACCCTGTCCGAAGAACCGAGCCCCGAGCGTCGTGGGCGGGGGCGGCCGAAGCTGGGGGTCGTCGGTCGCGAGGTAACGTTGCTGCCGCGCCATTGGGAATGGCTCGCCGCGCAACCCGGCGGCGCCTCGGTGGCGCTGCGCAGGCTGGTGGACGAAGCGCGGAAGGCCGGCGGCCCGGCAGAGGCGCGGCGCACTGCCCAGGAGGCCGCCTATCGCTTCATGTCTGCGATGGCCGGCAACCTGTCGGGTTTCGAGGAGGCAATTCGCGCCTTGTTCGCGAACGATCGCGTCCGGTTTGAACAGCAGATATCGAGCTGGCCGCACGATATCCGCGCCTATGCCCTTCGGCTTGCCTATCGGTAAATCCCGAAGGCACTGCGTTCGTCGAATCAGTCTCCGAACGTCCGGTGATAGGTCTTGGTCATGATCTCGTCGAGCCGATCGCCGGGCGTGAAGTCGACCATCTCGTCGGGCCGCGTGAGGCCGGGAAGCTGGCGCGGGCAGTCGGACGGCGCACCGAGGACCTGCGTGATCGGATAGAGGGCCGACCAGGCGGGCACCGCCTCGTAGTCCTCCTCGTCGTCCGCGACATGCTTGTCGCGAATCTTGCCTGAGGCGGTCTCGATTTCCATGCCCATCATCGTCGTCGCCTTCAGCTCCTGCTTGTTGGGCTGACGAATGAGCTCTGAGCGGCCGGGGTAGATACGATCGATGAACCGGTCCATCAGCTTCAGCTTATGGTCGACGTCGTCGATGATGTGCGCCTTCCCGAAGGCCATCACCGCGCGATAGTTCACCGAGTGATGGAAGCCTGAGCGCGCCATTACCAACGCATCGAGATGCGTGACGGTAAGGCAGACGTCGACGCCTTCCTTCTGGGTGCGGATCATCCGGCTGGCCGACGAACCGTGCCAGTAGAGGTGATCGCCCTCGCGCCAGAAGCTGGTGGGCGTGCAGTAGGGGCGGCCGTCGATGACATAGGCAATATGGCAGACCAATGCCGCGTCCAGGATTTCGTAGATGGTCTTCTTGTCGTAGCGCCCGCGCTCGTGGACGCGCTTGACCTTGTTGACCTGCGAGACCGCAAAGCTCGACGCGGCGCCGTCCGCCTCTGCCGTCACCGTTGCTTCCGCCGTCGTCGCGCTTGTCATAATCCGCACTCCTGCCTGGATCGTTGTGGGGCGGACCATGCTGCCGATATGGTCTATAAGAAAGATCCAGTTCGGCGAAAGTAGGCTGTACCAGTTATGAAGCCGCGAGCCCGCAAAGCGCCTCCGCTTGGCATCGCACTCGACCCGACCGGGTCTGAACCACTGCACCGGCAGATTGGTGAGCAGCTTCGGCGCGCCATCCTCGAACGGCGGCTGGCACCGGGGACGAAACTGCCGTCATCGCGCCTGATGGCTACGGAACTGGACTGTGCCCGCGGCACGGTGCTGCTGGCGATCGATCAGCTCATTGCCGAAGGCTACCTCGTTACCCAGGTCGGGTCGGGGATTTCCGTTGCGGCCAACCTGCCGGACGAGATGCTGGTGTCGCCCAGTGTCGATGGGCAGCCGGCAGGTACGGTGGCCGATGCACCGATCCTGTCGCGGCGCACTGTCGATCTGCTGGCGACCGGCCTCTCGCCGCAGGCGCCGTTTGGCGATCCGGCGATCGCCTTTCCGCTCGGGCAGCCGGACCGCGATGCTTTTCCATATCGGCTCTGGGCCAAGCTGCTGGAGCAGGAATGGCGCAAGCCGGACTGGCAGGTGGCCGGTGCACCGCATCCCTTTGGCCATCCCGGCTTGCGCGAGGCGATTGCGACTTACTTGGGTGTGGCGCGAGGGTTCACCTGCGACGCGCGCGCCATCATCGTCACGTCGGGACTGCGCCAGAGTATCGCGACGCTGGCGCGCATGGTTTTGGACGCCGGCGACAAGGCCTGGATCGAAGATCCCGGATTTCGCGGCACGCGTGAAGGATTGGCCGCCGCCGATGTGCAGGCGGTGCCAGTTCCGATTGACGCCTCGGGTTTCTCGGTCGAGGACGCATTGGAGCGGGCGCCGGAAGCACGCTTGGCCATCGTTGCGCCCTCGCATCAATTTCCCCTCGGTACTGTGCTCGGGTTGCAGCGGCGGCTTGCCCTGTTGAGCTGGGCCGAGCGCACGCGCAGCTGGATCGTCGAGGACGATTTCGACGGCGAGTATCGCTATTCCGGCCGCCCCCTGGCGCCGCTCCGCGCTTTGGACCGCAGTGGTCGCGTGGCCTATCTCGGCAGCTTCTCGAAGCTCCTGTTCCCGACGTTGCGCTTGAGCTTCCTGGCCCTGCCAGCTTCACTCGTCGATGCGGCCGAGAAGATCATGATCGGTGTGTCTCCACGCGCCTCGCTGCTGGGGCAGGGCGCGCTGGCCCGTTTCATCTCGGAGGGGCATTTCGCGGCCCACCTGCGGCGCACGCGCCTCCTTTACGCCAGCCGTCAGCAAGCGCTGATCGCTTCGGCCGAGCGCCACCTTTCCGGCCTGCTCGAGATCGTGCCGGATCCCGCGGGCATGCATGTGATCGCGAGACCCCATGCCGACATAGCGGCGACGTTCGACGACGTTGCGGTCGTTGCCGCCGCCGCCGCTTCGGTCAGCGTCGCGGCGCTCTCGGCTTGCTACGCCGGTGAGCACAAGGAAAGGGGGCTCATCCTGGGTTATGCGGGAACGCCCGAAGTCGAGATCGAGCGTGCCATCGTGCGATTGCAGAGTGCCCTTCGCAGCCTCTACTAGTAGTTGACGAAAACGAGGGGCGGGGCGGATGGTAAGTAAAGGCGCAATGTTTTTTACGGTGGCCGCTATGGCGTTGTCCCTGGGGCTGTCGGGTGGCCCCTCTCTCGCACAATCGAGCAATGCAACTCCCGCGGACGGCGTGCGCGGCAAGGCGGCGTTGGAAGTGCGCGGCAAGTTCATCGATCAGCGCATTGCCGAATTCATGGAGAAACACGATGTGCCGGGGTTGGCGATGGCCATCGTCCAGGCGCCCTATATTCCGCGCTCTGCCGGCTACGGTCGCGCGAGCCTGACGCACGACGAACTGGCCTCGACGCGGACCTCGTGGAACGTCGGCCCCCTGACGCAGGGCTTTACCGCCGTCGCGATCTTCCAGCTTCACGAGACGCAGAAGCTCGACGTTCGCGACGCCATCGAGAAGCACCTGCCGGGCCTGCCTGCAGCGTGGGCCAAGACTACGGTGCTGGAGCTTCTGCAGCATGCATCGGGCATTCCTGATTACCGGGCCGCTTCTGGTTTCGATGTGAACCGCAGCTACAGGCCTGCCGAGCTGACTGCGAGGGTGTCGGCAGCCCCGCTCTTGTTCGAGCGCGGCAGCCAAGTACGTCTGAGTGCAACCAATTTCCTCTTGCTCGGCATGATCGTCGAACGAGCGAGTGGCGTGTCCTTCCACGACTACGTCACACGCCATCAGATCGAACCGCTGGGGCTGCGCAGCACCATGTTCGCCGACGATTTCGCCGCGAAGTCCTTCACCGATCGGCCGCAGAAAGCCGCCGGCTCGAACCAGCACAGCCGGTTCAAGTCCGAGATCGCCTTCATCAATCCAGTCGAGCCCGCGACCGGCTACAAGAGTGTCGACGGCAAGCTCGTGCCGACCGATCCCAAGGCGTCGGCAAATCTCTTCGCCTTCGGCAGCATCTGGTCCTCGGCAGAAGACATCAGCGCCTGGGATATCGCTCTCGCGGGAGGCATCCTCGTCAAGAGCGAGGCGAACAGGGCACTGATCTACAAGCCCACCAAGCTCGCCAACGGAACGGTCGTACCGGCTATGGCCGGCTGGGAGTTCACACGCCATCCCGGCTTCATGGAGATCAAGGGATCGGCGCCGGGCTTCAGCGCCTATCTCAGCCGCTTCACCGCAGCCGAGGATCTCGTTTGCGTGACGCTGCTCGCGAACAAGGAAGGCCTGGACCTGACGGTCCTCGCGCGGGACATCGCCGACTCCTACAAGGCAGGCCTCGGGGCCGGAGTGGCTTCCGAAGGAATCGTGGCGCAGGAAAGTAAGTTCCCGGTCGATGAAACCGTTTCCCGGCTGGAGGCCCGGCTCAAGGCACAGAACGTGCCGGTCTTCGCGACCTTCGATCACAGCGCCAACGCGCAGCAGGCCGGGATGCAACTGCGGCCGACCAAGGTCCTGGTCTTCGGCAATCCCAAGGTCGGCACCAAGCTAATGCAGGACAATCAGGCGATAGCGCTCGACCTGCCGCTGCGCCTATCCATTTGGGAAGACGCGCGCGGTCGCGTCTGGGTGGGCTATCACGCCCTGGATCGCCTCGCTGCCGAGTATGGCATCAAGGACGAGACGACCGTGAAGGCCATGGCGCAAGCCCTCGACAAGTTGGTGGCAAACGCCGTCAACGTTTACGACTACTGAGATCGGGCGAGCGCGCCGAACTAGCGCTATGCAGGCTTTGCCGCGAGGTTGGTGACGGCGCCGCCCGTCGCGGTTCGTCCGCCATCGACGACGAATTGGCCGCCCGTGGTGTTGGCCGCGAGGTCCGAGCGGAGGAAGAGCACCATGTTGGCAATCTCTTCGGGGGTCGTGTAGCGCCCCGTCGGTTGCGCTGCCTGGTAACGCTGGCTCATCGCCGCGGCGTCGCCGGGAGCGATCTGCTCTTCCAGCGCGTGGATCATCCGCGTGTCGACGGGGCCGGGGCACACGGCGTTCACCCTCACGCCCTGCCGCGCAACTTCGCCAGCCGCGGTCTTGGTCAATCCGATCACGGCATGCTTCGAGGCGACGTAGGCCGGCATGCCGGGCGTTCCGACCAGGCCGGCGACCGAGGCGGTATTCACGATCGAGCCGCCGCCTTGGCGGATCATCTCCGGCAGGACGTGGCGCAATCCGAGAAACACGCCTTTCACATTGACGCCGATCACGGCGTCGAAGATCGCCTCGTCGTACTCGGCCGTCGGCGTCACCTTGCCTTCGATGCCGGCATTATTGAAGAAGCAGTCGACACGTCCATACATCTCGATTGCGGTCTTCACGTAGGCTTTCACGTCGGAAGACTTGGTGACGTCTGCCGTCACGGCGATGGCCTCGCCACCATTCTGGCGAATGATGCCGGTCGTGGCGTCGGCGGCCGAACCGTCACGATCCACGACGACGACTTTCGCGCCATGCTTGGCAAAGCCCAAAGAGGCCGCCCGGCCGATCCCGTTGCCGCCGCCGGTAACCAGAGCGACCTTCCCCGTGAAATCCATGTCTTCCATCCCCGTTCAGCTCGGCGATCCGATCACCGCCGGACGGGAAGTCTAGCATCGCCGGACGGCGAGGCTATTGCTGCGGCATCTGCATCTGGATGTCCCGGGCGGCCTGTTGCAGGGGACGCAGGAAACGTCGCTTGGCGCCGGCCTCGGTCAGCGTGCCCGAGATGGTGTTGATGCTGAGGGCGGCGATCACTTCGCCCGAGGGTTTGCGGACCGGAACGGCCATGCCGCAGATCGCGAGGTCGAGTTCGCCATCGACCCAGGCATAGCCCTGCTCCGCGGCCTTGGTGAGCTCCTGCAATAGGACATGCGGATCGACGGTGGTGCGCGGTGTCAGCTTCTTGAATTCGACCTGCCCGAGAAGCCGGTCTAGATCCGGCGCTGGAGTGGCAGCCAGCAGGACCCTGCCCAACGATATGACGTGGGCCGGAAGGCGGCTGCCGACGCCGAGATTGGCCGTAAGGATGCGGCGCGAGGGCAGCCGCTGCACATAGACGATTTCCGTCTCGTCGAGGACCGCCAGCGCGCAAGATTCGGACGTCTCGTCGCGCAGGCTCTCGACCGTCCGATGTGAGTTCGCCCAGAACGGCAGGGAACTCAGATAAGAAAGACCGAGCCCCAACGCCCGCGGCCGAAGCTGAAAGTAGCGGCCATCGCTGGCGCAATATCTCATCGCCACGAGGGTCGCCAGGATACGGCGCGCCGTTGCGCGCGTGACGTTCGCGAGCCGCGCCACTTCGGAGAGCGTGTGTCGGCCGGGAGGGCGACCGAGCGCCTCGACGACACCGAAACCGCGGGCGATCGCCCGCACGAAGCCGTCGCTTTCCTTTACCGCCGCTGGCTTGCCAGGGGGCTTGGTAGATGCCATGGATGTTCGCCAGACATAAATAATGTACGCCTGGCGAACACTAGGAGAAGAAACGCAATGGCGCAAGCGCAAAACTTCGAAACCGACTTCTGGAAGGACGCCAACCTGCGCAAGAGCTGGGACGAGATCGTGCCCGGCGAGCCGCGCACGACGCTGCCCTACCTGCTGACACAGGAAGCGATCGCGCTTTACTGCAAGGCAGTCGGCGAAACCAATCCGCTCTATCTCGACGAGAAGGCCGCGAAGGCCGGGCCGCATGGCGGGCTGGTCGCGCCGCCCTCGATCCACATCCTGCTGATGTTCTCCTGCACGCCGGCCGACGACTGGATGCGCAGCCCCGGTACGATCAATGCCGGTCAGTCGTGGAGCTACAACATCCACGCTCGCCCCGGCGACACGATCCGCCTCGAGGCGCGTGCGCTCGACAAGTTCATCAAGCGCCAGCGGCTGTTCGTCGTGCACGACAACGTCTTCTTCAACCAGCACGACCAGGTCATCTGCTCCGGCCGCGGCCAGACCATCCGGCCGACGTGAGGAATACAAACATGACTACCGATTTCGACAAGCTCCACGATGGCGACGTGATCGACGGACCGTCCTTCGCCGTGTCGCGCGAATCGATCCGTCTCTTCTGCGACGCCTCGCTCGACTACAACCCGCTTCATCTCGACGACGATTACATGAAGGGCGACTTCGGCCGGACGAACTTCGGCGGGATCATCATGCACGGCATGAACAACTTCGGCCTGATCTCGCGCATGATCACCGATTGGCTGCCGCCCGAAGGTGTCCACCGCCGGCTCGAGACGCGATGGGTCAAGCCGGTCCGGCCGGGCGACACCATCCAGCCGACCGCATCCATCAAGGCCCGGCAGGTCACGGACAAGTCGCGCTGGGTGCTGCTCGACGTGCAGGTGCGTAACCAGAAGGGCGAGCAGGTCGCGGTCGGCGAAGCCATGGTCGAGTTCCCCCTGCCGAAGGGAGCCGCGGCATGAAGCTTCTGAGAAGGGCTGCCCTCGGCCTGGCATTCGGTCTCGTTGCCAGTGGGGCTGTGGCGCAGGAACTGCCGAAGTCGATGCGGATCATTGTGCCGTTCCCGGCCGGTGGCACGACCGACATCCTGGCGCGCTACATCGCTCAGGAACTGAATGCGAAGTACGGCATCTCGGTGATCGTCGACAACCGCGCCGGCGCCTCGGGTACCGTGGGTTCGGAAGTGGTCGCACGGTCGCCGGCCGACGGCGCGGTGCTACTGCTGACCGCGACGCACCATGTCATCAACCCGGGCCTCTTTAGCAAGCTCCCCTATGACACCAAGGCCGACTTCTCGCCGGTCGCCTTGATTGCGACGGCGCCCAACGCTCTGGTGGTCAACAAGGACTTTCCGGTCAAGGACGTGCCCGAGCTGATCGCCTTGGCAAAGAAGGAGCCGGGCAAGCTCTCGTTCGGTTCGGCGGGTACGGGCGGGGCTAACCATCTGTCGGGCGAACTCTTCAAGCAGATGGCGGGCGTCGACATTGTCCATGTGCCCTACAAGGGCGCCGCGCCGGCGATGAATGACCTCGTTGCCGGGCACATCCCGATCATGTTCGACACGCTGCCGACGGTCATCCCCAACGCCAAGTCCGGCAAGCTGCGTGTACTGGCCGTGACATCGAAGGAGCGGGCGCCTTCGCTGCCGGACGTGCCGACCTTGGACGAAGCCGGCGTGAAAGGCTTCGAGGCAACCGCCTGGTTCGGCCTCTACATGCCGAAGGCAACGGACCCCGCGGTCTATAACCGGTTGGTGGCGGCGATCACCGGCATTCTGGAGGATCCGGCCCTGGCCGAGAAATTCGCCAGCCAGGGTGTTGCTGCGGGCAAGGTGTCGGGTGAGGCGTTCCGCAAATTTGTCGACGCAGAAATCGACAAATGGGGCGCTGTCGTCAAAACGGCAAAAATCCCTCAGGAGTAGGCGGAGATCGAGAAACGCCGCCCGTTTCAGCTGGGCGGCGTTTCGTCATTCGCGGCAGCAAAACAACCGTGCAGGGAGAACGGCACGTGATGGCGTAGCTTCGCGATGAAGAGCGGCCGGGCTGCGAGATCGCGTGCATCCAGGCCGACGACGGATGTCTTGCCGCTCGCGGTGTCGAATACCAGGGTGACGACGACGCCATCGTCTTCTGCCTCGCCGGTCGCAACGAACAAGGGCTCGCCGGGATAGCCATTCGGTCCGAAATCGTGCCGTACAACGGTACCGCTTTGGAAGTCGATGCGTGCGAGCTGCTGTTGCAGACCAGACGTACGGTCCGCCGGATTGCAGGCAATGTAGGCATAGCGCTGCCGGCGGCCGGTGAAGGCGGGGTTGATTGTCGGAAACTCGTTGGCCGTGCCGGTGTCAAAGGTGCGTCGCTCCACACGGCCCGTCGTAAGGTTGACCGTGAGTCTCGTCAGCGCCGCCATACCTTTGGCTGGCCAATCCGATCGCCAATAGTCGCGCAATGCCTGACCGATCGTGTGGTAGTCGGGATAAAGCGCGAGATCTAGGACCAGCTCGCCGTCCTGCTCGAACCCGTTGGCGAAGTGGAACTGGAAGAAGGCGTCGGTTTCGATCCATCGCGGCGCGCCTCGTCCGTCGCGCGGGATCAGGAGTATTTGGGTCGGCTTGGCGCCGTTCCAGTGCAGCGCCCGGTCGAAACTGCGCAAACCCAGCAAGAACCTGAGTGGCTTGACGAGGATCGGACCGATGCAGAAGACCAGAAAGTGCTCGGTCAGCACGAAATCGTGGTTCATCACCGGATAGGGCAGGGTGACGGAGGGCAGGCGGGTCGCGATGCCACGCTCCAGTCGGTAGGGCGTCAGTGTCGTCTTCGCGCCGTAGTCGATGCCGAAGTTGAACACCTCGCCGGTCGCCGGATCGATCTTGGGATGAGCCGAAAAGGCCTTCAGCGCGCCGGCGTAAGTCTCGATGCCTTTGGTGTTGAGCGTTTCGGGGTCGAGCGCGGTCGGCGGCCCGCCCTCCCACAGCGACAGCAATTTGCCGTTCTCCATCACGACCGATGTGTTCGAGACATTGGCTGGTTGGTGGAAGGCGTTGCCCAGCACGCCATGCGGCCGCATCTTGCCGAAGCCGCGATGAACGATGCGTTGAGCCTTCGTCTCGTCGCGATAATTCTCGGTGGCGACGAAACGGTTGCGATAGTGGATGCCGTCGTCGGCGAAGCGGATCGCCGAGATCATGCCGTCACCGTCGAACCAGTGCGGAAACCATTTGCCGCCAAGGTCGTTGCGACCCGATCCGTTCCGGAACAGGGTGCCGCGCAGACTGGTCGGTACGGTGCCGTCGATCTCTTCGACGCGGTAGCTATGCTCCTCCGCCAGAGTCCGGAAGCCTGCACTCCACGGACGGGGCACATTCGAGTCCATTTGTCAGTCTACCATGATGGGACGAGCATCCTACCTGCAGATCACCGGCACCATCGAGTTGGCGAAGGCCCGCAATTCGGCTGCCTTCATGCCGATCCGGGCGCGAATGGCGGTGGCATACATGATGGCCCCGGCCATGCGGGCACGGGCGGCCGGCGTCGGCTCTGATGAAAGTCCGGAGTTGGCAAAGGCGCGCTCCAGGCTTTTCTCGATGTCCGCCAGAAGCTCGCCCGCTGCGGCGGCAATCTGCGGATGGGTCGGCGATTCCACCGCCGCAGTGCCCACGATCATGCAGCCGAGCTTGGTCGGCGGAGCGGTGTAGAGGTCGATGGCCGCCATGTAGACCTTGGCCAGGCGCTGCTCGATCGTGCCGCTGCCGGCCAGGATCTTGTCGAGCATCTCCACGCTCTTGGTGCCGTAGAAGCGCAGAGCGTGGATATAGAGCTGCTCCTTGTCGCCGAAGGCGGCGTAGAGGCTGGGGCGGTTGAGGCCGGTCGCTTCGGACAGCTCGTCAAGCGAGGTTGCGGCAAAGCCCTTCTCCATGAACACACCGCGCACGCGCTCCAGTACCTCGGCGGTATCGAAGGAGCGGGGACGGCCGCGGGGCTTCTTAATGGATTCTGTACTGGTTCGCATAATTATCCTTGACGGCGCTTCCGCCGCATATTTATGTACTACATCGCACAAAATTAAGGAGGATGCGATGGAACTCTTCGCTTCACCACTTGCGTGTTCACTGGCGTCGCATATCACGGCCGTCGAAGCCGATCTGCCGGTCAAGGTCCGGTTCATCGAGAACAAGAAGACAGACGACGGCGGCGACTACTATGCGATCTCGGCCAAGGGCTACGTGCCGGCCTTGCGCCTGGACGACGGCAAGGTCCTGAACGAGGGCCCGTCGGTGCTGCAGTATCTGGCTGACCGCAAGCCCGAGGCGGGCCTGGCGCCGGCCTGGGGCACAGTCGAGCGCTACGAGCTGATCGACACACTGAACTATCTGTCGACCGAGGTGCACAAGCGCATCTTCGCCAACGTCTTCTCCCAGACCGCCGCCGAGCCGACCAAGGCGGCCGCCCGCGCCCTGATGGAGCCGACGCTGGATTACCTTGCGAAGAAGCTGGGAGATCGCGACACGCTCGTCGGCACGAGCTTCACCGTGGCCGACGCTTACTTCGTCACGCTCCTGAACTGGTTCGGCTTTGTGGGCGTCGACCTCAAGAAGTGGCCGACGATCAACGCCTACTACCAGAAGCACCTGAAGCGGCCTTCGGTTGCCCATGCGATGGGGATCGAGATGGCCGAGCGCAAGCGTCGCGCGGCTTGACCGTGGGAGAGGGCAGGCGGCCTCCAGGTCGCCTGCTTTCACTCCTTGTGTTTTAGATTGCGTCTAGTAATCGGTCGCCTCCGCGGGTATTTCTCTCCCCCGGAGGACATCGTCATGCGTTTTGTCATCGCCGCTCTTCTTTGGCTGTCGCTCACCGCCGCTGCGTCGGCGCATGCACTCTGGATCGAACCGGAGGGCGAGGGCTTTCAGCTGTATTTCGGCGAGTTCGGCGAGAATTTGCGCGAGGGTTCGCCTGGTCTGCTCGATCGCTTCGAGCCGCTGCCGGCTGCCAAGGCGTTTGGAGCGTCCGGCGATACCGCGCTGAAGATCGAGAAGGGAGCAACAGCGTTCCAGCTCGGCGGCGCTCCGGCCGGCACCGGGAGCGTCGTGGCCGAACAGGCGCGCGTCACAGAGCGCAAGCAGGGCGACAAGGTCACGCGTACGCTGGGCCGCCTGTCGGCGCGCTACGTCAGCGACTTCTCCGAGCGCAAGCCTTTGATTGCGCTCGACATCGTGCCGACGGGCAAGCCGGGCGCCTTCAAGGTCTTCTACGACGGCAAGCCGTTGCCCAAGGCCAAGGTCGAGGTTGCCACAGAGGCTGGCTGGCAGCGCGAACTCAAGACCGACGACGACGGCGCGTTCGACGTCGACCTGCCATGGAAGGGAACCTATATGGTCGAAGTGACGGCGATGGATTCCACGCCCGGCACATACGGTACGCAGGCCTACGATTCGATGCGGTTTGTGACCACGCTCACTTTCAAGGTGCCGACCGGCCTTGAAGGGCCGCCGCGGCCGCCAGTCGTCACGCCGAAGCGCTAGCCTGCCTTCTTGTTGAGGACGGCGAAGCGATCCTTCGGCGCTTTCTCGCGGGCAGCGGGTCCATAGGTGCCCATCTCCATGCGATGCGGGATGGTCAGCATGTAGTTCTTGAACGCGCCCTCCATGGCCTGTCGCCAGCCCTGTGCATCTTGGGTCTCGTTGACCGATGCCTTGGCGAGCTTCAGTGCATAGGGGTCGCGTTCGGCGATCTTCTGGGCCAGCGCCATGGTCTCGCTTTCGAGCTTCTCCCGTGGCACCACGCGATTCACCAAGCCCGCCTTCTCGGCCTCTGCCGCCGAGATGAATTCGCCGGTGAACAGGTATTCCTTGGTCTTGCGGGGACCGAAGTCCCACGGCATCGAAAAATACTGAACGTGTGAGCCGCCCCATTTGACGGCGCGGTCCGCGAACTGCGCATCCTCGCTCGCGATGATGATGTCGCAAGCCGATGCGATCATCATGCCGCCCATGATGCAGTAGCCTTGGACCTGGGCGATGGTGGGCTTGGGCAGGTCGCGCCAGCGCATCGTATTCTCGAAGAAGCGCTCCCACAGGCGTCGGTACTCGCCCTTGAAGCCGGGCTCCAGCGCCGTCTTCTTCTGATCCTCCATCTCCTGCGGACTGCCGAGATCGTGACCGGCGGAGAAATGCTTGCCCGCCCCCGCCAGGATAATGACCCGCACTTCGGGATCATCGGCAGCGCGCAGGAAGGCGTCGTCCAGTTCCTCGAGCAGGACGCGGCTCTGTGCGTTCAACACGTCCGGTCGGTTGGTCGTGATGGCGCGGACCGCACCGGTCTGACTCTGGAGGAGCGTCGAGTAGGTCTTCATGCTGCTGCCTGCGTCGGATGGCGCAGATCGGCGGCGAGGCCGTTGCCCATCAGGTCGATGAAATTATCGCAATAGAACTTCTGCTTCTGCCGTTCGCTGGTGCCGGCCTTCTCCATCGACGCCTCGAAGCGCTTGATGGGGTGACGGCCACCTTCGACGTGCGGGTAGTCCGACGAGAAGAGGCAGACCTCGTCTGCCGTGTTGGCGATGATCCAGCCGGCATCTTCGTGCGGGTAGGGCGTCACGCGAACCTGCCGGGCCACGAACTCCGAGGGTTTGAGCGACATCTTTTGCAGCCGCTCCTCGTTCTTGTAGAAGGCGTTGTGGGCGCTATCCATGTTGCGCATCCAGCCCGGTACCCACGACGCACCCTGTTCGATCACGCCGAACTTCAGGCGCGGGAAGCGGTCCAGCACGCGATCGACGATCAACGCGGTCAGGGCCTTCATCGGCGGATAGGCGATGGCCATGTAGTCGATCGACTTGAAGTTGTCGTCGCCGCCGTGGAAATCAGGCACCGGTGGCAGGCCATTGCTGAAGTAGGCATCCTCAAGAAGTTTCCCGCCACCCCCGACATGGAACACGATCGGCAGGCCGGCTTCCTGGGCGACGGCCCACAACGGATCGAAGCCGATGTGGCTGGGCGAATGAGTGTCGGGGCAGCGCGAGGGGATCATCAGCGCCTTGGCGCCAAGGTCGATGGCCTCGTGCGCGGCCTTGGCGGTACGCTCGAAGTCAATCAGCGGCACATAGCCTGTCGGCAGCAGCCGGCGGTCGACCGAGCAGAAGTCGACCATGTGGCGCGTGTGCGCGCGGGCCACGGCATAGGCGAGGTCAGGGTCGCGTCCGCCTTCGAGCACCGAGGAGTAATTCAGCAGCGCAGTTGTGAACATGAGCTGGCTGGCGAAGCCCAGCAGCTCGACCGACCGCGTGCGATCCTGCTTTCGGTAAGCGCCAAGCGCATCCCAGTTCTTCGAGAGCATGATCTGCGCTTCGTCGAAACCGCTCCCATCGGCGACACCCTGCCGATGATCGTCCTTGAGATGGCTGTGAAAACCTTCGTGCCGGGGGAACAGGACCTTGTCGGTCACCGTCGCCCGATGCCTGGCTTCGAGATGATCCTCAAGGAAGCCCGGCACCTCCATGATGTGTGCATCGGCGTCGTGAATGACGCGCCCGCTCGCGTAGGGCATTGTTCCTCCGTTCGTCTTTTTCGTCGTTTGCGCGAGCTTAACATGACCATCGATATTTCCCATGCCGTGCGCGTTCTGCTGGAAGCCCGGCGTTCCGGCACGCAGGTGGCGCCACCGTTCGATCTGCCGGACCGCTCTGCGGTCTATGCCATCCAGGACGGAGTGGCGGCAGCGACGGGAACTATCGCGGGCTGGAAGGTCGGTGCGCGGACGCCGATTGCGGAGCCCAATCCGGCGCCGCTTCTGGCGGGTGCTCTTGTCGCTTCACCGGCGCACTTCGACGGCAAGGCGATGCACATGATCGGGATCGAGATCGAGATCTCCTTCCACATCGTGCGCGATATCGCAGCGCGCGACACGCCGGTCAGCTACGACGAAGCGCTGTCCGCCGTCGGCGATGCCTTTGTCGGTATGGAAGTGGTCGATACAAGACTCGCCAACTTCCAGAAGCTCGATCCGGAATGGCTGCTCGCCGACAACCAGATGAACCACGCACTGGTGGTGGGTGGGGCGATCCAGAACTGGAAAAGCCTGGATTGGGCCAATCTCCAGGTGATGCTCGAAATCGATGGCCAGACGGTCGTCGATCAAAAAGGTGGACTTGGCGCTGTCGATCCGGTGCGGCCGCTTGCCTGGATGATCGACCATGCGGTGCGGCAGCGTGGCGGCATCCGTGCAGGTCAGGCGATCACGACTGGTTCATGGACCGGTCTGCGTTACTTTCCGCCGGGCACTCGTGCCCGCGGTACCTTCGTGGGTCTGGGTTCTGTCGAGGCGCACTTCTGACGCTTCGACGTCGACCGTAACACCGGACAACGCCCGCCCGGCATTGTCCGGCCATGCAATACATTCTTCAAATCATCGTCAGCCCGGCGCCGCCCCGTGTCGCCGGGTTCCTGCATTCTCTGCAGGCCAAGCTTGCACTTTGGCGGTGCCGTAACCGTACACGCCGCCAGCTCACGATGCTCGACGCTCGTGCGCTGGCCGATCTCGGCCTAAGCTCCGCGCAGCAAAGCGCGGAGGCCGGGAAGTGGTTCTGGCAGCCGTAGTAACGAGGCTAGTAGTACCAGCCGGGATAGGGATAGCCGCCCCAGGGGCCCCAATCCCAATCGTTCATGGCGTTCTCGTCGGCCGTCATCTGCTGTTCGTCCGCCAGGTTCTTCTGGAAGACGTTGTTGCGGTACGTGCCATAGGCCGCCGAGTTACCGACATAGATGCACACGCAGACGGTCGGGTCCGGATAGACGTAGAACACCTGGCCGTTCTTGATTTCGCGCGAGAACTTGTGCGGCGGCAGGTTGCGGAAGGCTGCCTGGCGCTGCGGCGTATTCGCGGGCACGAACTTGAAGCCGGCCGCGACCATCATGTCTTCTTTGCTTGCAATTACCTGCTTCGGATTCTGGCAGGCGGCGGCGGCTACGCACAGGCCCAGAACCGTGGCAATCTTGGCAATCCGTATCATTACGTCCCCCTCGGTGGTCGTTCCTTAGTCAGGCACCAGACCATTTAGGCGCCCGCTTCTCCAGGAAGGCCGCCATGCCCTCGCGGAAGTCGGCGCTACCGTAAGCCAGTCTGACGAGATCGTCGATATTCTCGTCACCCAAACGGGCCTGGAGTCGTCGCAACGCCTCCTTGGTGACCTGCATGGTAATCGGTGCGTGGCCGGCAAGCGTCCGGGCCAGTTCCTCGGCCCGGGCGTAGAGCGCGGCCGGGTCCGGTAACAATTCGCTCACAAGTCCGCAAGCCAGCGCCGCCTGGGCATCGATGAGCTTGGCCAGCATCAGCATTTCCTTGACCCGCTGAGGTCCAACCAGAGCGACCAGCCGCGCATAGTTGGCCATCGACAGGCAATTGCCCAGGGTGCGGGCGATGGGGAAGCCGAACTGAGCGTTGGTTGCAGCGATCCTGAAATCGCAGACTGCGGCGATGGCTGCGCCACCACCTGTGCAAAAGCCCGAGACGGCCGCAATCGTCGGTACGGCGCAGGCCTCGATCGTCCCCACGATGCGGTCGATCTTGCGCTCGTAGGCGATGCCGTCCTCGCCGCTCTCGAAGCTCTTGAACTGGGCGATGTCGGTCCCGGCGGCAAAGGCCTTCTCGCCGGCGCCGGTAATCACCAGGGCACGGACTTCCTTGGTCTGGCCGACCCGGCCGCAGATTTCTGCTAGCCCTTCATACATGGCAAAAGTCAGCGCATTGCGTGCCTTGGGCCGGTTGAATGTCACCCAGCCGATGTCGCCGCGTCTCTCGTAGAGAAGTTCTTCAGTCATACCGCACAAACTTGTTGGATTTGCCGAAGGCGGCATCATCGTCTATGTCGCCGCACCCCGTAAACAGGCACGAGTGACCCATGGCGCTGGAACGGCTTCTCAAGGGCTTCGCGGATTTCCGCCTTGGCTATTACCGCGAGCATCTCGACCTGTTCGAGAAGCTCGCGACCGAAGGCCAGTCGCCGAAGATCCTGATTGTCGGCTGTTCGGATGCCCGGGTTGATCCGGGCATCCTGACCCAGACCATGCCGGGTGACATTTTTACGGTCCGCAACGTGGCGGCCATGGTGCCGCCGGCGCAGATTCCGCCCGACGAGCGGCAACACGGCACGTCCGCTGCCATCGAGTTTGCCGTGCGCGGGCTCGAGGTCGAGCACGTGGTCATCCTGGGTCACGCCCTGTGCGGCGGTATTGCCGCGCTCGTCGATGGGCGGGATAGCGTCTTCGCCAGCTTCGACTATCTCTCGACCTGGACCAGCGTCGCGCGCGAGACTCGCGACGTCGTGGTGCGCGAGATGGCTGGGCGCCCGCGCGTAGAGGTCGTGCGCGCCGTCGAGCAGGCGGCCGTCGTCAACAGCGTGAAGAACCTGATGAGCTTCCCCTGGCTCGCCGAGCGCGTCGCCGCCGGCAAGCTGGTGCTGCATGCGTGGTGGTTCAATCTGACGGAGGGTCAGCTCTATGCCTTCCATCCCGAGACGGCGACTTTCGATCCGGTCCACGGCATTAAGCTTGAGCCCGCCGTCAGCCGCGACACGCGCCTCTCGGCACTGAAGCCGGAGCGCTTCGTCGCCGCCCTGACCGGCAAGACACCGGACTTCTGATTCGCCGTACGATCCTATGTGGTCAGGCTGCCCTAGCCGTGCGATCCAGGGCAATGAACAGTCGCCCGTCCTCGACTTTGACCGGATGGGTGCGGGTTTTGCCTTCGTCGGCGCCGAGCGCCTTGCCGGTATCCAGGGAGATCACCCAGTTGTGCAACGGGCAGGTCACCGATGTGCCGTGCACGATGCCCTCCGACAGCGGTCCGCCTTTGTGGGGGCAGTGGTCCTCGATGGCGAAGACCCGATCCTCGGCGGTACGGAACACCGCTATCCGACCGAGCGGCGTGTTCACGCAACGCGCGCCGCGGACCGGGATGTCGTCGAGGAACCCGATGGCGATCCAATCCATGTTCTTCACTCCGCCGCTTCGGAAAAGCCGACGGCCGCCAGAGGCCGGAACTCGTGCTTGTCCTTCCCCGAGACCCGCTCGGACCAGGGATCGACCTGGGCGAACTTCTGCGAAAAGACGAAGCGATCGAAATAGGCGCGGCGCATCTCACCATCGTGCAGGATCTGCCGGCGCACCTCGTCGATGCCGACGCGCTTGGCCCATTTGTAGATGCGTTCGAGGTAGCGGCCCTGTTCGCGGTACATCTGGACGAGGGCTGCGATGTGTTCGAGCGCTTCGTCCTCGGTCCGGACGAGGCCCAGCACTTCGGTGCCCTTGATGTCGAGACCGGCCGCACCCGCGAAGTGAATCTCGTAGCCCGAATCGACGCAGATCACGCCGACATCCTTGCAGGTGGCCTCGGCGCAGTTACGCGGGCAGCCGGATACCGCCATCTTCACCTTGGCCGGAGTCCACGAGCCCCACATGAACTTTTCGATACGGATGCCGAAGCCGGTCGAGTCCTGCGTGCCGAAGCGGCACCAGTCGGTGCCGACGCAGGTTTTCACCGTGCGCAGCCCCTTAGCGTAGGCATGGCCCGAGACGAAGCCGGCCTTTCCGAGATCGGCCCAGACCGCAGGCAGGTCTTCCTTTCGGATGCCCAGCATGTCGATGCGCTGGCCGCCGGTCACCTTGACGGTCGGGATGGCGAACTTGTCGACGACATCGGCGATGGCCCGCAGCTCGGCGGCGCTGGTAACGCCACCCCACATGCGCGGCACAACCGAGAAAGTGCCGTCCTTCTGGATGTTTGCGTGTACACGTTCGTTCACGAAGCGTGATTGGTAGTCGTCGGCATAATCGTCGGGCCATTCGCAGACGAGATAGTAGTTGAGGGCGGGTCGGCACTTGGCGCATCCGCACGAGGTCTTCCACTCGAGTTCCTGCATCACAGCCGGAACGCTCTTGAGCGACTTAGCCTTGATCAGGCACCGCACCTCGTCGTGACCCAGCGAGGTGCAGCCGCACATCGGTTGGACCGCGGTGCGATTGTAGCTGTCGCCGAGAATGAGCTCCATGAGCTGCTCGACAAGGCCCGTACAAGATCCGCAGGAAGCAGAGGCTTTCGTATGCGCCCTGACGTCGTCGAGCGAAGTGAGCCCCTTGGCCTTGATGGTATCGACGATCTTGCTTTTGCAAACGCCATTGCAGCCGCAGATTTCGGCATCCCCAGGGAGTGCCTCGACAGCGGCCTTCGGGTCGAAAGCGCCGCCGCCCTGGTAGGCCTGACCGAAGATCAGCGTCTCGCGCATCGCCGAAATGTTGGCGGCTTTCTTCTTGAGATCGTTGAACCAGGCGCCGTCACCCACCTCGCCGAACAACACGGTGCCGACGATGCGATCGTCCTTCAGTACGACGCGCTTGTAGATGCCGGCCGCTGCGTCGCGCAGCACGATCTCTTCACGATCATCGCCGTCGGCGAAGTCGCCGACCGAATAGACGTCGATGCCCGTGACCTTGAGCTTTGTCGGCGTGTCGTTGTGGGCGAAGGCAGCGGTCTCGTCGTTTGCCAGCCGTGCGGCTGCGACGCGTCCCATCTCGTAGAGCGGTGCCACGAGACCATAGACATGGCCGCCAACCTCGGCACATTCGCCGAGGGCAAAGATGGCGGAGTCCGACGTGCGCATGCCCTGGTCGACAACAATGCCGCGATTGACCTCCAGCCCGGCGTCCCTTGCGAGCGCGGCGTTGGGGCGGATTCCGGCGGCCATCACTACCAGGCTCGCGGGAATGATCGTGCCGTCGGCCAGTTCCACGGCCTCGACCTTGCCGGCACCGCGGATCGCCTTGGTGTTTGCCTTGGTCAGGACCTTGATGCCGCGCTCCTCCAGCGCCTTCTGCAGAAGATAGCCCGCAGCAGGGTCGAGCTGACGTTCCATCAGGCTCGGCATCAGGTGAACGACGGTGACGTTCATTCCCTGCGCCTGCAGACCCGCTGCCGCTTCCAGGCCGAGCAGGCCGCCGCCGATCACGACTGCCTCCGCGCGGGACTGCGCTGCCAGAAGCATCGCATTGACGTCGTCGAGATCCCGGTAGGTGAGCACGCCTGCAAGGTCGTGGCCCGGTACGGGAAGGATGATCGGCAAGGAGCCCGTGGCAATGACCAGCTTGTCATAGCTTTCGATCACACCCTGTGCAGACGTAACGGCACGGGCTGCACGGTCGATCGCCTGGATACGATGACCTTTGTAGAGAGTTATCCCGTTGCGGACATACCAGCCGTCCCCATGGATGATGATCTCCTCATAGCCCTTCTCCCCCGACAGGACCGGCGACAGCATGATGCGGTCGTAGTTTACCCGCGGCTCGGCGTTGAAGATGGTGACTTGGTAGCGATCAGGTGCCTTTTCGAGGAGATGCTCCAGCATGCGCCCCGGCGCCATGCCGTTTCCGATGATAACGAGCTTCTCTGTCATATCCTGGCGTCCCCAAAACGATCAGCGGCCTGCCGAACACTTCCCCACGGTCGATGCGGAAAGTGCAGCGATTGGCTGCTTTGCCTGGAGCGCCCGCCATTGGACGCGACTTTGCGGAACTTCATCGTTCCGCGGCGTCAATGGAGCAGGATTCATGCCAGAGAGAATCCTGCTTCCGACGGCCCGATCCATGGGATCGGGGGCGGTATGCAATGAGGACGAACGGCCGGGTGACCGTTTTTTGCGCTAACTGCTCAGGAACAAGCTAAAGGGAAAACAGTCTCACGCTCAGTTCGCCAGCGACTTGATCGCAGCATCCACGCCGCCCGGCACGAACGGCACGCCCGACGCCTGCATTGCAAGCTCGGTCGTGGCGAGGCAGCCCAGCAGCATCGGCTCGTTGAGATCGCCCATGTGGCCGATGCGGAACATCTTGCCCATCATCTTGCCGAGGCCGCCGCCCAGCGAGAGGTTGAACCGGTCGACCGCGGTCTTGCGCAACGGATCGGAGCTCACGCCTTCGGGCATGACAACGGCGGTAACCGAGTTGGAGAGACGGTCGGGCGCCTGGCAGAAGAGCTGCGGTCCCTTGCCGTCGGAGCCCCAGACCCGCACGGCGGCGCGCGTCGCGTCGGCAAGGCGGGCATGGCGTGCGAACACGGCGTCGAGGCCTTCCTCTTCCAGCATCTTCAACGACTCCTGAAGACCGAAGAACATGTGGACCGGCGCCGTGCCGACGAACTTCTGCGGCGCACGGCCGGTCATCATGTCCCAGCTCCAGTAGTGACGCGGCGTCTTGGACTTGCGCGACACTTCCAGCGCCTTGTTGCTGACGCCGGTCAGCGACATGCCGGTCGGCAGCATCAGGCCCTTCTGACTGCCACCGACAGTCAGGTCGATGCCCCAGGCATCCATCTTGTATTCCATGCTAGCGAGCGAAGAGATCGTGTCGCTGAGCAGCAGGGCAGGATGCTTGGCTTCGTCGATGGCGCGGCGAACTTCTGCCAGTGGCAGCACCATGCCGGTCGCCGTCTCGTTATGGACCGTGAGCACGGCCTTGATCTCATGCTGCTTGTCCTTGGCAAGGCGCTCCGCGATCTTCGAGACGTCGGCGCCCTTGCGGAGGTCGGCGGAGATCGTCTCGACCTTGATCTCCAGGTGATGCGCCATCTCGGTCCAGCTGTCCGAGAAGTAGCCGGTCTCGACCATCAGCACGGTTTCGCCGGGGGAGAAGAGGTTGGCGAGGGCGGCTTCCCAGGCGCCGTGGCCGGTCGACGAGTAGAGGAACAGGTTCTGATCGGTCTTCAGCACGCGCTTCACGCCGTTGTGGCAGGCGTGATGGATGGCGATGAACTCGTCAGACATGAAATCGATTACGGGCCGGTCCATCGCCCGCAGGATGCGGTCTGGAATGTTGGTCGGGCCTGGATTGTTGAAGAATTGGCGGCCACGGGGCTTGGCGTTCACTGCGTTCCTCCGCTTTGGAAGGCGGAACTCTGGCGCGTGCCACTTGGCGAGACAAGCTAGACAAGCGATGCTCTGCCATTAGCTGGGTTGAGGGCAAGTATGACCACGCAAAAGAACGATTCATCACAGACGAACTCGGCCATCGTCGCCGACTACCGCGCGCGTACCGGCGGCTCCGCCGTGCTTTACGAGCGCGCGGCCAAGGTGCTGCCGAGCGGCATCACGCACGACGCACGCTACCTCGACCCCTATTCGATCCACGTTTCGCGCGCGGTTGGCCCGCGCAAGTGGGACGTCGATGGCAACGAGTATGTCGATTA
>CALROF020000030.1:0-40520 GCA_943369775.1 Reyranella massiliensis 521
GCCCTCGCAGAAACATCCGAGAAGAGCGCACAGGACGTCAAGAAGCTCGCCGACGAAATTGAAGTCGACGTGCGCGAGGTGACAGCCGCTCTGCAACGAGCCGCCGAAGTGGCCGTGGGTGAAGCCAAGGAGGCTGGATCCGTCGTCACTCAGGTCGCCGCGTTGCGCGACGATCTGCGCGCCATCGCTCTTGGAAGTGAAGATACGCTGACGGGTGCGGTTGAGGCGGAGCGCGCGGCGGCCGAGGCGCAGAAGGCTGCAGGCCTGGTAGCCAATGCGTCGGAGGAACAGTCTGCGGCAACCAACCAATCGCAGGCTGCCGTTCAAGAGCAGGCCAAGTCGTTGGAGCAGGGACAGGTGGCGGCCCAGGCGCTGGCCGTGATCGCCGAGAAAGTTCGCAGCGGCGAAGGCGTGGCGGAGATTGCCGAGCAGATCGGATCTACTGCTGAGGAACTGTCGGCAACCATGCAGGAGCTCTCCGGAGCCGCCCAACAGATCATGAGTGCCGTCGCCCAGATCGATCGCGGCGCGCAACAGCAGGCTGCAGCAACGCAGCAGACCTCGGCAGCACTCGCGCAGATCGAGAAGACCGCACGCCTGGCCCAGGCCAACGCCAAGCAGGGCGATGAGCGGCTGGCCAGTATGAGTGCCGGCCTCACGGCAAGTGCTGCTGCCGTCGAGAAACTGGTCTCGGGTGTGTCCAATGGTCTGGATACGACACGCGCCAGCGTCGCCACCATTCTCCGCCTCGAGTCCGTGGGCCGGCGGATCGAAAAGATCGTAAGCGGCATCTCGCTTGTCGTGGTTCAGACGACCATGCTCGCCGTCAGCGGGTCGATCGAGGCTGCGCGAGCCGGTGACGCAGGGCGCGGCTTCGCTACCGTGTCCAACGATATCAGGACCCTGGCACGCGAGGCGGCGGAAAGCGCGGATGGCATCAAGGAGACGGTGGGAGGAATTCTCGACCAGATTGCCTCGGTGCGGCGCGACCTCGAGCAGATCATGAGCGCTTTGGACTCCGAGGTTCAGATCAATCGGTCGCTGCAGGGTGCCTTGGCCAAAGTTCGGGAAGAGGCGACGGCTCTCGGCGTTACCAACCGCGAAATCTCGCGGGGCGCCGACGAGATTTTGGTGGCGACAGTGGAAATGGCCAGCGGGGCCCGCCAGATCGCTGCTGCAGCCGAAGAAGCGAGTGCGGCTGCCCGGCAGGCGTCCCAGGCATCGGCCGAGCAGGCGCGAGGAGCCGAGGACCTTGCGGCCGCCGTCGAAGAGATCGCGTCTCTCGCCGACGAGCTGCGTCGGGACAAGAACTGAGATGATTGAGGCCGCCCCCCTCGCGGAACAAGCGGCGCGACGCTTCCTGACGTTTCGGGTCGAGGACAGACTGTACGCCCTGCCGGCGGAGGAGGTCGCGGAGGTCATCCGCATTCCAGCGATTGCGCGTGTGCCGCAGGCGCCGAAAGGCCTCCTCGGTGTTGCCAACCTGCGGGGTGAGGTCCTTCCGGTCGCCAGCCTCAGAGGGTTGCTTGGGCGGCCGGATGTCGAAGCTCAGGCTTCCCGTGCCCTCGTCCTCGACGGGGCCGCACCGGTCGCCCTCGCCGTAGATACAGTCGACGCGCTTGTAACGGTGACGACGGACCGGATCGAGACGCGGCCCGCCGAGCTGGCGGCCAAGCCGGGCGAGCAACTTCGGGGTGCCTTCGGAGTCGGGGACGCTGTTGCCAAGATCGTCGATGTAAAAGCCCTGATCGCTGCCTCGTTCGTTGCGGAGGAACGCCCGCGCGGTCGCCGCGCGGCCTTGGCTGCGGTCCCCCAGGGGCCGAGCCGCGAGTCCCTCGACATTCGCCGAAAGCTCGTGAGTTTCGAGGTGGCGGGGCAGGAATTTGCCGTCGATCTCGACAGCGTTCAGGAGATCATCAATGCGCCGCACGCCCGCGCCGTGCTGCCGGAGAGCGATGGGGCAGTGCTCGGGGTGACGTCGTTCCGCGATAGTTTGCTGCCGCTGCTCTCCCTGCGCGGCTTGCTGGGTTTCGCCGAATCTTCCGAGGCAACGGGGCGTGAGAAGGTTGTGGTGACACGCGTCGGAACGGCGCCTGTCGGGTTGGTGGCAGACCGAATGTGCAATCTCGTCTCTGTCGACGAGGAGCGTTGGGAGGACGTGCCCCCTGTTCTGGCCGCCCGGATCGGCGGCGAGGCAAAGGTGGAGGCGATCTACCGCGGCGAGGACGGCTGTCGGCTCGTCTCGGTACTGGCGCCGCGGACCCTTTTCAGGGAGGACGTGATGAAGCGACTGGCCGCGTCGGCTGCGCCTGCAGTCGCCGAGAAGCCGCAACGGGCGCGCGGCGAGGAGCTGCAGTTCGTCGTCTTTCGCCTGGCCGATGACGAATTCGGGCTGCCAATAGACGCAGTCAGCGAAGTTGCACGTGTACCCGAACAGATCACACGCCTGCCCAAGACGCCAAAGTTTCTGGAAGGTGTGATGAATCTCCGTGGCGAGGTCCTGCCGGTGGTCGATCAGCGCCGGCGGTTCGACCTCCCGCCGCGTGCGGGTGATGCGTCGAGGCGGTTGCTTGTGGTGCGTACCGAACGACACCGCGCCGGCCTGATCGTCGACTCCGTGTCGGAGGTCATGCGTTGCACTGCAAGTGACATCGAACCCGCGCCCAGCCTGGTCGGTGAGCAGGTTCGTCTCGTTCAGGGCGTCGTCAACCTCGATAGGATGGGGCGAATCGTTCTGCTCCTCGATCCTGCCGAGTTGCTGACGCGCGCCGAGCGAGGCCTTCTCGATGCCTTCGGGACCAAGCCGGAGAAGGCCCGTTCGTGATCAAGGTGTTGGTGGTCGACGACTCAGCGTTGATGCGCAAGCTGCTGGGTCAGATTTTTTCCACCGATGCCGAGTTCCAGGTCCAGTTTGCCCGGAATGGCATCGAGGCCCTGGAACAGATCCCGTTGTTTGATCCCAACGTGGTTACGCTCGACATCAACATGCCGCAGATGGACGGATTGGCATGCCTCGACCGCATTATGGTCGAAGCGCCGCGTCCGGTGGTCATGGTCTCCTCGCTGACTGCCGAAGGGGCGGCCACGACACTGGAAGCATTGCGGCTGGGAGCGATCGACTTCGTTGCCAAGCCTGAAGGCGCGATCTCCCTCCATCTCGACGACTTGCGTGCCGAGCTCCACGCCAAGGTCCGTGCGGCGTCGCAGACCAGGATCAGGTCCAGCGCGCGCCTTCGCGATCGGATCCGGCATCGCATCGGCCGCGCGCCGGTGCTGCCGCGCCGCGCGGTGCCAGGCGGACCAGCGCCGGTTGTTGCGACCGGTGACGGGCTCGTGCTGGTCGGCACATCGACAGGCGGACCTCCCGCCCTGGAGGCCTTGCTGACCGGGTTGCCTGGAGCATTTCCCTGGCCGATCGTCGTTGCCCAGCACATGCCAGCCGCTTTCACTGGCGCGCTCGCCCGCCGCCTCGATGGCCTCTGCGCTCTCTCCGTCTCGGAGGTCGGACGGTCGACAATTCTGCAGGCCGGCCACGTCTATATCGGTCAAGGGGATGCCGACGTCGTAATTGCGCGGCGGCAAGCCGGGCTGGTCGCCATCACACAGTCGAGTGATCCCGACTATCCGTGGCATCCAAGTACGGCACGGCTCGTTATCAGCGCCATGCAACACATAGTACCCGCACAGCTCGTGGGAATCCTTATGACCGGCATGGGATCGGACGGCGCGGAGGCCATGGCCTCCCTGCGGACCCAAGGAGGGCGCACGATCGCCGAGGCCGAGGAAACGGCCGTCGTCTGGGGTATGCCCGGGGAGCTGGTGCGCCTGGGCGGCGCGGACTGGGTTCTTCCGCTGTCCGAGATCGGTCCGAGACTGCAAGAACTGGTGCCCTGACATGCCGCTGGTTCGCAAGCCGCCCGGAGCAACGCCCAAGCCGCAGGAGAAGCCCTTCGATCCGGTGGCGCTGAAGTCCGATAACGACGAGGTCCGCTGGACCGCGGTGCGCGCCGCCTCCTTGTTGCCCGACGGCGCTGCGCTGCTCGGGGCGGCCCTCCAGCGCGAGCGCGAACCGAGCGTACGTGAGGCAATCTTCACCGGGCTGGCGCGCATCGGGACGGCGGCGAGTGTCGACGTGTTGCTACCCTACATTCGGTCCGACGATGCCAGCCTGCGAACTGGAGCCATCGACGCCCTGGCGGCGATGCCGGCGGCGGTCCTGCCGCAACTGCCCGGGCTTCTCGCCGATCCGGATTCCGATGTCCGCCTGCTGAGTTGTGAACTCGTGCGAAATCAACCCGATGCCGAGGCCAATCGACTTCTGGCCACTTTGCTTGCCGATGAGCGCGAAGTGAATGTCTGCGCGGCCGCCCTGGAAGTGGTTGCCGAGGTCGGGGGACCGGAGATGCTAGAGGTGTTGAAGCGTTGCGAGGAGCGCTTCTCGGCCGAACCGTTCCTCGCCTTCAGTATGCGAGCGGTGCGCGAGCGTATTGAAGCGCAGCCGCGCGGACGGCCGTGACCGAATTCCCGGCGGTCTCGGAAGAGGAATTCCGCAAGGTCAGCGAATTTCTCTACAGGCGCACCGGCATGGTGTTCGCCGAAAGCAAGCGTTACTACGCCCATCGACGTATCGCGGACCGCATGGCCGCTTTGGGCCTGTCGAATTTCTCTGCCTATTTCCATCACCTCAGGGCCGACAGCAATGGCGAGGTCGAGCAGTTCATCAACGCTTTCACCGTCAACGAGACCTATTTCTATCGCGAAGATCATCAGCTTCGCTGCATGACGGTCGACCTCCTGCGAGAGCGCGCGACGGTGAAGCCCAGGGGAGAGCCATACCGCATCTGGTCGGTGCCCTGTTCCTCCGGCGAGGAGCCTTACTCGCTTGCAATGTGGCTGCTGGAGAACTGGCCGGAGGTCGATGCCCACGATGTCGAGATCGTGGGGTCCGACATCGACACCGACTGTCTTGAAGCCGCCCGTGCCGGAGAATACGGAGCGCGCGCGCTCATGCGCCTGTCACCCAGCCTCGTGAAGAAGTACTTCGAGCCATCGGGGGCCGACCGCTGGCGGCTGGTCTCGGACCTCCGCGACTCGGTCCAGTTCACGGCGGTCAATTTGGTCGAGCCCGGCGAGACGGCAGCACATGGCACATTCGACATCATCTTCTGCCGCAACGTGCTCATCTACTTCGACGATGCTTCGCGCCGCATTGCATCGGAGAACCTGTACGAAAGCCTGGCGCCGGGAGGTTTTATCTGCCTCGGCCACACCGAATCCATGAGTCGCATCTCGCCATTATTCGAGGTACGCCGATTTGCCGATGCCATCGTCTATCAGCGACCGCGGGGGAAAGCTCATGGCTGAGAGACCAAGACGCGTTCTGATCGTGGACGATGCAGGTCTCGTGCGCCGCTTCCACCGCGAGACGCTTGAGGCGGCGGGTTTCGAGGTGGTGGAGGCTCTGAACGGCGTCGAGGCTCTCGAGAAAATCCTGGCGGGATCGTTCGACATCGCGGTGGTTGATGTAAACATGCCCCAGATGGACGGCTTTACCTTCCTGAGGGCGTTGCGCCGTCAGACGGGACCAGTGAGCGCGTTGCCGGCGCTCATCGTCAGCACCGAAGCCGGCGACCATGACAAGGCGGCGGCCCGCGCCTCGGGCGCCAATTTCTATCTCGTGAAGCCCGTTCGGTCCGAGATCCTCGTCGAGCATGTGCTCCTGATGTGCGGGCGCTCGCAATGAACGAGTTCATCGAGCAGTTCCTGATCGAAGGACGCGAACTGGTCGCGCAAGGCAGCGATGATCTGCTGGCGCTCGAGGAGCGGCCCAGCGACCGCGAACGTCTCGACAGCGCCTTTCGGGCGTTCCACACCCTGAAGGGTGCCGCCGGCATCGTCGACTTCGTGGCCATGGCGAATATCCTTCATGCCGGCGAAGACGTTCTCTCGGCCGTCAGGACCGGCGCGGTCACGATGACTCCTGCGGTGACTGACCTCTGCCTTTCCTGTCTCGATCAGGTGACGGCCTGGCTGGACGCGATGCAGGCGACAGGCGAGGTGCCTGCCGACGCCCAGGCGCGGGCCGACGAAGTCGTCCGGCAATTCCAGCTCGTAACCGATGCCGCCAGCGCTACCAGTGGGGGAGCGCGCAGCGATTCACCTTCCAGATCCGTCGAGAGCGGAAGGGCGATGCCCGACGCGGCGCTCCATTTGCTCGAGGAACAGGTGAGGCTTCTCCGCGACGGTTCGTCCGAGGCGCGAGCGGCGCGCTGGCAGTCGGCCGTGCACGTCGCGTCGAATGTTCTGAGGGCACTGGGCCATTCGGCGGAAGCGGGCAATCTGCAGAGGTTGGCGGACGGGGCAACGGCTGCCGCCACACCTGGATCGCTCGCAGACGCGCTGGCCGAGATCGTCGAGGATTTGACGGTTGCGATGCCGGCACAAGGTGGGCTCTCGCCATCGCCCGCGGAAACCTCGGTGCGCGTCGACGTCGCGAGAATCGACAGATTGGTCAAGCTCGCAGGCGAACTTACTGTGGCCAAGAACGCCGTAGGTCACTTGGCGCGGCTGGCCGTGGAAGAGGCCGATCCGCGCCGGCTCGCGACGGAGCTGAAGGCGCAGCATCTTCAGCTCGAGCGCCTGGTGACCGAGTTGCAGCAATCCGTCGTCGGACTGCGGGTGCTGCCGCTGCAGACGGCCTTCCAGCGATTTCCCCGTCTCGTGCGGGAAATAGCGGGCGCCCTCGGCAAACCGGCGCGGTTGATGATCGAGGGCGCGACGACGGAAGCCGACAAATCCATCGTCGCCGCGATCTTCGAACCGCTCCTGCACGTCATTCGGAACAGCCTCGACCATGGGGTGGAGAAGCCGGAGGAGCGGCGGTCACTCGGTAAGTCTGAAACAGCGACCATTCGTCTGCGCGCCGCGCGGAGCGGCGAACACATAGTGGTCGAGGTAGAGGACGATGGTCGCGGCCTGGACCTTGCGCGCATTCGTGCCGTCGCGATCGAACGGGATGTTTTGCCCCGCTCAGTCATCGAAGCAATGAACGAAACGGAGCTGACCGATCTCATTTTTGCCCCGGGCTTCTCCACGGCCGCAACGGTCAACGACCTCTCGGGCCGCGGCGTCGGCATGGATGTGGTGCGAACGGCCGTCGAAGCTCTGGGCGGCCGCATTGTCGTGTCCAGTCAACCGGGCGTCGGTACCCAGGTACGCTTTACCCTGCCGTTCACGGTGATGATGACTCGCGTCATGACCGTCGAAGTGGCGGGGCAGATGTTCGGCCTGCCACTCGATGCGGTCATGGAGACGGTCCGCCTCCCGCGCTCGGCGATAGCGCCGGTGGGGGCCGCCATGGCGTTTGTCTTGCGCGACCGCACCGTGCCGCTGATCGACCTCGCCCGGGCTTTGGGGAGTTCGGTTTCCCAGCGGACCGGCGACGCGGTGATCGTCATTGTCAGGGCGGGTGCCGATATTGCGGGGCTGGAGGTCGACCGCCTGGGCGAGCGCCTCGACGTCATGTTGACGACTCCGGAGGGCTTGCTTGCCGATGTGCCAGGGATCGATGGTACCACCCTCATGGGGGACGGGCGCGTGCTGCTCGTTCTCGATTTGGTGCAACTTTTGCGCTGAAGAGCCGTTACTGCTGGTTATCCGTACTGGGCTTGGTCGAGTTGTCGTCTTGACGGTCGGGCGGCGGCGAGGGAAACGAGACGTATGAGTTATCGAATTCTGGTTGTAGACGACAGCAAATTGGCTCGCATGGCGGTGGGCAAGGTCTTGGGTGCGATTCACGCAGACTGGACCCGCATAGACGCCGCCAACGCCGACGAGGCGCTTGAGCAAGTCCGTCAATCTGCCGTCGATCTTGCGGTTGTTGATTTCAATATGCCGGGTCGGGATGGACTCAAACTCATCGCTGAACTGCAAAAGCTGAAGCCCGGCATGCCGCTGGCCGTCATCTCCGCGAACCATCAGACTGAAATCGTCAATCGAGTGGGCGAAGCCGGGGCGGTATTCCTGGCCAAGCCACTGACTGAGGCCGCGCTGCGTTCCTTCCTCGAAACAGCAATGAAGAAGCTGGAAGTGTCGCGGTCGTGAGCGACCTGCTCAACGAGCTCGAAATCGATGCCTTGACCGAAATGGTCAATATCGGCGTCAACCGTGCCGCCGGTAACTTGCGCGAGATGGTTGGCGAGCAGGTGCATCTCTCGGTGCCCCGGGTTTCGTTGGTCAGTCGTGAGAAGGCGATTGCAACCCTGAGCGAAAGCGAGGTGAGAACACTCGTCGGCATTCACCAGGTCTTCGAAGGCGATATTGTCGGTCGTGCGCTCCTGATCTTTCCTGATACCAAAAGCTTGGAACTGGTGCGCGCCGTGGCCGGCCCCGAGCTCAGCCTCGAAGAGATCATCGAGCTGGAACACGAGGCACTTGCGGAAATCGGCAACGTCATCCTGAACGGATGCCTTGCCACGATGGCCAACATGCTGGAGCGAAGCCTCCGTATGTCCTTGCCGGAGATCTTGCGCGGCGAACCGGCGAAGTTCTTCAACCTGGCGCCGCCCCCCGAGGCGGGCGAGGTGGTGATGCTGCTGTACATCGACTTCGCCCTGCGCAGCCGCGACATTCGTGGATACATCGCCGTGCTCATGGACATGCCATCACTGGCTACATTGAAAGTCCTTCTGGTCGATTTTATCGAACGGACAACAGGCGGGGTGACTTCCTCGAATGACCGCCCCTGAGCCTGCTCTCGGCGAACTCACGTTCGATGCGGTAGACATCGGGCTGTTCGTGCTCGATGGCACGCGGCGTGTCGTTGCCTGGAATGCCTGGATGGCGGCGGCGAGCGGCGTCCCTGCCGACGACGCCGTCGGAAAGTTGCTAGTGGAGGTGTTTCCGGGGCGCATGACTGCACGCTTCGACTCGGCCGTGTCGAATGCGTTGGAGCTCGGAACTACGAGCCTGCTCAGCCATTCTCTCCATTCGCTGTTTGCCTTGCGTACGCGCAGCGGCCAACCCCTGAGCTACAATTTGTCGGTGAGCGCTCTTGGCCGCTCCCCGAACGCGCAATGCCTTGTCCAGGTCTTCGACGTGACTGCCACGGTAGGGCGCGAGCGGGTCCTCCGGGAACGCCAGAATGCGAGATATGACGCTGTCGTTGGAACTGCACCCGATGCAATTCTGACGGTCGACGCGGGCGGCATCATTCAGCTTGCCAATCCAGCCGCAGGCCGCGAGTTCGGTTACACGACCGGTGAACTGATCGGCCGCAACATTACCTCTCTGCTGAAGGAGTCCGAAGACTGGGAGAGTTCCTTCCGGGCGATCCTTTCCGGGGAAACCCTCATGCGTCCGGTCGAACTGGTCGCGGAGCGTCGCAATGGGTCGCCCAGCTACCTCGAAGCCTCCGCGTCGCGCTGGCAATCCGAGGGCAGGACTTTCGTCACGGCGATCCTGCGGGATGTCAACGAGCGCAGGATGGCCGTCGAAGCCCTGCGCCGACTCAATCGGACCCTGGAAGAGCGCGTTGCGCAGAGCGTGGCAGATCGCAATCGGATGTGGACGCTCTCGACCGACGTGATGGTGGTAGCGGACTTCAAGGGGACGATCAGTTCCGTCAATCCCGCGTGGACGAATGTGCTGGGCTGGACGGAATCGCTGTTGATCGGCGCGGGACTTTTCGACTTCGTCGCCGAGGGCGAACGGGCGGGCTTCCGATCACAGGTACAGAGGCTCTTTTCCGGCGGCGCGCCAATACTTGTAGAAGTCGGCATGCTGGCCAGCAGCGGCGGAAGCCGTCGTATCGAGTGGAGCATCGTGGCATCAGACGAGCTGGTACAGGCCGTCGGGCGTGACGTCACCGCGGAGCGGGAGGCTGAGGCAGCCCTGGCTGCCGCTCAGGAAGCGTTGCGGCATTCGCAGAAGATGGAAGCGATCGGCCAGCTTACCGGGGGCATCGCGCACGACTTCAACAACATCCTCACGGCGATTATTGGGTCCATCGAGGTTCTGAAGCGCCGCATCAAGGCCGGTCGCTTCGAGGATTTGCAAGGCTTCATGGACGGGGCCATCGCATCGGCCAACCGCGCGGCGTCACTGACACATCGCTTGCTCGCTTTCGCCAGACGCCAGCCGCTTGATCCCAAGCCCGTCGACATCAATCGTCTCGTGCGCGGCATGAAGGAACTGCTAAGGGGGACCTTGAGCGAAAATGTCCGGCTTGACTTCGATCTCGATCCCGATGCGTGGGCGGCCCTGACCGATGCCCACCAGCTCGAGAACGCGATCCTCAATCTGGTTCTCAACGCACGCGATGCAATGCCGGGCGGTGGCGACCTTACCATTTCCACGTCCAACGTCGTGATTCAGGACCGTCAGCATTTCAGCCAGGAGGAGGTCGAACCCGGAAGCTATGTCGTGATTGGCGTCGGCGATAACGGCATCGGCATTTCACCCGATGTCATCGCCAAGGTGTTCGAACCCTTCTTCACCACCAAGCCAATCGGACAAGGTACAGGGCTCGGACTGTCGATGATCTACGGCTTTGCACGTCAATCTCGCGGCCATATCAAGGTAGAAAGTGAACCCGGGAAGGGCACGCTCTTCAGCCTGTATCTGCCGCGACATGCCGGAGCTGCGACAGAGCGCTTCGCCATTCAGGCGCAGGGCCATGCCGCCAAGGGAGCGGGAGAAACAGTACTGGTCGTCGAGGACGATTCGCACGTGCGTATGATCATCACCGACGTACTGCGCGAGCTGGGCTATTCCTGCATAGAAGCTGGTGACGGACACGCCGCGGTGCCGATTTTGACCTCCAATACTGCTTTGGACTTGCTGATCACTGATGTGGGCTTGCCGGGGTTGAATGGACGGAAGCTGGCCGAGATCGCCCGCCAGCACCGTCCAGCATTGAAGGTGCTGTTCGTCACGGGCTATGCCGAACACGCGACGGGCTACGGCCCCTTTCTCGATCCCGGAATGGAAATGGTAACGAAGCCATTCGCCCTCGATGCGCTGGCTTTGAAGATCCGGGATATGTTGGCCAAGTAACCCTCTCTGGAGGCCTGAGGTACGGCTCAGCTCGGCATCCGCAGCCCGCGGAAAGGCGGCTTCTCCAGGTGCCGCTTGGCGTCGTTCGGTATCCACCGTGTGCCACGACAACGCGTGGTTGGTGGAGCCTCAACCCTGCTGTTCGAGTCGCGACTAGGAGGCGAACCCGTCGGCGAAGGCCTGGCTCGTTCGCTTGTGTACCCAAGTCTGGCTCAGGATTTCCTTCGAGTAGGATCGCAGTCGCCAAATCCACCACCGACAGCAACCTTCACCTCAATTCTCCTTTGAGCGCATGGCGAATCATCGCCCATCATCGGAGGACTTCATGAAGAAGGTTATCGCGCTGGCAGTCGCCGCGGCCAGCATTGTGGCCACGCCTGCGCTGGCGGCCACCGACGCCGAATGCCAGGACATGTGGACCAAGGCCGATTCCGACAAGGACGGCAAGCTCACCGGTATGGAGGGGGTACGCTACATCGCGTTCATGCGGATCAACGACCGCATGCTGGTAACCGAAGGTACGGTTACCCAGGCCGAATTCATGCAGGCCTGCAAAGCGGACACCTACAAGCCGCGTCAGAACGATGCCGGCGCGCCGCTCAAGGGCGCCAACTCCTTCACCGAAGCTCAGGCTCGCGACCGCGCCATCGCGCAGGGCGTCACGAACGTCGCAGCGATGAAGAAGGACGACGATGGCATCTGGCGTGGTGCCGGCAGTGCCGAGGGCAAGCAGGTCCAGGTTGCCGTCGATTACAAAGGCAACGTCGTGACGTCGGCTCAACAGTAAGCGCACACGAAAGGACAACACTCATGAAAACAATTAGTCGCGCGTACGACAGCTACGCCCAGGCCCGTTCCGCTGTCGAGGCGATCGAGAAGTCGGGCATCCCGAGCGCCGATGTCAGCATCGTCGCGAACAAGTACGTCTCGGCCGAGCATGCCGACGTCAACGACGTCAATGGGGCTGCCACCGGCGCCGGTATCGGCGGCGCACTGGGCGCTGGCGCCGGCCTGCTGGCGGGCCTCGGATTGCTGGCCATTCCTGGCCTCGGTCCCGTCGTGGCGGCAGGCTGGCTTGCCTCGGCCGCGGCAGTTGCCGCCGGCGGCGCAGTTGCTGGCGGTATTGTCGGCGCGCTGGTCGATGCCGGAACTGACCGCGAGCACGCCGACGTCTACGCCGAGTCGGTGCGCCGCGGCGGCACGCTAGTCACCGTGCGGGTACCAGACCAGGATGCGGCGCGGGCCGAGGCGCTTCTGGACCAGTACCGCCCTGTCGATCCGGTGGCGCGTGGCGCAGAGTACCGCAAGGGCGGCTGGAGTACGTTTGATCCTAAGGCACCGCCCTACCGGCCGAGCCAGACCGAGATCGATCGTATGCGATCCCAGTGGCCGGGCTAACCAGTGCTTCGCACATGACAGGAAAGGGCGGGCTGCAATGCCCGCCCTCGATGCCTGACGTCCGCCAATCGGGGACGAAAGGATCGGCGGCTCGATCAGAAGCGCCGATAGAAGGAGAATAGATCCGCGTCGGGGTCGTTGCCTCCGCCAAGGGTCGTAGACAGGAGCTGGGCGGCCATCATCGAAAAAGTGATGCCGTTGCCGCCGTAGCCGAGAACAGCAAAACAGTTCCTCATGCCCGGCACGGCACCGATCGAGGGCGAGCCCGTCGGCGATGTGCCGAAGCTGCCAGACCAGGCATAGTCAGCCCGTGGATCGATGCCGGGAAGCAGCCTTCCAAGCTTAGCCTCGAGCTGCTTCATCTTGGTTGAAGTGAGCGCGTCGCGTGCTGCATCGTCGATGCCGCTTTCGTCCTCGCCACCACAAAGAATGCGACCCCCAGGTCCGACTCGCAGATAAAGATAGGGCGACGACGCCTCCGAAATCAGCACCTTGTCTGTCCAGGTCGCTCGCGGTTGGGGAGATGTCGCAAGCGCCCAGGTCGATGTAACGCGATGCCCCTTGGTTGGAATGCCTTTGAGCATCTCATAGCCTGTAGCGAAGATTGCGTGCCGCGCCCTCACCGTCGGCCCATGGCGTGTTCCAAGTGTCACTCCGTTGGCCTCGGGCTCGACCACGGTTACTTCAGCCTTTGCATAGAGCCTTGTCCTGTGCCTCAGGGCCGCCCGCAGAAACCCGGATGCGAGCCTTCTTGGATTGGCCTCAAGGCTGCCATGCCCCAGCAGTGCTGCACGGTGCCGTATGCCGTACGCCGCTTCCACGTTCGCGCGCGAAAGGTAAGTAGATTCAAAGCCGGCGTGCCGCCGGGCCTTGGCTTCGTCGTGCAGTGCGCCAGCATCCAGCAGATCGCCCTCCAGGTATAGCGAGCTTCGACGTGCGCTGGATTGGCCAAGTTGGAGTGTTTGCAGGCGTTCGCCCAGTGCATCGAGTGCAAGCTTTGAACGCCGCCACATCCGTTCGGCACGCCCTTTTCCGATCCGTCGTGAAAGCTTGGAGAGTGGGACGTCGAGTTCGTATTGTAGCAGGGCGGTGGAAGCCATCGTCGATCCGGTGAGGGGGGCGCGCCTATCGAGGATCGCAATACTGAACCCATCTTCACTCAGGCGCTCGGCAATCATCGCACCACTGATTCCCGCTCCGACGATCGCGACGTCGCATTGCAGGTCCTTTCGGAGGGATGCCGTCGGTACGGGCGGTTCCGGAATGGATTGCCAAAGAGTACGCCCAGACCGGAGCCGGCGTTGCCGCGTAATCTTCCCGTTCATGAAAGTCCGGACCGTTCTGCCCGGCAATGCGGCCGGCGCTGCCAAGCTGAATCTGAGGCTTCCATCGCGTAGACCAACGGGCGGCGAGCACTTGTGTTCCCAATCCGAACTTGGAGGTGTGAAAGCCTGCGACCGTCAGTGCAACTTCGGGGCGAGGGTGTCGTTCCTCATGAGTTCACTCGATGAGGGGTTGCCATGGTCAAGCCAAAAGCCAGCCGGTCACGTCAGAGCAAGGCCAAAGGAACGGCGGGGGGCGAGACCCACCAGATGACGGCGTCCGACAAGCAAACTCTGACGACCAACCAGGGCGTGCCGGTCTCGGACAACCAGAACTCCCTGAAGGGCGGCGAGCGCGGACCGACGCTGCTCGAGGACTTCATCCTCCGCGAGAAGATCACCCATTTCGACCACGAGCGGATTCCCGAGCGCATCGTCCATGCGCGCGGGAGCGGTGCGCACGGCTACTTCCAGCCCTTGAAGAACTTCTCGCGTTTGACCAAGGCCGCTTTCCTGCAGGACCCCAAGAAGCCGACGAAGGTCTTCGTGAGGTTCTCGACGGTCGCCGGTGGCGCGGGCTCGGTCGATACGCCTCGCGACGTGCGGGGCTTCGCCGTGAAGTTCTATACCGAGGAGGGCAATTTCGACCTCGTCGGTAACAACATCCCAGTGTTCTTCATTCAGGACGCAATGAAGTTCCCCGACCTCGTTCACGCCGTAAAGATGGAGCCGGATCGCGGTTTCCCGCAGGCGGCATCGGCGCACGACAATTTCTGGGATTTCGTCTCCCTCATGCCCGAGACGATGAACATGCTGATGTGGGCGATGTCGGATCGCGGCATCCCGCGTTCGCTGCGCCATATCGAGGGTTTCGGCGTCCACACGTTCCGGCTCGTCAACGCTAAGGGTGATTCAACCTTTGTGAAGTTCCATTGGCGACCGGTCCTCGGTCTGGCATCGACCCTATGGGATGAGGCGGTGAAGATCGCCGGCGCCGACCCCGATTATCACCGTCGCGATCTCTGGCAGGCGATCGACGCTGGCGACTATCCGGAGTGGACGCTGAACATCCAGGCTTTCGACCAGGCGACGGCCGACAAGCTCGACTTCGACATCCTCGATCCCACCAAGATCATCCCGGAAGAGGTGATCCCGCTGACACCGATCGGCCGGATGGTGTTGAACGAGAATCCGGTGAATTTCTTCGCCGAGACCGAGCAGATTGCCTTCCACCCCGGGCATATCGTGCCGGGCATCGACTTCACGCCCGATCCGCTGCTCCAGGGCCGCCTCTTCTCGTATCTCGACACCCAGCTCTCGCGTCTGGGCGGCCCGAACTTCCACGAGATCCCCATCAACCGACCGGTCTGCCCGATGCGCAACTTCCAGCGCGACGGCCACATGCGCATGAACCTCCAGCCAGGACGCGTGAACTTCGAGCCCAACACGCTCGACCCCGGCAGCCCGCGCGAGAACCCGATCCGAGGCTTCGCGAGCTTTCCCGATCCCAATGCCGGGCCGAAGCTGCGGCAGCGGCCCGAATCCTTTGCCGACCATTACTCGCAGGCACGCCAGTTCTGGCGCTCCATGACGCCACCCGAACAAAGCCATATCGTCAACGCCTTCACCTTCGAACTGAGCAAGGTGGAGACCCCCGCCATCAGGACCCGCATGCTGGGACATCTCGATTTGATCGAGCCCGAGCTTGGCAAGCGGGTCGCCAAGGCGATGGGCCTGGAAGGTCAGTCGGAGGCGATCGCCCCGGCCGTCCCGCCACGTGACGATCTAAAGCCGTCACCTGCGCTCAGTATCATCGCCAAGGCGCCCAAAACGTTGAAAGGCCGTGTCGTCGCTGCACTGGTCACCGACGGCAGCGATTCCCGCGCGGTACAAAGGCTCAAGCAGGTCCTGAAGAAGGAAGGGGCGCAGCTCAAGCTCGTGGCGCCGCAGGTTGGCAAGTTGAAAGGCGGTCTGATGCCGGATATGCAGCTCGACGGCGCGCCGTCGGTTCTCTTCGACGCCGTTGTCGCCCTGCCATCGGAGGAGGGCGCCGATACCCTTGTCGACATCGCGGCGGCCGTCGACTGGCTACGGAATGCTTACGCCCATCTGAAGGTCATCGGCTTCAACGAGGAAGCCGGCCGCCTGCTCGACGAGGCCGGCATCGCCGCCGATCCCAAGCTCGGCATCGTCGATATCGATCGTGCCTGCGGCTTGGAAGCGTTTATCGAGTCCGCGAAGAAGCACAAGATCTGGGATCGCGAGAAGCTGGTGCACCCACCGCGCTAAGGCGGCAGCAGACAGGAACGGATATCACGGCCTCGATGGGGTACCGTACGGCTCGCGCGGCGCATCAAAGGAGACTCGGCAGCACCCTGCCATATTGGTCGACAGCCAGGCGCTTCAGAATCAGGCCATCGGCCCCCTCGACGGCGAAGTCAATGGTGACTCCGGTTCGGTCATGCGCAGATCTTGGGTGCGCGAACGCGCCAAGGAAGTTGGTGCGGCGACCCATTTTTATCCGTGAATGGGAGCGGAACTTTGCCCCGGATTTGCCCCGGAATTCCGGTCCGTTCGGGGCCATTCCAGGCCACTTGTCCACAGCGAACCACACTCGGTCCGATGCGCATAAAAGCCAGATTTTACGGGTATCCAGCCTTGGCGCTCCCTACGGGATTCGAACCCGTGTTTTAGCCTTGAGAGGGCCACGTCCTAGGCCTCTAGACGAAGGGAGCAGAGGCTGGAGGCGGACAGATAGTCGAACGGCTGCCCGCGCGCAACCCCTCCCGTTCAGGTGGGTTTTCGCCCCGTGACCCGCGACAGCACGCCCGGAACAAAGGGGTGGACCGTGACGTCGGCAAAACCTGCGCCCTGCAGATATCCCTTCACCTCCGCTTCGGTATGGGCGAGGCCGGTGCTGCCCTGTACCGCTTCGTTCAGGCCCCACAGAGCGGCGGAGAGCGGGCCTTGGCGGTCGTCGTGCAGGGTCTCGCCGATCAGGTGCATCTCGCCGCCGGGTTCGAGCGCCGCGAACGCCTTCCTGACGACGAGGCGGATCAGATCGGGCTCGTATTGCGGCAGGTTGCTCGCCATGACGACGACGTCGACGCCGTTCGGAAACTCCGTGCTCGTGAAGTCGCCGGGAAGCGTGCTGACCCGGTCGGCCGCGTCGTTGGCGGCGATGTACTCGTCGGCCACGACCGCCACTGGCGGCAGATCGAGCACGATCGCCTTCAGGCCGGGATAGGTCTTGGTCGCCACGATGCTGTAGGCGCCGGAGCCGCCACCGAGATCGAGCAGCTTCTTGCGCCCGGCGAGATTGACGCTGCGGCTGAACAAACGGGCGGCACCCATGCCGATGGAGTAGGTGGCGGCGTGATAGCGTCGTGCGTCGTCGACCGAGAAGTCGACATAGGCGCCGAGCTTGTTCTCCTCCTTGCGGCGCAGCCGGTCGGACAGTTCGCCGAACGCCGTCCAGCGCGGCTTGGTGAACAGGATCCACGGTCCGGCATAGCGGTCGCCGTCCTTGACCAGGAAGCGCTGGACGTCGGGCGCGTTGGCGAAGCGCTCGCCGTCGCGCGAGAGCAGGGTCATGGCGGCCAGCACGGTCAGGATGCGTTCGGCGTTGCGTTCGGTGATGCCGATCGCCTTGGCGACCGTCGGGATCGTGTCATGGCCGTGGGCGATCGCCGTGAAGATCTCGAGTTCGACGGCCGCCATCAGGGCCGCGCTTTCCCAATAGGCCTGGGCGATCTTCTGCAGGCGGGTCGTGTCCAGGCGCTGTTTATCCGACATTGATGGGCTTCCTCCTTGGTTGCCCGATCCTAGCGCGTGGGCCTAAGCTTCGTCGCTGCCTGCGGAGGGCCGTCTGAAGGAGAGCATGTCATGGATATGCCGATTGCATCCGAACTGCCGCTCACCGGTATAGACATCAACGCGTTGCCGCCCGGCGACGGCGAATGGGTGCTGCGGCGCCAGCTCGCGGCGGCTTACCGCCTGGTGGATCATTTCGGATGGACGGAACTGATCTACGGCCATCTCACGGCGCGGGTGCCGGGCGAGGCGCCGCACTTCCTGATCAATCCCTTCGGCCTCAACTACGACGAGGTGACCGCCTCGAACCTGGTGAAGATCGACCTCGACGGCAAGATCGTCGAGCCGAGTCCGCATCCCGTGAACTATGCGGGCTTCGTGATCCATTCGGCCGTCCATATGGCCCATGCCGAACGCCACAAGGTCGTGATGCACACGCACACGCGTGCGGGCATGGCGGTCTGCGCGCTGAAGGATGGCCTACTGCCGATCTCCATGACGGCCACGGCCTTCCACGGGAAGCTGTCGTATCACGACTACGAAGGCCCCAGCCTCGATCTCGAGGAGCGCGAGCGGCTGCTGAAGAACCTCGGCAACAACCAGGCGATGATGCTGCGCAATCACGGCCTGCTGACCACCGGCCGCTCGGTGCCCGAGGCCTTCCTGCGGCTCTACCGGCTGGAACGGGCCTGCCAGATCCAGGTCGATGCTGCGGCTGCCGGCGCGCTGAACGTCATGGGCGACAACCTTGCCGCCAAGTCGGGCGCCGACATGGACCGCTTCTCCGAGATGGAGTCGGCCGTGGGCATCGGCGATCTCGAATTCGCCGCCCTCCTGCGCAAGCTCGACAAGACCGATACGAGCTGGCGCAACTGAGCGAGACGCGCCCGCGCGGCGCTAGGCCCTGAACTCCGTGCGGTCGGTGCCGGCGTAGAGGGCCTTCACGGACCGTTCGACGGAGTCGCGATGGACGGCCAGTGCCGCTTCGTCGAGATCGGCCTTGGGCGAGGGCTCCAGGTCGAAGTTGCCGTGCGTGTCGCGGCCGCGCACCAGCATGGCGGAGTCGCGGACCTTGAGCTGTTTCACATGGGGCGGGATGTAGCGCATGGCGAAGCCGATGCGCCGGTCATGCGTGGTGTTCGGCCCGGAGCCGTGGACCAGCAACACATGATGCAGTGACATGTCGCCGGCCTTCAGCGCCACGTCGACGCCTTCGCCTGCCGGCACGTCGACGGCGATCTCCTGGCCGCGGCTCAGCAGGTTGTTCTTGTCGAACGTGTCGCGATGCTCGAGCTGGTTCTTGAGGTGGCTGCCCGGCCAGAACTTCATGGCGCCGCTCTCGACCGGCGCGTCGGCGAAGGCCACCCAGGCGGTGATCACGTCGTCCGTGCTGAGGCCCCAGTAGGTCGCGTCCTGGTGCCAGGAGACGAAGGCGGGAGTCTGCGGCTCCTTGATGAAGAAGGTCGTGCTCCAGCAGAGAATGTCGGGGCCGATCACGTCCTCGACCGCATCGAGCACGGCGGGATGGCGCGCCAGTTCGTTGGCCCAGGTGAAGAGAAGGTGCGTCTTGTGGCGCATGTTGGACGCAATGGGTCCGCCGATCTGCTGCTCGTAGGTTTCGAGCTTGCGGCGGTAGCCCTGCGCCTCGTCGGCCGACAGGACCGGCAGGGGAAAATAGAATCCGTCGCGACGGTATTGGGCGACTGCTTCCGCGCTGAGACGTTTGGCCATTGGGTTTTTCCTCCGGCCTTCAGTTTAAAGCGGACGACGGCTCAGAAGAAGCGCCAGAAGACGAAGATCATGGCGGCGTAGAGCGCCATAATGACACCGGCGCCGAGGAAATGGACGGCAAGGGCGTTCCTGTGGGCGGCGGGCTGCAACCACCAGCCGAAACGGTTGGCGACCCAGGGCACGAGGAAGCCGGTCAGCCCGACGCTCACGATGTTGCCGATGAACAGCGAGACCGCGAAGGAGAGGTTCGACATGTACGGCATGCCGATCCAGACGCTCCACAGGAAGACGATGGGGTAGAGCATCAGCAGGACAAGCATGTCCATCTTCCACACCGGCAGCGGCGCCCCGCCGGGAGAGACCTCGCGGAACCATTGCTCGAAACCGGCGCTTGCGATTCGGGCGTGGAATTCCTCGGTGAGGGGCGCGGCCTCGTCGACCAGCTTCTTGCGTTCGGGCGAGTCGAGCCAGGCCTGGAGGTTGGCTTCGGTGTCGAAGCGCAGGATGGCGACGTAGTCCTCCTGTATGCCGGGCACCGGCGGCTCGAAGCGGTAACCCTGCAGGCCGGGCGCCTTCGACTGCGCGGCGGCGATCTTGCGTTCCCAGACGCGGTACTCGGCTTCCTTGCCCGGCAGGACGCGCGTCGAGATGACGGCCGACACCGGCGCCGGCTTGATGCCGCCGGCTTCGTCCTGAACGATATGGACGTCGTCGCGGCCGACCAGCATTGGCGCCGCGCCCTCGATGCGCTTCTGGCGTTCGACGGAGCCCAGCCAGCGCTGGGCGTCGGTCAGGCTGGCGAAGCGCTGCAGGATCACCCAGTCGACCTGCAGCGGCGGCGCCGGCGGCAGCAGACGCTGTTCGATGAAGCCGGGGAAGCCCTGGATGACCGAGCTGGTCTCGCCTTGCCAGCGCGCAAAATCGTCGGCCCGCTCCGGCCGCACGCAAGTCTGGGTGACGATGCTGACGCTGCGGCTTGTGGCGGGGGCGGCTTTGCTCATGGCTTGGCCAGTTTGGCGAACAGACGGTCGGGCGTGAAGGGCAGGTGGGCGAAGCGCACGCCGGTCGCATCGGCGAGAGCATTCGACACCGCCGGCGCTACCGGATTGACGCCACACTCGCCCTGAGACTTCGCGCCGAGCGGGCCGATCGTGTCGACGGTGTCGGCGAAGAAGATGTCGGTGTAGGGCGTGTCGGCGTAGGCGGGGATGCGGTAGTTGCGCAGCTGCGCGTTCACCATGTGCCCGTTCTCGTAGACCATGTTCTCGGTCAGCGCCCATCCATAGGCCATGGCGACGGCACCATCGAGCTGGCCGCGGCACTGCATGGGATTGATCGGCCGGCCGATATCCGCGGCATGTACGCTGTGCAGGATGCGGATCTCGCCGGTGATGCGGTGCACGGCCAGCCGCACGCCCTGCACGTTGAAGGCGGTCGTGCGCGGCGACAGGTAGGCCTTGCGGCTCACGGCAAAGCGGTGCTCGACCTTGGCGCCGGCGACGTGCAGTTCGACGAGAGGCACCCGCTTGTTGCCGCAGATCACCGCGTCGCGGTCGAGGCGGCAGTTCTCGCGGGCCGTGCCGGTATGGCGGGCGGCGAAGTCGAGGATATCCTCGCGCATCGCCTCCGCGGTGAGGTGGACCGCCTTGCCGGCCACCACTGTGCCGGTGCTGGCGAAGGTTCCGGTGTCGTAGGGCGTGCGGTCGGTGTCGGCATTGATGATGTCGATGTCGAGGGCGCGCACGCCCAGGATCGACGCGGCCATCTGCTTGTGCGCCGTGGTGATGCCGTTGCCCATTTCGGACGAGCCGCAGGCGAGATGGTAGGTGCCGTCGGCCAGCAGTTGCATCGTGGCCGCCGAGCGATGCTCGGTCGGCGGACCGCATTCGAGCATCGCCAGTGCCACGCCCTTGCCCTCGGCCCAGTGCTCGCCGTCGGGCTTGGCGACACCGTTGCCCTTGGCGAGTTCCCGTTCGACGATGTCGAGGCACTCGGTGATGCCGTAGCTGCCGAAGCTTGCGTCGCTCGGCTCCTTCCAGATCGATTCGACGTTGTCGCCAGGGCGCACGATGTTCTTCCGTCGTATCGCAAAGGGATCGATGCCGAGTTTGAGCGCCAAATCGTCCATGGCGCATTCGATGGCAAAGGTTGTCTGAGAGGCGCCGTAGCCGCGAAAGCCGCCGGCCGGCACCATGTTGGTGTAGACGGCGTAGCCGACGCCCTTCTTGTTGTCGCAGCGATAGGCCGCGATTGGCGCGCCCATCGCGGCGGCAAGGGTCTCGCTGCCATGGCCGCCATAGGCGCCGGTGTTGGACACGACACGCACGTCCAGCGCGGTCAGCGTGCCGTCCTTCTTCGCGCCGATCTTGACCGTGGTCGTCATCTGGTGCCGCGTCGTGGCGCCGATGAATTCCTCTTCCCGTGTCCATTCCCACTTCACGGGGCGGCCGAGCTTCATGGTCGCGAACAGCACGAGATCCTCGGAGACCATCTCCTGCTTGCCGCCGAAGCCGCCACCGACCCGCTCGGTGAAGACATGCAGGTCGCGGGTACGGAGGCCCAGCAGGTAGCAGAGCTTCGCCTGGGTGCGGAACGGTCCCTGCGAACTGGTGCGGACGTGCCAGCGCTTGTCCTCGCCCTGCCAGGCGATCGACCCATGCGTCTCGAGATGCACATGCTGCACGCGCGTCGTCGAATAGGTCTTCTCATGGACGACGTCGGCCTCCGCGAAACCCTTGGCCACGTCGCCGATCTCGCCGTGGAGATCGCAGAAGATGTTGCCGTTGTCGGTCAGAACATCCTTGTCGTGCAGCAGCGGCGCGTCGGGCGCCATGGCGTCGACCGGATCGAAGATCGCCGGTAGCAATTCGTACTCGACGTGCAGCGCCCGGCAGCCGGCTTCGGCCGCGCCTTCGCTCTCGGCCACGACGGCAACAATACGCTGTCCGGCAAAGCGCGCGATGTTGTCGAGCAAGTAGGTGTCGTCGGGATCGACGAGATGGTCCTCGTGCAGCGCCGAGCTGAAGAGCCGGCGCGGCACGTCCTCCCACGTGTAGACCGCGACGACGCCGGGGATCGCCTGCGCCTTGGTTTTGTCGATGCTGATGATCTTCGCGTGGGCATGCGGCGAGCGCAGCACCTTCAGGTGCAGCATCCCCTCCATCGCGATGTCCATCGTGTAGCGGGCCTTGCCCGTCAGGATGGCGTCGGTGAACGGGTTGGGCAGGCTGGCGCCGAGGGCCTTGCCGGCGACGTCTTCCTCGATGTTGGTTCTGCCGTGCAGCGCGTCGTTGATCGAGCGATAGCCGGTGCAGCGGCAGAGGTTGCCCTTGAGGGCATGCGGCAGATCCTCGTGCTGTTCCGGGCTGAGGCTCGCCACTGTCATCATCATGCCGGCGGCGCAGAAGCCGCACTGGAAGGCCTGGGCCTCGCGAAACGCCTGCTGCATCGGATGCATCTCAGCACCCTTGCCACACGACTGGGCGAGACCCTCGATGGTGGTGATCTTGCGGCCTTCACCGCGGAAGGCGGGCACCAGGCAGGAATGGAACGGCTTGCCGTCCAGCCACACGGTGCAGGCGCCGCAGTCGCCGGCGTCGCAGCCCTTCTTGACGCCGAACACTTCGAGGTCGCGCAGGAAGGTGCGCAGGCACTGGCCGGGCTTCGGTTCGGCCGTGTAGGAGCGGCCATTGATCTCGTAGGTGCTCATGACAGCTCCGCGCGAACCTGTTCGGCAAGATAGTGGGTGACGTGACGCTTGTAGGGGGCCGAGCCATGGACATCCTGGAACCAGGCGTCGGCCGGCAGGCGTTCGTCGATGGCCTGCTGCAGTTCGGCGGCAGAGGGCGTCTTCTTGAAGCGCAGATGGATCGGCCGCGGCGTCGCCGCGCTGATCGTCAGCAGGAAATCGTTGTCGTTGTCGTCGACGGTGGCGACGATCAGCGCCGCCGAGCGGCCGAGATGGGTGAGCGATACCTGCCGCATGGCAAAGCGCTTCTTCAGCGCCGAGGCGGGGAGGTGGATGGAGCGCAGCAGTTCGCCGGGCTGCAGGACGTTCTGGTGATTGCCGGTGACGAAATCCATGACCGGCACCTGGCGTGGCTCGCCTTTACGCGGCCACAGGGTCAGCACGCCTTCGAGCGCGGCCGTGAGCGAGACCATCGCGCCGGCCGGCAGGGACATGATGATGTTGCCGCCGACGGTCGCGGCATTCCAGATCTTGAACGACATCAGGAAGGCGTCGATGCACTTGTCGAACAGCGGCACCGACCGCCATTCCGGTGGGCCCTTGAAGTCGTGCAGCTCGACGATCTTGCAGGTCGCCGCGATCTCCAGGCCCTGTTCCGTCACGGTCAGTGCCGGCCAGCCCAGCCGTTCGAGATCGACCAGGGTCGTGGTCGTGACCTGTGGTTCGGAGAACAGCCAGGTGCCGCCGCCCAGCCAGGCATGGCCTTCGCCCCATTCGATCTCGTCGAACGACTTGGGCCGTTTCACTTCGGCGATCGTATTGAGATTCATGCCATTCCCCGCGCAGAGCCGTTTGCCGCGAGGCGCGGCGTCGAGCGCCCGCCTCGCAGGTGATGTTGGAAGGCGACCGTTACTTGAGGTCGTCGAGAGAGGTGGCTCCCGGTCCTGGCGTGATGAGGGCCGGCCACTGCTTGGAGCCAAACGGGACGGCCGGCGGCAGGAAGGCCTCGCGACCACGCGCCTTCATCTCCGAGATGATGGTCTTGCGGCCGTCGCCTCCCATAAGCTCGAAGTCCATCAGCTTGTAGTTGCCGAAGAACAGCTCGCCGACGGAGCGGTCGGCGATGATGCGGGTCAGCGAGCCCAGCATGTCTTCGGGTGTGGTGGTGAAGTTGATGGTCTCGATCAGCATCAGCCGGTCGTTGATCGCCTCGGGGCCGAAATACTGCGCCAGCACGCTGAACAGGACGTTGTTCTGGCGGGAGACGTAGATGGTGTTGGAGGCGGCGTAGGCCCTGTCGAAGTCGGGTCCGAGGCTGGCCTTCCAGCCGTCGAGCACGCCCATCCAGTGCTTCACCTGGGTCGAAGCCGCCCAGTTGATGATGAGCTTCACGTCGGGCGCCTGCTTCTTGGCGAAGGCCTGGAGGTCGGCGAGGTTGATGACGCCCTTAGCAAGGCAGTCGTCCATGTAGGCGACGTTGTTGCCGAGGATGGTCTTGAGGGTGGGCTTCCAGTCGGCTTGGATGGCCAGCGCATCGACGCCGTCGAGGGCCGCCTTCATCTGGATGCGATAGGAGGCGAGCGGCGTCACCCAGCTCTTGTCGGCGGCGTTGCCGATATAGGGCACGACGACCTGCGAGATCGCCATGACGCTGTGACCGGTCGACTTCATGACCTGATAGACCATCGGCACCGAGGGTGCTTCCTGCGGTGGCTGTCCGGGCTTGTAAAGGATCATGCGGCCGCCGGCGCCGGAGAACAGGGCCAGGATGATCGGATGGTTGGCCATGATGTTGCGCCGGAAGGTGCGCGCGGCGTTGTCATAGAGCGCGAACATCGTTGTGTTGAGCTGCAGCACGTCGCGGTTGGCCAGCTCCGCCGGGGTGGGCGCCGTCGTCCCGGAGATGTTCTTCAGATAGTCCGGCAGGCTGCCCGTCTGGGCCGCGGCCGGGCCTGCGACCGCTCCGGCCGCGATCAGTCCGATCGCGAGCCGCGATAGAATTCCAGCTCTCGTCATCAGGCTCTCTCCCCCGTGCACGCCGTTTGCGTGTTGCGATGTGTCACTATTCTCTCCTTTAGAAAAGCACCGTGAGCCGTAAAGTCGTGGTCACGGTGAAAGGCAGGTCGGGCGAGAGGCCCGGTGTCGGGATCAGGGTCACGGTCGGCTGCAGGAAAATCGCGGCAAACAGGTGCGCCTGGTAATAGGCCTGGAACATCACCTCGGTCGGGCGGGCGAAAAGCACCGGGTTGAGCCGGGAGACGGCGACGCCGACGCCCATCGAATCCTGCGCCCGGCTGCCGACCAGGCCGAAAGCCGTGACGCCGGCGCCATAAAACTGGGTGATCGGGAGCGTTTGGGAGGCGTTCGCGCCGACCTGGTAGAAGACGGAGATCGAGGACTGGGGCACGCTCGCGTTCAGGCCGAAGGCCACCCGCTGCGACCCGAACAGGTAGATGCCGCCCGTGCCGTCCTCCGTGACGCCGCCCGCCGTGAGCTGGCCGGTCTGTCGCCAGAGGCCGATGCCGAACTGGCCCGGATGCTTGCCTTCGCCCAGCAGCCAATTGACGCCGATTTCGGCGATGTTGAAGTAGTAGCCGTTGAACTGGGGCGCGGTGACGCCCGTCTGGACACCGCGCGCCCGATTGCCGTCGTAGATGCCCAGGTTGAAGTAGAAGGACTTCGACGGCGTGAAGTTCACGGTCACGCCGTTGCCCGGATTGTAGTAGCCGGGCATGGCGCCGATGATCGAACCGTTGACGAAAATGGGCGAGAAGAGAAGGCCGGTCAGGGCCGGGATGTTCTGGCTGGTGTCGTCGAAGACGACCGGGCGCAGGACGTTGCCGAAATCGTAGCCCGGGGTGGATCGGCCGATCCTGACCTTCAGAACGTCCTTCACCATCTCCTGCAGGTACCAGGCTTCGAGGAGCTCGGTCCGCTGGAAGGGCGGTGCGCCGACGATGCCGTTATAGCCCGCGACGCTGCCCGCCTCGGCGTTGGTGTCGGCCCCGTTGAACTGCAGGAACTCGAAGCCGAACGAGGCGCCGCGCCAGCCGACCAGCTTCTCGGCGTCGACGCCGAGACCGACGACTAGGGCGCTGTTGTTGGTCCAGCCGCCGGGTCGCTCGCCGCCTGCCGCCACGAGGTTGGTATCGGCGAGCCAGAGCCCGCCCAGCGTCACGCCCGACTCGTCGCGTAGCCCCAAGGCGCGGCCAAGCCAGCCGGTGCCGGTCGCGTAGTCGGTGGCCGCCGGGTTGCCGCTGATCGACGGCACTTTCTCTTTGGCGATGAGGGCATCGGCGGCCTTTGACTGGCTTTGCGCTTCGGCGCCGCCGCCCGGAAAAAGCAATGCGCTGCAAAGCGCGGCGATCCGGATGACGCGGGGCAAGATGCCTGTGTTCGCGGGCTTCACAGCGATCCGCGTTTCCAAGTTGTGCAGCAAGCGCTCAGGCTCGATGGGCGTGTTGCTGGGGGGCTGGACTACTGGAGGTAGCTGGGGAAAGTCGGGCGCGCACGCGACGCCACGAGGGTAGCTGCTGCTCCGATAAGTGCTGGGCGCCTATCGGTGAGCCACCACGACAACTTGGTTGCAACCGCAATAACCCTCCCCAAGGTTTTGCTTGTCTGGCATTATTGCTTCAATCCTCGCACGGGGGGTGAGGGCCAGATGTCTCAAAGTAGCCTGGTGGAACTTAATCCAGCGTCTCATGTGCAGGTGCCGGCCGGTTACGGCCGCCTGGTCGAGTTAAGCACCGACGGCATACCGCCGGGCGAGCGTCTCGCCTTCTGGCGGGACACGGTCCTCAAGCGGACCCAGCCGCAGGTGGTCCGCAACGGCCAGCCTTTCGAGGCCCGGCTGAAGCGCATTGTCCTCGAACGCTGCGAACTGGTGGAGCATGCCTCCGACGCCGTTCAGGCCCTGCGGGCGCCCGGCCGGTCGCGCTTCGATGGCGGGGACGATATCGCCGTCGAACTGATGCGGGAGTGCCGCAGCGCCCTGCTCGATCACGACGGCGAACATCGGCTGAAGGCGGACGACCTCTACGTCGTGGACTACGCCAAGCCGATGCAGATCATCCGCTCGCGCCACTGTTCGAGCGGCATCGTGCTGTCGCGGCGGCGGGTGACCGAGGTCATGGGCGAGGATCTGTCGTCGCTGGCCGGCCGGCGCATCGCTACGCGCGGCATGGCGGGCATCCTGCGCCAGCATCTCAAGACCACGATGGACGAAGCGCCCTACATGTCCGAGGCGGAGCGGGTCGTGGCCACGAATGCGGCGGCGGAGATGGCGCTGGTGATCCTGCAGTCGACGCGGGTGGCGGCCAGCGATGCGGAGCAGTTCGTCGACGGCTTCCACGTCGCGGCGAGCCGCCTGATCGACACGCATTGCGGCGATCCCGATCTCACGCCCGATCAGGTGGCGAGCCGGCTCGGCTGTTCGCGGGCCTCGCTCTATCGCGTCTTCTCGCGCCGTGGGGAGGGGGTGGCCGAAGCCATCTGGGCGGCCCGCATCGAGCGGGCCTGGCGCCTGCTGACGTCGCCGGAAGGCACTGACCTCCGGATTTCCGACGTCGCCATGCTCTGCGGTTTCCGCGAACTGCCGACCTTTACCCGAATGTTCAAGCGCCGCTACGGCGCAACGCCGCGCGATACGCGCGAGCGCAGCCGTCTGCTGGACTGAGCAGAGAAGGGACCCGGCATGCAATCGGTTGCACGCCAGGGATGCCCAGCCTACTTCGTCAGGATCAGCTTCTCGGAGGCCGTGACGCGCAGGCGGTAGGTGCTGGCACCGTGGCGAATGAGCAGCTCGCGGCGGCCGCTCATGAGCTGGCTGCTCTCGACGCTCGGCACGTCGCGGTCGGACTTGCCGCGCGACGTCGTCTCCGCGGCGGGATGCAATTGCACGATCTGATCCATGGTCGCCTCACCCTTACAAATGCAACTCACTCGCATTTGCAGACTAAACGCTCGTCTTGTCAATGGCCAAAGACCCACCGCTGCGAACCTGCCCGCCGCGTGCTTGTCCACCGGACGGACGGCTGGCACCCTGCGCCGCCGCGTTCCGGAGTAAGCACATGTCGCCTCCCAGTCTGGTGATTCGCAACGGCACCATTGTCGATGGTTCGGGGAACGATGCTTACGAGGCCGACCTCGCCATCTCGGACGGCAAGATCGCCGCGATCGGCAAGAACCTCCCGAAGGGCGCCGAGGAGATCGACGCGCGCGGCAAGCTGGTCACGCCGGGCTTCATCGACGTGCACACGCACTACGACGCGCAGGTGACCTGGAGCCATCGGCTCTCGCCCTCGACCTGGAACGGCGTGACGACCGTCCTGCTCGGCAATTGCGGCGTGGGCTTCGCGCCCTGTCATGCCGATCAGCACGACATGCTGATCAACCTGATGGAAGGCGTGGAGGATATCCCCGAGGTCGTCCTGTCCGAGGGGTTGCCGTGGAACTGGCACAGCTTCCCCGACTTCCTCGATGCGCTGGCCGCGCGGTCCTACGACGCCGACGTGGCGACCCAAGTCCCGCACGCCGCGTTGCGCGTCTATGTGATGGGCGAGCGCGGCGCCAATCGCGAACCGGCCACCGAAAAGGACCGCCGGCGCATGGCCGAGTTGACGGTCGAAGGCATGCGCGCTGGCGCCTTCGGCTTCTCGACCTCGCGCACGCTCAATCATCGCGCGGCCGATGGGCGGCATATTCCTACGCTGCGCGCCGAGGAAGCGGAGCTGACGGCAATCGCGCAGGCCATGCGTTCGGTGGGCACCGGCTGGCTGCAGATCGTGTCGGATTTCGAGGACCAGCAGGGCGAGATCGGTCTGTTCCGTCGGCTCGCGCGCGAGTCGGGCCGGCCCGTCACCATCACGCTGACGCAGTCGGATGCGCGTCCGAACGGCTGGCGCGACCTGATGAACGAGATCGACCAGGCAAACGCCGAGGGCCTGCGCATCACTGCGCAAATCCGCTCGCGGCCGACCAGCGTGCTTCTGGGCTTCGAACTGTCGCAGAACCCGTTCAGCGGCCGGCCGACCTACAAGAAGATCGCCCATCTTCCGTTTGCCGAGCGCGTGGCACTGCTTCGTCAGCCCGAGTTTCGCGCCCGGATGCTGGCCGACTCCATCGACGAGTCCGAATACGCCTCGCGGCGCGTCGAACGCTGGAAGCGCATGTTCCCGTTCGGCGATCCGCCCGACTACGAGCCCTCCGCCGATCAGAGCGTCGCCGCCCGTGCGGCCCGCGAAGGCCGGTCGCCGGACGAGGTCGCCTACGACCTGCTGATGGAACGGGACGGCAAGGGCATCCTCTATCTGCCGGTCACCAACTATGCGGCAGGCAATCTCGACGTCGTCGAGGAGATGCTGGCTGCGCCCAACAGCCTGATCGGTCTCGGCGACGGCGGCGCCCATGTCGGCATCATGTGCGACGCCACCGCGACCAGTTACACGCTGACCCATTGGACGCGCGATCGCCGGCGCGGCGCGCTGTTCCCGGTGGCATGGGGCATCAAGCGCCTGACCGCCGACAATGCGATCGAGATGGGGCTTCGCGACCGCGGCCTGCTCAGGCCCGGCCTGAAGGCCGACATCAACGTGCTGGACTACGACAACATGCGGCTGCGGCGGCCGGAGATCGCCTACGACCTGCCGGCGGGCGGCAAGCGTCTTGTCCAGCGTACCGATGGGTTCGATGCGACCATCGTCTCGGGCGAAATCGTCTATCGCAACGGCGAGGCGACCGGCGCACTGCCCGGCCGCCTCGTGCGCAGTTCTTGACGGCGCAGCGCCGTCAGCGTCCCGGGTTAGTGGCTGGTGAGCCGTTACGAACCTATCAGTCGACTATTGTCCCAGTACATTCTGTTCGTCGCTAGTTCATTTCCGCTTCATATCGTCATTGGATCCGTAGGCTCTTACTGATTAGAGGGCATCGAACTTGCGGCACGAATCTAATTTGGTTGGACTGAATACTGAATTGCCCAAGAACGGCGGGTATGTATTCTAAAAATAGGGAGTTGCCGAGGACACCATGCAGGGACAATGGGTGGGGGAATACAACAGCCAGAACCCAGGCAGAATCATAATCAACATCGATGCCGTACCAGGTTGCTATCAAGCTGTGGCCTATCAGCATCCCAACACTCAGGCGATACCGCGTACCGTTGTAAGGCTGCTCACCGACAATCGAGATCAGGTCGCACTCAAGAGAACAAACGATCTTCACACGCTTCATCCCGATACCGGCATGATAGTGCCATGGGAGCAAATTAAAGACCGTTACTCAGCAGACACGCGGATGTCGGAATGGATCGATGTCCATTTAGAATGCAGTGAAAAATTCCTAGAGGTACGTTGGGGCACCGATATCGGGCTAATTGGTCAATGCAAACTACATCGCACAAAAGGGGGAGAACCTTCGGAGCTGGATGCCAAGCAAATGTCGTGGCAGGAGTTCAAGAACTACATCGAGAGCATTCGGGGTCGGAAGTTGCTCTTCCGTGGACAAAGTGAGCCGTGGAGATTGCGGACATCGTTTCATCGTCATGGCCGCGCTAACCTTGAACGTTATTTGTACGACGACATTCCGCAACTTCACAAACATCTAACCGCACGAACCAAGCACGTCTTCAATTTGGCTGATCAACTGCAGTTCGGCGCTTTCATAGGGCTCGTTCAGCATCACGGATATCCCACGCCATTGCTCGATTGGACTGCGTCACCGTACGTGGCGGCATTCTTCGCCTATCGAGGCGTGGACAGATACCCTCGCCCTAGTGGGACTGAACGTGTGCGGATACTCACGTTCGATCAAGATAAATGGATGGGATTCCAGCGGCTACCTCAGTACCTGCCGCTTCTTCTATCCGCACTGAATGTCTCGCTGGTGGATTTTCTCGCGATTGAGAATGAACGGATGATCCCGCAACAAGGGGTATCTATGCAGTCCAACGTCGATGACATTGAGAGCTACATTCGACAGTTGGAGGAAACGCATAATCAATCAGTCCTCGAAGCAATAGATCTTTCTCTTCAGGATCGCGAAGGTGTGATGCAGGAGTTGCGGTATATGGGCATCACGGCCGCTTCAATGTTCCCCGGGCTGGATGGGATGTGCCAAGAACTGAAGGAACTCAACTTCACCAAGTAACGAACTAGACTGACTACATGACAGCCAAATGCTGCGGTCGGCGCGGCCATCATGAGCCTAGAGGTCCCGACTTGGCGGTTGGCACCACACTAGGCGACACGAGATGCGGCCGTTTCGTGCCGGGCATCTCGATTGCTGAAGACGTTGCGCCGTCAACGCCCCGCGAACGTCGGCGGCTGGTGGGCCGTCACCATCGGAGCCGGGCCATCGAACCGCTCGATCTCGACCAGGCAGGTCTGCGCGATGCAGCCTTGGCTCAACTTCGACGCACCGATGTCGAGCGTCAGTGCGTTGGGGTTGCCGTGCTTCTCCAGCGGCTGGTTGGAGCCCTGGTCGGCGGGGTCGAACCAGGCGCCAGTCGATAGACGCACGACGCCGCGGCGGATGCGGTCGCTGAGACGTGCCGCGGCGAGGCAGGTGCCGCGGTCGTTGAACACGCGCACGAGGTCGCCGTCGGCGATGCCGCGCGCCGTCGCATCGTCGGGATGCAAGGTGATCGGCTGGCGTCCCTTGATCTTGGTCGCCTTGGCGTGCGGGCTGTGGTCGAGCTGGCTGTGCAGCTTGTCGGCCGGCTGGTCCGACAGCATGTGCAGCGGATAACGCTCGGCCGTCTTGGCGCCCAGCCATTCGATGGGTTCCAGCCACGTCGCGTGGCCGGGGCAGTCGTCGTAGCCGAAGCTCGCGATAGTCTCGGAGAAGATCTCGAACTTGCCCGACGGCGTCTTGAGCTTGTTCTTCTCCGGATCGGCGCGGTAGGCCGCGAACATCACCGGGTCGCGGCTCTCGCCCTTGGCTTCGGCGATGCCGGCTTCCCAGAACTCCGCATAGGGCGGCAGTGTGACGCCCGCCTTGGCCGACTTCACCCGCGCCTCTTCGTAGAGGTGCGAGAGCCAGTCCTGCGCCGACGCGCGGCCTTCGGAATGCGCCGCGCCGACGCCCAGCCGTTCGGCCAGCGCGTTGAAGATTTCGTAGTCGTCGCGTGATTCGCCCAGCGGCTCGCGTGCCTTCTTCATGGCGATGACGTAGGGCTCGCGCGTGCCGTAGCCGATGTCGTCGCGTTCCAGGCTGGTGGTCGCGGGCAGCACGAAGTCGGCCATCTTGGCGGCCGGCGTCCAGAACTGCTCGTGGAAGACGATCGTGTCCGGCTTGCGCCACGCCTGGCGCAGGCGGTTGAGGTCCTGGTGGTGGTGATAGGGATTGCCGCCCGCCCAATAGACCAGCCGGATGTCGGGATAGACGTGGCTCTTGCCGTTGTAGTCGAAGCGCTCGCCGGGATGCAGCAGCATGTCGGTGAAGCGCGCGACGGGGATGAAATCCGTCACCGGGTTGGCGCCTTGCGGCAGGGTCGGGCCGGAGTAGCGCGGATGCGGGCTGCCCATCAGGTTGACCGGACCGTAGCCCACGCCGAAGCCGCCGCCCGGCAGGCCGATCTGGCCCAGCATGCAGGCCAAGGTCACCAGCGCCCAGAAGGGCTGCTCGCCGTGGTGGCTGCGCTGCAGCGACCAGCCGATGGAGAGCATGGTGCGCGTCGCCGCCATCTCGCGCGCGAGGGTGACGATGCGGTGCGCGGGAATGCCGGTGATCTTCTCGGCCCACGCCGCGTCCTTGCCTTTGAGCGTGGCGGCGAACTTGTCGAAGCCCACCGTGTAACGGTCGAGGAAGACGCGGTCGTGCAGGTTCTCGGCCAGCAGCGTGTGGCAGAGCGCCAGCATCAGCGCGGCGTCGGTGTTGGGCCGGATGGCCAGCCACTCGACCGCGCCGCCATTGTCGAGATCCTCGGCCGTGGGCGTCACGTTGACGAAGCGCACGCCCGCTTCGCGCATGCCGTAGAGGCCGCCCTTCACGTGATGGAGCGTGGCGCCGCCGGCGTTGATCTGCGCGTTCTTGTGCGGCACGCCGCCGAAGGTCACGAAGAGCTTGCAGTCCTTGGCGAGCACCTCCCAGCGCGTGTGCATGGCCATCAGCTCTTCCATGCTGGCCGCAATGTGCGGCATCAGCACGCGCGCAGCACCCAGGCTGTAGGAATCCTGATGGCGCACGAAGCCGCCGTAGCAGTTGAGGAAGCGCTTCACCTGGCTCTGCGCGTGGTGGAAGCGGCCCGCACTCGACCAGCCATAGGAGCCGCCGAAGATCGCACGGTTGGAGTAGGTCTCCTTCACGCGCTTGAGTTCACCCGCGAGGAGATCGAGCGCCTCGTCCCACGGCACTTCGACGAACGGCTCCTGGCCACGCAGCTCGGGGTTGGCGCCGGGACCTTTCTCCAGCCAGCTCTTGCGGATCGAGGGGCGCAGTACGCGCAGCCGGGACACCTCGTCGGACAGCATGTGCAGGCCGATGGGCGAGGGATCCGGATCCTTGGAGAAGGGATGCAGCTTCGTGGCCTTGCCGGCGTCGTCGTATTCGACTTCGTAAACGCCCCAGTGGGCGGCGGTGAGTGTGCGCTGATGGGTCATGTCACTCTACTCTCGGGGCGATCTGGTCTCAGGCAGCCTTGGCGATGGACAGGAACTTGTCGACGTCGTCGGCATCGGTGTCGAAAGCCGTGACGAGACGGAACGCCCGCTCGCCCGGCCGGTCCGACGGCCAAGGGTGATACTGCGCCCCGGCCGCCTGCAACGCATCATTCATGTGCGAAGGCAGGATGACGAAGATTTCGTTGGCATCGACCGGGTAGAGGAGCTGCGTGCCCTTCATGGTCGTGAGTCCGGCGACCAGACGGCGCGCCATCGTGTTCGCATGGCGGGCGTTGCTGAGCCACAGCCCGTCCGAGAGATAGGCATCGAGCTGCGCGGAGAGGAACCGCATCTTCGAGAAGAGATGGCCGCCGCGCTTGCGGCGGAACTCGAACTCGCGCGCCAGTTCCGGCTCGAAGAAGACGACGGCCTCGGCGGCCAGCGCGCCGTTCTTCGTGGCCCCGAAGCTCAGCACGTCGACACCCGCGCGCCACGACATCTCGGCGGCCGAGCAGCCGACATAGGAGAGTGCATTGGCAAAGCGCGCGCCGTCCATGTGCAGCCTGAGCCCATGGCGATGCGCCGTGGTGGCGATCGAGACGATCTCGTCGGGGTCGTAAACGGTGCCGCACTCCGTCGCCTGCGTGATGCTGACGGCCGCGGGCTGCGGATGATGGACGACACCATAGACCGGTTGGGCCAGCGCCTCGGCGAGCTTCTTCTGGTCGATCTTGCCGGCCGGGCCGGGGATGGGGGCGAGCTTGGCGCCTGAAGTGAAGAACTCCGGCGCATTGGCTTCATCGACGACGATATGCGCGTCGGGGTGGCAGTAGATCGAGCCCCAGGACGGCGTGCAGCAGGACAGCGCCAGCACGTTCGCCGCCGTGCCCGTGGCCACTGGGAAGGCGAGCAGGTCGGGCTTCTCGAAGATCTCGCGCAAGCGACGCTCGACGCGGTGCGTCCACTCGTCGACGCCGTAGGACGGCGCGGTGCTGCCGGTGAAGGCGCGCCTGACCGCTTCGAGAATGTCGGGATGCGCGCCGACCTCGTTGTCGCTGCGAAAGTTCATGCTCATTCCTCGGGCCCCAGTTTTTCGGGCTGGCGGGTCACGGCCTCGAGGCGGTTGCCGTCGGGATCGCGTACGAACGCTGCGTAGTAGTCGGGACCATAGATATCGCGAAGGCCGGGCGGGCCGTCGTCGGTTCCGCCTTGGCTAAGAGCGGCATGGTGGAAGGCGCGGACCGCGGCTCGGCTGGGCGCCCGGAAGCACCAGTGGCGATTGTCGGCCGCGATGCCGGTGTTGGGATCGGTGCTGAGATAGACCGAGAGGTAGCAGGGGCCGCCATCGGTGCCGGGCCGCTCGCCATAGCCGACGGACCGCTCGCGTCGGTTCACCCGCGGCACGCCCAGCGGCGCCAGCACCGCGTCGTAGAACGATTGCGCACGATCGAGATCGGTCGTGGTGATCGACAGATGATCGAACATCGCTAGCGGCCGGCGGCGGGCGGGAACTCGACAATGCCCAACAGGGCGCCGCTGCGCGGGTCGACGATATAGGCGGCGGAGGGGCCGCCCTGCGTCTCCACGTGCACCACCAGGCGATCGCCCGCGGCGTTCATCGACACGACGCGTGCACCGGACGGCAACGCGATACGCTCGGTGAACCTCGCGCCGGGGGCCGCCGCTGGCGAACCTGCGGCGTTGGGCGTAGAGATGCGCCGGCCGATCTCGGCCACGATGACAACGAAGCCCGCCACGATCAGCAGGCCCATCGAGATAACCAGCACCTTCAACCAAAACGGTGCAGAGGCCCGAGCAGGGGACGCCAAGACAACTCCATGAGCGACACGTGACGATCAACGCGGGGCGCCACTTCGTGACCATCGACGAGAGTGCTGCCGGCGACAGGCTGGACCGCGCGCTGGCGGCTGCCTTGCCGGCCCTCACGCGAAGCCGCGTAAAGGCGCTGATCGAGGGCCGCCGGGTGGCGCTGGCGGGGGGGCAGACGATAGAAGAGCCGTCCCGCAAGGTCAAAACGGGCGAGCGCTTCGAGGTCGATATTCCGGAGCCCGAACCCGCGCAGCCGGTTCCCCAGGCGCTGGCGCTCGACATCCTCTACGAGGACGGGGACCTCCTGGTCCTGAACAAGCCAGCGGGGATGGTGGTCCATCCGGCGCCGGGCAACCCGGACAGTACCCTGGTGAATGCCCTGCTGGCCCATTGCGGCGACAGTCTTTCGGGCATCGGCGGCGTGCGCCGGCCGGGGATCGTGCACCGGCTCGACAAGGACACGTCGGGCGTCATGGTCGTGGCCAAGAACGACCGCACCCATGTGGCGCTCTCGGAGCTCTTTGCCGCCCACGACCTTTCACGCATTTACCAGGCGCTGGTCTGGGGGGCGCCCAAGGCGGACCGGGGCCGGGTCGAGGCGGCAATCGGCCGCCATCCCGTGGATCGCAAGCGCATGGCGGTCCGCAAGAGCAGCGGCCGTATGGCCATTACCGACTACTGGATCGAGAAGCGCTTCGGCCCACCCCTCCAGCCGCTCGCGAGCCTGGTCGGGGCAAAGCTCGGGACGGGCCGCACTCATCAAGTTCGCGTGCACTTGGCCCACCTCGGCTGCCCGGTGATCGGCGACCCGGTTTATGGCCGCAAGACTCGCAACGCGAAGGCACCCGCGGCGTTGTGGGACTTCCCGAGACAGGCGCTGCACGCGGCTGTCCTGGAGTTCCGGCATCCGGGGACCGGCAAGCAAATGCACTTTGCCACAGAATTGCCTCAAGATTTCAGCAGCTTACTCAAGTCACTGAACAGCGTTAAGTAATCCCCTAATCTCCCAGTGGGTTAGTAGGATTTAGATTGACCGAAGAGCTACCCGACTAATATAGTCGGATTTAGCAGTCGGGGTACGAGAGTGCTAAATGCTCGTTCACCCGACCATCCCGCGTATGAAAGGGGGAGTAGCCATGAGTGCAGCCACTGCAAACCTTCCCGCCCTGCCGTCTTCGCTGACGCCCGAGGGCAATCTCAGCCGATACCTGTCTGAGATTCGGAAGTTTCCGCTGCTGGAGCCCCAGGAAGAATTCATGCTGGCCAAGCGCTGGCGCGAGCACGGCGACTCGAAAGCCGCCCACAAGCTCGTCACCAGCCATCTCCGGCTCGTCGCCAAGATCGCCATGGGCTATCGCGGCTACGGCCTGCCGGTGGCCGAGCTGATCTCCGAGGGCAACGTCGGCATGATGCAGGCGGTCAAGCGGTTCGACCCGGACCGCGGCTTCCGTCTGGCCACCTATGCCATGTGGTGGATCCGCGCCTCTATCCAGGAATACATCCTGCATAGCTGGTCGCTGGTGAAGATGGGCACGACGGCAGCGCAGAAGAAGCTGTTCTTCAACCTGCGCAAGCTGAAGGGCCAGATGCAGGCCATCGAGGAGGGCGACCTGTCGCCCGAGCAGGTGACCAAGATCGCGACCCGCCTCGGCGTGCCCGAGGAGGAGGTGGTGAACATGAACCGCCGCCTCGCCGCCCCGGACTCGTCGCTCAACGCCCCGGTGAAGGCCGAGGGCGACATGGAGTGGCAGGACTGGCTGGTCGACGATTCGCCCAACCAGGAAACCCGCCTCGGCGAGAGCCAGGAGCTGAATCAGCGCAAGGACATGCTGGCGGCAGCTCTGAAGCAGCTCACCGACCGCGAGCGCCACATCATCGTGGAGCGCCGGCTGGTCGACGAGCCCAAGACGCTCGAGGACCTCAGCTCCAAGTACGGCATCAGCCGCGAGCGCGTGCGCCAGATCGAGGTGCGTGCCTTCGACAAGCTGCAGAAGGCCATGAAGAACATGGTGGTCGAGGCCGCGCAGCGGCCGCCGACCCGGCCCGCCGTCGAGGCGGCCGGCGCCCGGTAGCCATTCCGGACCACAGGACACGACGAAAGGGCCGGCATCCTCGGGGTGCCGGCCCTTTTAATTGAGCCGGGATGGGGGCCGGGCCGGATATCTGGTGATCGGCCCAACGGGGCTCATGCCTGCGATGAGAAAGAACACTGAAAGCGCGGCGGGCTGACCCGTTCCAGCGTTCCGGGCGGTCCTGTATTATTGCGTCATGAACGCTCAAAACATCGCCATTGTCGGCGCCACGGGCGCGGTGGGTGTCGAAATCCTCCGCGTCCTCGAGCGACGGAACTTCCCCGTTGCCTCCCTCAAGCTGCTCGCCTCGGCCCGTTCGGTCGGCAAGACGCTCGAGTTCAAAGGCAAAACCTATCCGGTCGAGGAACTGACCGCGGCCGCCTTCAAGGGCATCGACATCGCCGTCTTCAGCGCCGGCGCCACGCGCAGCCGCGAGTTCGTGCCGGCCGCCAAGGCGGCGGGTGCGGTCGTCGTCGACAATTCCTCGGCCTTCCGCATGGACCCCGAGACGCCGCTGGTCGTGCCGGAAGTGAATGCGGGCGATCTCGCGCACCACAAGGGCGTGATCGCCAACCCGAACTGCACGGCGGCGATCCTCGCCACGGCGGTCTGGCCGATCCATCAGGCGGCCGGCATCCGCCGCATCGTGGTCTCGACCTATCAGTCGGCCTCGGGCGCGGGGGCCGCTGCCATGCAGGAGCTCGAAGACCAGGTGCGCCAGTACGGCAAGGGCAAGGAGCTGACCCGTTCGGTGTTCCCGCACCAGATCGCCTTCAACGTCTTCTCACACAACACCAAGGTGGCCGAGAACGGCTACAACGAGGAAGAGAACAAGGTGGTCGAAGAGATGCGGAAGATGTTCCACATGCCCGACCTCCCGATCGTGCCGACCTGCATCCGCGTGCCGGTGCTGCGTGCCCACTCGGAAGCGATTACGCTGGAACTCGAGAAGCCGCTCTCGCCCGAACAGGCGCGCGTGATTCTGGAGGCGGCGCCGGGCGTGAAGGTGGTGGACGATGCCGCCGCCAACCACTTCCCGATGCCGCTGGAAGCCAGCGGTGATCTCGACATCCATGTCGGGCGCATCCGCCGCGATCTCTCGAACCCCAACGGCCTCGTGCTGTTCGCCGCCGGCGATCAGCTCCTGAAGGGCGCGGCGTGGAATGCCGTGCAGATCGCCGAGGAACTCGCCAAGCCCGCCCGCGCGCAGGCGGCCGAATAACTTCTCAGCGGTAGCCGATCCGCTCGAAGAAGCGCCCGATCTCCGCTGCGGCGAGGTCGGGTCTCTCGTAGTGGACGAAGTGGCCGGCATCCTCGGCGATGCCGGTCTCCACAGTCTCGAAATACTCCGGCACGACGTCGATCCACGCCGACTTCAGCACGGGATCGTGCCGGCCCCACAGCACGCGTGCGGGCTGGGTGATCTTGGGCGGCTTGGGCGCGGTACCGGACATCACGGCGAGCCGGCCGGCATTCTGCGAGATGTACCAGTTGAAGCCGCCCTGCAGGTTACCGGGGCGCAGGAAGTTGTCGACCCAGCGTTCGAGTACGCCGTCGAACGCGTCCTTGCGGTGGCACCAGTGCGTCAGGAAATGCCGGAAGTAGGCGCGGCAACTGTCGCGCGAGGCACCGACGATCGCCGGCGCAAACGGCATCTGATGGAAGGTCTGGTACCAGATCTCGTTGATCTGCGCGGGATCGCGCCAGCGTGCGCCGACGCCATGCGTGCCGCAGTTGAAGAAGAACAGTCCGGAGACGCGGTCGGGATGGCGCAGCGCCAGGCGCTGCATGACGTAGGCGCCGACATCGTGGCCGACGAAGCCCGCCTTGGCGATGCCGAGCCTGTCCATCAGCACGGCGATGTCGTCGGCCATCACGTCCGGCCCCGCCTGATCCGAAGGCCCCGATGCCGGATTCTCGCTGTCGCCGAAGCCGCGGAAGTCGGGCGCGATCAGGCGCCAGCGATCGCTTAGCCGCTCGAACATCGGCTCCCAGGTCGCCCAGAACTCCGGCCAACCGTGCAGCAGGAGGAGCGGCGCGCCGCTGCCGGCTTCCGCAAGGTGAGTGGTGAAACCGCGTGTCTCGACGAAGGTGTGCTTTACTGTGGGCATAACGAAAACAACCCTGGTTCGCGGGAGGAAGAGATGACCGACGCTATCCTGTACGACGTGCCGAAGCCTGGCGTGGCGCATATCGTCCTCAACCGCGCCGACACGCGCAATGCCCAGGACACGGCTTTCCTCTATGCGCTGAACGAGGCCTTCGACCGCGCCGCGCTCGACGACAGCGTGAAGGTGATCGTGCTCTCGGCCAACGGCCCGCACTTCTCCTCGGGCCACGACCTGCGCGAGGTCGACGGTCACGGCAACATGGCCAAGCATGAGACCGTCGGCATCTGGGGCGGCTTCGGCAAGCCGGGCGCGGAGGCGCAGTACGCGCGCGAGCAGGAGATCTATGTCGGCTTCTGCGAACGCTGGCGCAACATCCCCAAACCCACCCTGGCATTGGTGCACGGCAAGGTGATCGCCGGCGGCCTGATGCTGATGTGGCCCTGCGATCTCATCGTTGCCTCGGAAGACGCGGAGTTCCTCGACCACACTGTCGCGATGGGCGTGGGCGGTGCGGAGTTCTTCGCCCATCCCTGGGAGATGGGCGTACGCAAGGCCAAGGAGTTCCTGTTCACCGCCGACTGGCTCTCGGCTCAGGAAGCCCACCGCGTCGGCATGGTGAATCACGTGGTCCCGCGCCAGGACCTGCAGTCGTTTGGGCTCGCGATGGCCGAGCGCATCGCGCTGAAGCCGCTGTTCGCGTTGAAGCTCGTCAAACAGGCCGTGAATGCTGCCCAGGATGCGCAGGGCAGGGTGAGTGCCATGCAGACGTCATTCGCGCTCCATCACCTCGCGCATGCTCACAACATGCTGGTCCACGGCAAGCTGATCGACCCGACCGGCCTGATGCCTGCGATCAAGAAGCAGGAGAAAGCGGCGGACTAGCGGCGAGCCTCATTGTCGTG
>CALROF020000031.1:0-39970 GCA_943369775.1 Reyranella massiliensis 521
CCTCTTCCTGCTGCAAGGTCCCGTAGGAAAAGAGCCAGACGTTCGCCTCGGAAACGCTGCTCATTCTCCCCCACTCCTCGCGACGTCAGCGCCGCAGGCTGCCAGCTTCTCGGCCATCCGTTCGTAGCCGCGGTCGAGATGATCGAGGCCGGCAAGCGTTGTTTCCCCGCTCGCCGCCAATCCTGCGATGACCAGGGCAGCGGCGGCCCGAACGTCGGTGCAGGTTACCGCGGCGCCGTGCAGTCCGGCCGCGCCGCGCACCAGAGCCGTCCTGCCATGGACCGAGATGTCCGCGCCCATCCGGCGCAGTTCGCCGACATGAAGAAAGCGCTGCTCGAAAAGGGTTTCAGTGATGGCGCTGGCCCCTTTCGCCACCGACAGCAGCGCCATGGCGGGCGCCTGGAGGTCAGTCGCGAAACCTGGATAGGGCTGGGTGATGATGTCGATGCCGACAAGGCCATCCCGCGAGCGGCGCGCCAGTAATCCGTCTTCGACATCGTGCAGATCGACGCCGGCCGACTGGAATGCCGGGAGTGCCGAGCCCAGATGTTCGGCGCGCCCGTTGCGCAGCAGGATCTCGCCATCGGTGACGGCAGCCACGCACGCCAACGTGCCGAGTTCGATGCGGTCGGGCATCACGTCGTGAACGGCGCCCGCAAGCGGCGTGCCCCCTTCAATCGTGACGATGTGGCTGCCCTGCCCCGTTACACGCGCGCCCATGGCGATCAGGCAGTGCGCTAGGTCGACGATCTCGGGTTCGCGGGCGGCGTTGCGGATCACGGTCGTACCCTGCGCCATCACGGCGGCAAGCATCAGGTTCTCCGTCGCGCCCACCGACGGCAGCGGCAGCAGGATCTCCGCGCCCTTCAGACCATCGGGCGCCTTGGCCATGATCAGGCCTGCGGCCAGTTCGATCTCGGCGCCCATGGCCCTGAGACCGGTCAGATGAAAATCAACACCGCGCAGGCCGATGGCATCGCCGCCCGGCATCGGCAGGCTCGCTTCGCCACAACGCCCCAGCATCGCCCCGAGTACAAGGACCGACGCGCGCATGCGACTCACCAAGTCGCCGTCGATGCTGCCGGGGTGCAGCCGGTCGGCACAGATCGTGACCGAGAGTCCGGCGGCTGTCGTCGACCAGTGCATCTCTGCACCGAGGCGTCGGAGCAGCGCGGACAGAACCGCCACATCGAGACTCGCAGGCACGTTGCGCAGGGTGACGAGATGAGGCGTCAGCAGCGCCGAGATCATCAAAGGCAGAACGGCATTCTTGGCGCCGCTGATCGGATAGACGCCGGCCAGCGGCCGGCCGCCACGAATGACGAGCGAATGACCATGAGCCGGGCGCCACCACGGCGCTGCCGCCTGCAGCGACACCGGCGGCAATGCGCCCATGTCGTTAACCCTCGCGTGCCAGCGCGGTGAAGGCAGCAGTGAAAGCCTCGCGCGGACCGCCAAGGCCGGTTTCGTTGAAAATATCGGCCGTCAAAGATTTCACGGCGTTCTCATCGACCTTCACGCCGTTGCCCAACAGGAAGCCACGCGCTGCCGCCACGGCTTCATCCATGGCGCCGCCCTTCTTGTAGAGCTGGTAGTAGTCGGGGTGACCACCACGGCCCAGCGCTTCGGCCAGGATGTCGGTGAAGTTCACGACACGCAGCGGGTAGATCGCCTCGGCGCCGGACAGGGCGCGATGACAGGAGTGATACATGGTGACGATCGTGTCGGCCCCAGCCTCGACCGCCCCCATGACTAGCCCGCGATGGATCGCCTGCTCGCGCTCTTTGAACTTCGCGGCCTGCCCGCCGCAGGCATAGGAGAAGCCCGAATCCTGCGGAAGCTCCACCAGCTCGAGATTGGGCACGGCGCGAAGCAGGTCGCGAATGCTCTGGACCGTGGCGCCGATGCCCAGATGTTCGTGGATCACGACGCGGCGCTTGGGCTGGTCCGCCTTGAAGCGCGCCTTCAGCGTGTCGAGGTTGGCGGCGAGGAACTCGCTGATATGGTCGAGGCCGAACGATGGCGCCTCGACATCCTTCTCAAGCTCGTCGAAATTCTTGGTGCAGGTCGGACACCAGGTCAGCACCTTGGACGCGCCCGACTGACCGAAGCGCTGGAAAGTGCGATGGCCCATGCGCTCGTAGGTCGGCAGGTCGGCTTCCTGGAACTGGTAAACACCGCAGCAATGGGCGGTACCGCCGACCACATCGAAGTCGAGATCGAGCGCGTCGAGGATATCCATGACGTTCAGCACGATGTGCGGCGTCCGCAGCACGTTGCAGCCCGTATAGAAAAGAACGTCGGCCGTGCGCCGCTCCGCCGGCACCAGGATCCGCTTCAGCGTCTCCGAGGGGAGCTGCATGCTGGCCAGCAGCCGCACTGCCTGCGCCATGTGCCGGAACCGACTGGCCGCGTTGGTCGCGCCTTCCGTCATCGGCCGGCTGGCCTGCAGCGACTTTAGCTTGGCGATCGTCACCCACTGGCGGACGTTGATGTCCTCGGGGCAGGCGGCGCTGCAGCGCGCACTGCCATCGCAGGCGTTGAGCCAGGATTGCAGGACCGGCGCTGCGGTCCCGCCGTCTCGCGTCAGGGCAACGAGCTCGCCCACCCTCTGTACGCCTGCCGCCATGTCGAGCCCGCTTTCGCGGGCGGTCGGGCAGGCCTCGAAGCATTTGCCGCAGCTGGTGCAACGATCCGCCGCCTCGGCGGCCAGTGCTTCCAGTCTGTCGGCATAGGCGGTCATGGGCGTCCGTCCGACCGGCGGTTGTAGTCGAGCTCTTCCGGCGTCGGCTTCAGGCCGACGGCGATACGGTAGGCGGAGAGGTCATTCACCTGGCTGTAGGGCAAGGTGAGCGCCAGCTCCTCCTGCGACTGCCCCCGCGGATTGGCGGCCGACAGCTTGAAGCCGGCGATGAAATCCTGGCCCTGGGACACCGTGCCCGAGCCCGTCAGCACGCGCACGAAGTACGGCACCTGTGTCTGTGCGCCCGTGACCGACGGCCCGGCCTGGACGGCGATGCGCATCACCAGGGTGACGTTCATCTGCCCTCGCTTCAGTTCGCACTGCGTCCTGGCGCCGACCAGCGACGCCTCGTACTCGATGTCGCGCGGATCGCGCCCGCCGCCGGGCTTGAAGTGAGTGATTCGACCAGCATCCTGCACCGTGAACGGCACCGGACAATAGACGTTGGCGGATGGGGCCGACGAACTGCCGCCACAGCCGGTGAGGACAAGCGCCAGCGCGACCGGCGCGGCGAAAACGATCTTCTTCAAGGTCATGCCAATGTCTTGTGGGTGCCGTCGCAGAGGGGTTGTTTGTGGGTATGCTTGCAGGCGCAGAGCCAGTAGTCGCCGGCTTTTTGCGCGGTGTATTTGACGGGAGCAAGCCCGGTGCCTTTGTGACTGCCGTCGCAGAAGGGCTGGTTCGCGGAACGCCCGCAGGCGCACCACCAATAGTCCTTGCCAGCGTCCAGCGTCACCTTCGCCGGTACCTTCGCCGCGACAACCGGCTCGGTCATGTTGCTTTCCCCGTTGCGGCGGCTTTGTTACGGTGCCGCGCCAATCCGTCGTGCACGGACTCTAGGCAATGGCCCGCAGGCCCGCAAGCGAACGGGCCTGCATCCGACTGAACGTTTTTTCATGATCACCCCGAAGAAGCCGCTCACGATCCTCCTCGCCAGCCCCCGCGGCTTCTGCGCCGGTGTTGATCGCGCCATCCAGATCGTGGAGCGCGCCATCGAACGCTATGGTCGCCCCGTCTATGTGCGCCACGAGATCGTGCACAATCGCTTCGTGGTCGAGAACCTCGAAGCGAAAGGCGCGATCTTCGTCGACGAGCTCGACGAAGTGCCCGACGACCGGCCCGTCGTCTTCTCTGCGCATGGCGTGCCGAAATCGGTCCCGGCCGAGGCCGGTCGCCGCAACCTGCTCTATGTCGATGCGACCTGCCCGCTGGTCTCCAAGGTCCATCGCGAATCCGAACGCCACGCTGCGTCGGGCCGCACCGTCATCCTGATCGGCCATGCGGGTCACCCCGAGGTCATCGGCACGATGGGTCAGTTGCCACCGGGCGCCGTCCTGCTGGTCGAGGATGTCGAACAGGCGGAGCAGATCGAAGTCGCCGATCCGCTGAACCTCGCCTACGCAACGCAGACCACCTTGTCGGTCGACGACACGACCCAGATCGTGGCTGTCCTGCGCCGCCGCTTCCCCGCCATGCAGGGGCCGAAGCTCGAGGATATCTGCTACGCCACGACCAACCGTCAGGCGGCGGTCAAGGCAATCGCCGGGCGCTGCGATGCGCTAGTGGTGATCGGTGCGCCCAATTCGTCGAACTCGATGCGCCTCGTCGAGGTCGCGGCCAACTACGGCTGTGCGCGCTCGCGACTGGTGCAGCGTGCCGCCGATATGGACTGGGCCTGGCTGGGCGACGCCGAGCGGCTCGGCATCACGGCCGGCGCCTCCGCTCCGGAACTGCTGGTCGACGAGTTGATCGAGGCCTGTCGCGCGCGCTACGACGTCACCGTCGAAGAGGTGCGTACGACCGAGGAGAGCGTGGTGTTCAAACTGCCGCGAGCCCTGGTGGCGTAGTGGTGGTTTGATGGCGGTCTATACGGAAGTCGGCGATACGGAACTCGAAGCCTTTCTCGCCGAATACGACATCGGCGAAGCCGACGCCCTCAAGGGCGTGGCCGAAGGCGTCGAAAACTCGAACTACCTGCTGACCACGAGCAAGGGGCAGTATTTTCTGACGCTCTACGAGAAGCGCGTCGATCCGAAGGATCTGCCCTTCTTCCTGGGTCTCATGGATCATCTGTCGGCACGCGGCATCAATTGCCCCCAGCCGATCCACGGCCGCGACGGCAACGCCGTGCGCACCCTGGCCGGCAAGCCCGCGGCCATCACGACGTTCCTGCACGGCCTCTCGCCGCGCCGCATCACCGTCGCCCATTGCGGACCCGTCGGCGAAGCGCTGGCCGGACTGCATCTCGCCGGCAAGGATTTCGCGCTGAAGCGGACCAATGCACTGTCGGTATCGGGGTGGCGGCCGCTGTTCGAGGGGTCGCGGCACCATATCGACAAGGCGCTCGATAGCGAGCTCGCCGTGGAGATCGACTTCTTCGAGGCGAATTGGCCGAAGGACCTGCCGTGGGGCGTGATCCACGCGGACCTGTTCAACGACAATGTCTTCTTCCTGCACGACAAGCTCTCGGGCCTGATCGACTTCTACTTCGCGTGCAACGACCTGCTGGCCTACGACGTCGCCATCTGCCTCAACGCCTGGTGCTTCGAGATCGACAACGCCTTCAACGCCACGAAGGCGCGCAACCTGCTGCAGGGTTACAACAAGGTGCGCAAACTCACCGACGAGGAACAGCGGGTGCTGCCGCTGCTGGCGCGCGGCTCGGCGCTGCGCTTCCTGCTGACGCGGCTGTACGACTGGGTCCACACGCCGCCCAATGCGCTGGTCAAACGCAAGGACCCGCAGGAATACCTCGCCAAGCTGCGCTTCCATCGCAGCACAACCTCGCTGTCGGATTACGGGCTGTGAGCGGAGCCCAAGTCGAGATCTTTACCGACGGGGCCTGCAGCGGGAACCCGGGACCAGGTGGCTGGGGCGCCATCCTGCGGATGGGCGAGCGCGAGCGCGAACTCGCCGGCGGCGATCCTGCAACGACCAACAATCGCATGGAACTGATGGCGGCGATCCAGGGGTTGGAGGCGCTGAAGCGCCCCTGCCACGTCCGGCTGTTCACCGACAGCACCTACGTGAAGGACGGCGTCACCAAGTGGATCCATGGCTGGAAGAGGAATGGCTGGCGCACCGCCGACAAGAAGCCGGTGAAGAACGTCGAGCTATGGCAGCGCCTCGATGCGGCGCGCAGTCCGCATCAGGTCGAATGGCATTGGGTCAAAGGCCATAGCGGCCATCCCGAGAACGAGCGCGCCGACCGTCTGGCGCGCGACGAGATCGCGAAGCTGCGGTCCTAGCTGCGCTTCGGCTGCGCCGGGACGGGCTTCTTCTCGGCGGGCTTGTCCAACACGAGGTCGAAGCCTTCGCGCATGCCGTCACAGGGATTGTCGCCTTCGGCCAGGCGCCAGACGTTCGACTTGCCGGAGCGGCGGAAATTGAGCGTGCCGGCCACCTTGCAGGGCGTGCCGTTCTCGACCTTGGCGATGCGGAAGGCGACTTCACCCTTCACCTGCACGACGCCGGCCGAGATGCGCTCTACGACGCCATCGACGGCTGCCCAATCGCCTTCGGTGCCGGGAGCGACGCTGTCGATGCGGCCCTTCACGACCCAGAGATTGCCCTGGCGCGTGACGGCGACCTCGCCGGCCTTGGCCCCTTTGATCTTGGCATAGCGGCCCCAGACGATCTTGCGCGCGTCGGCGAAAAGCTGCGCCTCGGCTTCGGAGGCAATGTCGGTGCGCTCGACCTTGCTCTGCCCTGCCGGCAGCGGCGAGGTGAGGCCGGTGGTTGGCGTGCCCTGCTGGGTCGAAGGCGCCTGCAAAGGCGGCGGCGCGGGATAGTAGGAAGACGGCGGCTGGGGCTGGCCCGCCGTGACCGGAGGGGGTGCCTGGGCAAAGGCCGGCGCCGCGATAACCAATGCGCCGAGGAGCGCAATCGACGAGAGGAATTGGTTCATTTGCATCGCTCTTACATCAGGGAGGGGGATGGCGCTATCGCTTCCCGCCGGCTGGCGGTGGAGCGCCGGGTGTTGCGGGCGCTGGGGCGACCGGAAGACTGCCGCTGAGCCCCGCTTCGGCGCGGCGCGCGGCGGGCGTATTCGGCGGAACGAGCTTCAGGACGCGCTCGAAGTCTCTATTAGCGGCATCGCGCGTACCGCGCGCCAGATAGGCAAAGCCGCGTTCCAGCAGCGCCTCGGTATGGTCGGGGGCGATCGAAAGCGCCCGGCTGGCGTCGGTCAGGGCACGGGCCGGATCGCGCGCGTTGCGCCAGGCCGCAGCGCGTAGCACCAGCACCTCGACATCGTCCTGCCGCAGACGCATCGCGCGGTCGAAATCGGCAATAGCCCGCTGCCAGGATTGCATGGCGGCATAAGAGAGGCCCCGATCGACCCAGAGATCGGGATCGTCGGTCTTGAGTTCGAGCGCGCGGCTCTGCGCCTGGGCTGCCTTGTCGGCGGCGCCAGATTCCATCCAGGCCTGCCCGGCCTGAGCCCACAGTTCGGCGCGCAAGCCCGGCCGCTCGTGGCCCATATCGCGCGCGATCGCCTCGAACTGTGCCGCGGCCTGGGCGTATCTGCCCGACTGGAACATGGCGATGGCCACACAGTGGCGTGCGCCCATACCGCCACCTTCGCTCATCCATTTCTCGGCGATGGGGAGCGCCTTCAGCGGCTCGCCCCGTGCGAGCTTCATGCATTCGGCGTAGCGGCGCTGATGGTCCGGCGGCATGTCGAGGATGCCAGGACCGGGAATCGTGGTCTGCGGCGTGGGCGGAACGACGGGAATGGGCTGCGCGCCCGCTGCCGTGGAGAGGAACAGAGCGGCCGGGAGCCAAAGCGCCTTGCGACGAAACAACATGGTTGAAAAGAACCGCGCCGCGGCGATCCTGACAAGATGACAAGGCGTCTTTTCATCTTCGGTCTGGGCTATAGCGGCCTTGAAATCGCCAAGCTTGCGCGGATGCAGGGTTGGGATGTTGCGGGAACCTGCACGACTGCAGAAAAAGCCGGACGGCTTCGAGCGGACGGTATCGAAGCACATCTGTTCGATGGCACCGCCGCCCTGCCCGCTTCGGTGCTGGCCAATGCGTCACACATTCTTTGCACCATCGCGCCGAAAGAGACCGGCGATCCAGCGCTCGGCACGTGCCGCGCTCTGCTAGGGCGCGCGACGTGGCTGGGCTACCTCTCGACCACCGGCGTATATGGCGATCACGGTGGCGGTTGGGTCGACGAAGCGACCCCCGCAGAGCCTGGACAGGCGCGCAGCATCGAACGGCTGGCGGCCGAACAGGCCTGGCGCGATCTCGCACAGCAGACCGGTGCCACGCTCGACATCTTGCGCCTGCCCGGGATCTACGGCCCCGGACGCAGCGCCATCGACCAGGTGAAGGCCGGCACGGCACGGCGCATCGACAAGCCCGGCCAGTTCTTCTCGCGCATCCATGTCGAGGACATCGCCAATGCGACGCTGGTCGCGATGGCGCGCTCGGGCGGCGCAGCACTTTGGAATGTCGCCGATGACCTGCCGGCGCCCAACAGCGACGTGATCGCTCACGCCTTCGAGCTGCTCGGCAAGCCTGTCCCCGCGGCGATCCCCTGGGAACAGGCAGCACCGGCGATGAGCCCGATGGCGCGCTCTTTCTATATGGAGAGCCGGCGCGTGCGGAACGACCGGTTGAAGCGCGATCTCGGCGTCGTGTTGCGCTACCCGACCTATCGCGAAGGCCTGAAAGCGATTGTCGGTGCCAAGAGCTAGCAGGTCAGTTCTTCGACGGTGGCGATCAGGCGGGCGATGTCGGCAGGCGTGCTGAGGCGGTGATCGCCGCCCTTCACGAAGGTGCTGATCACTTCCGGCGCGTCGAGGTGCTTGGCGATCTGTAGCGAATACTCCCAGGGCACGTCGGGATCGCTCTGGCCGTGCAACAGACGCACCGGACAGGGCAGCGCCAACGGCTTGTCGAGGAGTAGATGGTTGCGGCCCTCCTCGATCAGCTTCCAGGTGAAAACCGAAGGCTCGGGTGAATATTGCGAAGGCCGTTCGAGGCGACCCTCGCGCTGAAGGATCGCGCGGTCCTCCGATGAAAGACCGCCGAGCAGCATGCGCTCGGTGAAGTCGGGCGCGGCGGCGATGAGCACCAGACCTGCGAGTCGCTCCGGCCGTGCCTGCGCCGCTAGCAGCGACAACCATCCGCCCATGCTGGAGCCGACCAACACGAGCTTGCCGTTGGTCAGCGAATCGATGGCCGCCAGCGCGTCGTCCTTCCAGCGACCGATCGTTCCCTCTTCAAAGCGACCCGAAGACTGGCCATGACCGAGATAGTCGAAGCGCAAAAAAGCGTGACCCGACTTTTCGGCCCAGGCTTCGAGCGCGACGGCTTTGGTGCCGGTCATGTCAGATCGAAAACCACCGAGAAACACGACCGTCGGCGACTTTCCCGGCGTTCTTGCATAGGCAACGTAGTTGCCGTCGCCGCGCTGCAACTGCTCGACTCTACCCACGTTCCGGCTCCCGTGTTACCTGCTCGCTTCTCTGATCGTTTTACGCTTACGCAAACACAGTGTCCGCACCAACCCTCCTGCAAATCGTTCCCACGCTGGCCGGCGGCGGCTTGGCGCGTGCAACGCTCGACGCGGCGCAGGCTGTGATTGCGGCCGGTGGCTCGGCGATCGTCGCGTCTCCGGGGGGCGCCTTGGTGCCCGACCTGTTGCGCCTGCGCGGAAGCCACCTCGAACTGCCGGACAGTACCCACGCGGTGTGGGGCCGGCTGACCTTGCCCGGCAAGCTCGCTTCGAGCCTGCGCGATGCCAAAGTCGATGTCGTTCAAGCGCGCTCACCCGCTACGGGATGGGTTGCGCGCGCACTTGCGCGACGACTCGGCATCAAGTGGATCGCTACTTTGCACCGCCCCTTCCTCGCACAAGATCTTGCCGGCCGCTTCATCGAGCGACGTCAATCACGCGCCGATGCGGTGATCGCCGTGTCCGACCATGTCGCGCGCGATGCGCTGGAACGCTTCCCCACGCTCGAAGATCGCCTCGAAACGATCTCGCCGGGCATCAACATCGACCGCTTCAATCCAGCGATCGTTCGCGCCGACCGACTGATTCGGCTGGCTGGCGAACTGCGCATCCCCGATGGCAGTCATCTCGTGCTCTGTCCCGCGCGCTTCACCGAGGACAATGGCCAGAAGATCCTGATCGAGGCGATCAGGCGGCTGGGCCGCGACGACGTCTTCTGTCTTCTGCTGGGCTCGACCGGTGTCCCGACACCTTTCGAGAAGGAACTGGAGAATGCCGTCGTGGCGGCCGAGATGCAGGGCCGCGTGCAGATCGGCCCGTATGTCGACGATATGCCGGCGGCCTACATGCTGGCCGACGTCGTCGTCTCCACCGGCGGTGCGCGCCAGGGCTTCAGCCGCACCTTGATCGAAGCGCAAGCGATGGGCCGGCCGGTCGTGACCGAGGATGGCGGTGGCGCGGCAGAAGCCGTGCGCGTCGGTGTCACCGGCTGGCTGGCGCCCCCCGGCGATCCGGCCGCCCTGGCCGACGCCCTGCAGGCCGCCCTTTCGCTGTCGATCGAGCGGCGCGCCGAACTGGCGCGGGCCGCGCAGGAGCATGTGCACAGCCAGTTCAACCTGGCGCAGTCCAATGCCCGCCTTCTCGCCCTCTACGAGCGCCTGCGGGCTCCCTGAGAACGAAGACCCTTTGCTTGACTCGGGTCGGCCCCCCGCCTATCTCCAAGCGCATGGAACGCAGGTTTTCAACCGCTCCAGCCAACACCACCACCGTACGAACTTGATTCGGCCGGGCGCTGGCGCTCGTGCCGCTTCCCGGCCTGCTATCGCTGACGCCTTTGCGTCGGCGAGCGTGTCTTGTTCGCAATTTCGTTAGCTGGTGGATACCATGATCAACATTTCCTTGCCGGACAACTCGGTCCGGTCGTTCGACAAACCGGTCAGCGGCGCCGAAATCGCCGCCTCGATCGGTCCCGGCCTTGCCAAGGCGGCCCTCGCACTGCGCGTCGACGGGCAGATGAAGGACCTCGGCTACGTGGTCGATCACGACGCCAAGATCGGCATCGTGACGGCACGCGACCCCGACGCCCTGGAACTGCTGCGGCACGACGCAGCGCATGTGCTCGCCCAGGCCGTGCAGGAGCTTTATCCCGGCACGCAGATCACGTTCGGCCCCTCCACGGAGGAAGGCTTCTACTACGACTTCGTTCGGGCCGAGCCTTTCTCGCCCGAGGACTTCGCCAAGATCGAGCAGCGCATGGCCGAGATCGTCGACCGTGACCTGCCGATCACGCGCGAAGTGTGGGACCGCACGAAGATCAAAGACTACTTCGTCCAACACGGCGAGAAGTTCAAAGCCGAATGGGCCGACGAACTGCCGAAGGACGAGGAGATCTCCGTCTACAAGCAGGGCGACTGGCTCGACATGTGCCTCGGTCCGCACCTGCCTTCGACGGGCAAGCTCGGCAAGGCGTTCAAGCTGACGAAGGTGTCGGGCGCCTACTGGCGCGGCGATGCCAAGAACGCCCAGCTCCAGCGCGTCTACGGCACGGTCTTCTTCTCCGACAAGGACCTCAAGGCCTACCTGACGCGCATCGAGGAAGCCGAGAAGCGCGACCATCGCCGGCTCGGCCGCGAGATGAACCTCTTCCATCAACAGGAAGAAGCGGCCGGCATGGTGTTCTGGCACCCCAAGGGCTGGACGTTCTGGCGCACGCTCGAAGGCTATCTGCGACGCAAGCTCGAAGCTGGCGGCTATGTCGAGGTGAAGACGCCGCAGCTCGTCGACCGCAAGCTGTGGGAGGAGTCGGGCCACTGGGAGAAGTTCCGCGAGAACATGTATCTCAGCGAGAACGAGGACGGGCTGAAGGAATTCATCGCAGACGATACGAAGCGCATCTTCGCGCTGAAGCCGATGAACTGCCCCTGCCACGTCGAGATCTTCAACCAGGGTCTGCGCAGCTACCGCGAGCTGCCGTTGCGCATGGCCGAGATGGGTTCGTGCCATCGCTTCGAGCCGTCGGGCGCCTTGCACGGTATCCTGCGCGTGCGCAACTTCACGCAGGACGATGCGCACATCTTCTGCAGCGAAGAGCAGATCGAGAGCGAGACGATCCGCTTCTGCAAGCTGCTGGACGAGGTCTATCGCGATCTGGGCTTCACGGATTACTTCGTGAAGTTCTCCGACCGCCCGCCGGTCCGCGCCGGTACGGATGCCGTGTGGGATCAGGCCGAGGGTGCGCTTCTCTCAGCCTCGAAGGCTGCCGGCCTCGACGTCATTCTGAATCCCGGCGAAGGCGCTTTCTACGGCCCGAAACTGGAATTCGTCCTGCGTGACGCCATCGGTCGGGACTGGCAATGCGGCACGCTGCAGGTCGATTTCGTGCTGCCCGAGCGGCTCGATGCGAACTACGTGGCGGAAGATGGATCGCGCAAGCGGCCCGTCATGCTGCACCGCGCCATCTTCGGCAGCTTTGAGCGCATGATCGGCATCCTGATCGAGAACTATGCCGGCCGCTTCCCGCTGTGGCTGGCGCCGACGCAAGCTGTAGTGGTCACGATCGTGAACGACGCCGATGGGTATGCCGAGGAAGTCGCCTCGGCCCTGCGTGCCGCAGGCATGCGGGTCGATACGGACCTGCGCAACGAGAAGATCAACTACAAGGTCCGCGAGCACTCGCTGGCCCATGTGCCGCTGATCCTCGCAGTCGGCCGGCGCGACATGGACAACCACACGGTCGCCATTCGGCGGCTGGGCTCGGAAAAGCAGGAGGTCCTTGAACTCGGGGCCGCCGTCACTAAACTTTCAGTAGAGGCTCGGCCGCCTTTCTAGGGCGGCCCAGTCTCGATTGCCCGCCCCGACTTCCAAGATGGAAGGGGGCTTTAACGAAGGAGAATGAGGCCATAGCACGACCTGCTCAACAGACCGCTCCGACCCGCGAGGGTCCGCGCGTCAACGGCGAGATCAGAGCGCCGCAAGTCCGACTGATCGACGAGAACGGCGACATGATCGGCGTCCTCAACACCCGCGAAGCGATTGAAATGGCCGAAGAGGCCAGTCTCGACCTGATCGAGATTTCGCCCAATGCGGTGCCCCCGGTCGCGAAGATTTCTGACTACGGCAAGTACAAGTACGAGGCCCAGAAGAAGGCCCACGAAGCGCGCAAGCATCAGAAGGTCATCGAAGTCAAAGAGATCAAGATGCGCCCGAACATCGACGACCACGATTACGAAGTGAAGATGCGCGCGATGAAGCGGTTCATCGAGGAAGGCGACAAGGTGAAGGTCACCCTGCGCTTCCGTGGCCGCGAGATGGTGCATGCCGAACTCGGCCTGCAGGTCCTGAACCGCGTTCGTGGTGAGATGGATCCGCTGACCAAGATCGAATCGATGCCGCGCATGGAAGGCCGGCAGATGATCATGGTGCTGGCGCCGAAGTGATCGGCCCAGCTTGATCGCCGCGGCCTCGTTGCCACGGCTTTGATCGGTTGAGCGGGATCGACGCGACGTCGGCCCGCTTCAGCCGCTCTCCCTCAGGATCAGCTCGAAGCCGAGATCGACGCGGCGTGGCTTGGCTGGATCGAGCGCCAGTTCGGCGGCCGCCCGGCCAATCGCAGCGCCATCGATACGTATCGTGCTGACCGTCGGCGAAAACAGTCGTCCCATTTCGAGATCGCCCAGGCCGACCACCGCGACTTGCGGAACCGCCGCGGGTTCGAGGCCGAGCCGGCCGGCGCGACGTAGCGCCGACAGCAATCCGATCGCATAGGCATCGTTCGCCGCAAACACGGCGTCGGTATCGGGCGTGTTGGCGAGAACCGCTGCGCCTGCGCCCGCACCGGACTGCCACTCGATCAACACACGGCGCGGCTCAGCGACACCTGCCTGGCGTGCGGCCTCGACGAAGCCATGCCACCGCTGCGTCGCCCGGCGATCATTGCCGCCGACAAAAACCAGCCGACGTCGGCCAGCTTTGGCGAAATGCCGTCCGACGACCATGCCGGCGTCGTGATTGTCGAACCCCACGGCGGCATCGACGGGCGCCTCCGGCAGTTCCCAGGTCTCGACAACCGGGATTCCCGCCCGCCTCAGCATCTCGGTGCCCTCGGCCGTGACCGGCGCGCCGACCATGATGATCGCTTCAGGCCGACGGGACAGGAGCGCGGCCAGCATGCGGTCCTCCCGGCGATCGTCGTAGCCGGACTGCGCCAGGATGACGGAGAACCCCAGCGGCTCGAGTACGTCGGACAGGCCCTGCACCGTGTCGGCGAAGATCGAATTGGCGATGGTCGGCACGAGCACGCCGACCGATTTGGTGCGGGCGCTGGCCAGCGAACCGGCCACCATGTTCGGGACGTAGCCGAGCTTGCGGATGGCATCTTCGACACGCAGCCGCGTCCCGCTGGACACAATGTCCGGCCGGCGCACGACCCGGCTGACCGTGATCGGCGACACCCCTGCCATTCTGGCGACCGCCATCAGCGTCGGCACCGGTGGTTTCAGAGGGTCCGACGGCCCGTTTTCCATGCCCACCGGCATATCTCCTAGCGCAGGTGGTCTGCAAGAAAGGGATAGCTCGCTCGAGAATGATAGCGCTATCATTTCCCCAATCAAGAAGCTCCAGGAGGGAAACCATGATCGGTGAGCGGGAAGTCCAAGCCTACAAGCAGGACGGCGTCATCGTCGTGCCGGATGTCCTCGACAGTCAGACCCTGGCCCGCATGCGCCAGGTCGTGGCCGAGCTGGTCGCCGGAGCCGCCGGCACCACCGAACACACGGACGTGTACGACCTCGAACCCGGCCACACGCCGGCCGAACCGCGCGTGCGGCGCATCAAGGCGCCCCACAAGGTGCACACCGTGTTCGACGAGGTCGTACGCAGCCCGGAGGTGATTGCCATCCTGAAGGCGCTACTCGGACCGGGGCTGCGCCTGCACGGGTCGAAGCTCAACATGAAGTCGGCGCACTACGGATCGCCCGTAGAGTGGCATCAAGACTGGGCCTTCTATCCGCACACCAACGACGACGTGCTGGCCATCGGCGTCCTGCTCGACGACACCGACCTCTCCAACGGTCCCATGCTGGTGTCGCCGAACACGCACACCGGTCCGGTATGGAGTCACCACGGCCCGGATGGCCGCTTCGCCGGCCTGATCGATCCCGACGAGGTTCGCGCGGAGATCGATCGCGCCATCCCTTGCATGGGCCGCGCCGGCAGCATGTCGTTCCATCATGTGCGCGCGCTTCACGGATCGGCGCTCAACACGTCGGACCGCCCGCGCAACCTGCTGCTCTACGAAGTCGCTGCAAGCGATGCCTGGCCGCTGATGGGCGTGAAAGATTTCGACGAGTTCGACAGCCGTCTGCTCACCGGCGGTTCGGTCATCGAGCCGCGCCTGTCGGCCGCGCCGGTTCGCATGCCCTTGCCGCCGCCGCTGCGCAGCGGATCGATCTACGAGACGCAATCCATCGCAACGAAATCCTACTTCAATCGCGCCGCCTAGCTGGCGAACGAGATCGGCAGGAAGTGCCGGCCGCTTCAAGAAGAACAAGCCCGTGAGGAAACACCATGACTACGACGACCAAGGACGCCGGCAAGAAGATGCCGGTGCGCGTGATCATTGCCGCCAGCGTGGGCTCGGCGCTCGAATGGTATGATTTCTTTCTCTATGGCACGGCTGCCGCGCTGGTCTTCGGCGAACTTTTCTTCCCCAAGAGCGACCCGCTGGTCGGCACCCTGCTAGCCTTCCTGACCTTCGGCGTCGGCTTCGTGGTCCGGCCCATTGGCGGCATCATCTTCGGCATCATGGGCGATCGCTACGGCCGCAAGCCGGTCCTGGTGATCACCCTGCTGATGATCGGCATCGGTACCACACTCATCGGCCTCCTGCCGACCTATGCACAGATCGGCTACTGGGCGCCGATCCTGCTCGTCGCGCTCCGCGTGGTGCAGGGGCTGGGCGCTGGCGCCGAGTATGGCGGCGCGGTGATCTACCTGGTGGAGAATGCGCCACCGAAGCATCGCGGTTTCTGGGGCGGCTTCGCACCGCTCGGCGTTTCGGTCGGCAACCTGATGGCCGCCGGCGCCTTCGCGCTCGTGACGATGCTGCCGCGCGAAGAGCTGATGTCGTGGGGCTGGCGGGTGCCGTTCCTCGCGAGCGTCCTGCTGATCGCCGTCGGTATCTACGTCCGTCTGCGCGTCAGCGAGACCCCGGTGTACACCGAGGCCGTGGTCGCCCGGAAAAAGGTCGAGACCAATCCGGCGATGGCCGCGCTACGCAAGCATCCACGCAACTTCATGGTCGTGCTTGGCGCCCGCTTGGCGGAGAACGGCCTGGGTTACCTCTTTCCGGTCTGGGGGTTGAGCTACGTCATCAGCCTGGGTGTTCCCCGCGCCGATGCCTTGAGTGCCCTCATGGTCGCCTTCATCGTCGAGCTGTTCACGATCCTGGGCTTCGCGGCCCTCTCGGATCGGATCGGACGCCGACCCGTCTACATGTTCGGCGCCCTGGCCGGCGTGGCGCTCGCCTTCCCGTTCTTCTGGTTGGTCGAGACCAAGGAGTGGATCTACATCGCGCTCGCCTTCATCCTCGCGCGCGCCGTGGTGACCGCGGCAATGTTCGGGCCGCAGGCCTCCTACTTCGCCGAGCTCTTCCCGCCGCAGCGACGTTTCGCAGGCTTCGCTTTCGCCCGCGAGTTGGGATCGTTGCTGGCCGGTGGCCCGGCGCCGTTCCTCGCGACAGCGTTGGTAGCGTGGGCCAGTGGCTCCTGGTGGCCGGTGTCGATCTACGTGATCGTGCTCTCGCTGCTCACCACCTGGGCCATCTGGGCCGGCCCCGAGACCTTCGAGGAGAACATAGCCGACGACAATTCGCAGCAGCCTCTATCGGCATCGGCACAGCCAGCGCGAGCCTGATCGGTGGCGCAGCAGCTTCGCGTTCTGCAGTCACTCTGGGCCATGGAGCGGCGTCGCGCAGACGCCGACGAATGGCCGCTGCAGACGCAGCTCGAAATGATCCGCGATGCCGGCTTCGATGGAGCCGGCGTCCGCTTCATCGATCCGGACTTCGCCACCGAGGTCACCAGCTTCCTGCGCGCGCACGACATGATCTGGCAGGCGCAGTGCTACCCGACCAGCGTCGACGATCTCAAACCCATCCTCGAGCTGGTGGCACGGCTGGGTGCCGATCACGTCAACCTGCAACCCAACGTTCGGCCGCGTCGGCTCGAGGATTGCATCCCGTTGTTGGAAGGTTGGCGGCGTCTCAGTGAACAGTCGGGCGTGGCGGTCCATGTTGAGACCCATCGCGATCGCATGACGACCGATCTGTTCTTCATGCTGCAGCTTCTCGACTGCTTTCCCGACCTACGGCTGACCGCGGACATCTCGCACTATCTGGTCGGGCGCGAATTCGCCTGGCCCGTCGACGACGAAAATCACCGCATGATGCATCGCGTGCTCGACAATGCCTGGGGCATCCATGGCCGCATCGCCAGCCGCGAGCAGGTGCAGATCTCGCTCGGCTTCCCGCAGCATCAGGGCTGGGTCGAGCTGTTTATGGGATGGTGGGAATACGCCATACGCTCCTGGCGCAAGCGTGCCGGCCCGGACGCGGCACTGACGTTCCTTTGCGAACTCGGGCCACCACCTTACGCCATTACTGGTCCTGACGGCGCCGAACTGTCGGATCGCTGGCAGGATGCGCTCGCCATGAAAACGATGATCAAGACATTGTGGCAGCGCATCGAAACCGAAGACGCGTAACCGCCGCTGCCTACTTCTTTTGCGGCGGCCGCTCGCGCAAAGTCACCATTCCCGTCGTGCGCTGCTCGTCGGGATTGAAACGTCCGCCGCCCACGGTGCCGTCCAGCCAGCGCACGCTGTAGACGGTCTCCTCTGCAAACGACATCGGTCCATCGGGCCGCGCCGGCAGCCAATAGTCGCAGCGTGCCGTGTCGTCGGCATCGAGCTGCTGGGTCTGGCAGATTTGGCGCAGCACGTAAGGAATGAACCGCACGTCGCCGCCCGCCGGCGCCGTCGAGAAGTTGAGGCCGAGCGAAGTGGCCTGCTGGTCGCAGCGATAGCGCGCATGGATCACCGCCGCGCCGGGCGTTTGCCGCCGCACACCATCGAGCTCGGCCCGCAAGGCGTCGAGCGCCCGCGCGCGCGCAGCATTCGCGAACTTCGCTTCGACGAGCGCCGCTTCGTAACGACCGATCGCCTCGGCTGTCGACTTTTCGGGATAGCCTGCGCGAACGAGATCGCGTGACCAGGCGAGAGTTTCGAGAGAGCGCACGACCATCTCGCCGGTAAGACCCGCGCGGTCGCCCCACTCACCCAGGACGTTGTACGGCGTCCAACAGTATCTCAACAGATTGTAGCCTTCGGCCTCGACCGGCAGCGCGCGCGCCTTGAGGATCCCGAGCGATTGGCCGGTAACGGTCTTCACCAGGACGTATTGGGCGGCGGGATTGTCGCGGACTTTTTCCGAGCTTGTCTGAGCCCCGGCGCTGGTGGCCACGAGGCAGACGAGCAGGGCGATTGCTGCGGTCTTCGGCATAACAATCCGACAACGCACAAGACAGTTTGTCGTTCCCGTAAACGTCGCTCGTAGTGATCAATCGACGAAACGATAGCGCCACGTCGGGGGCGGTCTAGTTGGGGTCTTGCCTAACTGATGCGACCCACGGGGGACCGCCCCGGCGCGCCATTCGTGTGTGTGTCCGCTATGCCGATGCCCGAAAGATTGCACCGGCAATCATTGCGGAACGCTGACCCGGTGGAAGCATCTAAACCTCCGTGTCTGACGTCGATGGAGAGACTCAGACACGCGCCGAGATCACTGTCAACGCCGAATGAAGCAATCACGATTAGGACATGTACGACCCACCGTTCACATGCAGCACTTGGCCAGTCGTAGCGCTCGATTCTTGGGACGCGAGAAAGACGGCCGTGCGCGCAATCTGGTCCGGGGTGAGAAGACGACCGCCCAAAGGAATGGTGGTGCGTGCCATCTCGATCAGTTCGGCGTCGGTGTTGCCGTAGCGCGGCTGTGCCGTGTCGGTGAGGCCGGGCGCGATGGCGTTCACGCGAATACCATGCGGCGCCAGCTCCAGCGCCAGCGCGCGTGTCATCGAGACCACACCACCCTTGCTAGCGCTGTAGTGCACGCCGCGCACGGCGCCGCGGATTGCCGAGGAGGACAGGTTGATCACCGCGCCACCCTTCCGACCGGCCGCGATCAGCGCCTTGGCGACGGCGATGGTCGCAAAGCAGCCGGCCTTGAGGTTGATATCGAGGACGTGGTCCCAGTCGCTCTCGCGCATCTCGAGCAGCGGCACGCGCGGATAGACGCCGGCATTGTTCACCAGGATGTCGGGCGCGCCCAAGGTCCGGACCGTCTCAGCGACCATGGCCTCGATCTCCGCCAGCCGTGCGACGTCGGCCTTGATGAGGTGCGCCCGGCGACCGGCCTTGCGGATTTCGGCGGCGACCGCCTCGGCGCCGGCCTGGTCGTCGAGCCAGGTAATCGCCACGTCGGCGCCCTCGCCTGCCAGCGCGCGGGCAATCGCCGCCCCGATCCCCTGTTGGGCGCCCGTCACCAGGGCCACCTTTCCTGCCAGTTTCATGCGAAAATCCCCCGTCAGATCACCATTCTGCCCGATCCCGCTGTGCTTGCACGGGCCCGGTCGCATCGCTATAAGCCCCGTTCCTTCGAGTGGCTTGGCCAATAAGGGCATTGCCTCGGCTGCTTTGTAAGGACTTTCCGGGCTTCGGCTCGGGACCGGCGCGCAAGCGCTAACCCTTTGAAAAGGAACAAAAATGCCCAAGATGAAGACCAAGAGCGGAGCCAAGAAGCGTTTTCGCTTCACGGCCTCCGGAAAAGTGAAGCATGGGGTCGTGGGCAAGCGCCACGGCATGAGCAAGCGGGGTAACCGCTTCCTCCGTCAGGCGACCGGCATGGCCATCGTGTCCGAGCCGGATACCCGGATCATCAAGCGCAACTTCTTCCCGTACGAGAGGTAGACCATGGCACGCGTAAAGCGGGGCGTGGCTGCACACGCTCGTCACAAGAAGGTTCTGAAGCTCGCCAAGGGCTATCGCGGCCGCGCCAAGGCAGCGTTCCGCGTCGGCATCGAGAAGGTCGAGAAGGGCCTTCAGTACGCCTACCGCGACCGCCGCAACAAGAAGCGTGCGTTCCGTGGCCTTTGGATCCAGCGCATCAACGCCGCTGTCCGCGAGCACGGCATGACCTACTCGCAGTTCATGAACGGCATCCTGAAGTCCGGGATCGAGGTCGACCGCAAGGTCATGGCCGATCTCGCGGCGCGGGAGCCGGCGGCGTTCAAGGCCCTGGTCGATCAGGCACAAGCGGCTCTCAAGTAGGGCCCGCCCTCAAGTAACGTCCGCACGCCACACCAGGCGCAACGGATAGAAATCGTAAAGAGGGAGCCTGGACCGCAGGCTCCCTTTTTTCGTGTTCGGTTTCGAGAGTGGGAAAGATGGACGATCTTTCGACGATACGCAGCGAAGCGCTCGAAGCGGTGCAGGCCGCCGCCGATCTCGGCGCGCTCGATGCCGCACGCGTTGCAGCACTGGGCAAGAAGGGCAGCGTCACCGGATTGATGAAGACGCTGGGCGGGCTGGCGCCCGAGCAGCGCAAGGAATTCGGTGCACGCGTCAATCAGCTCAAGGGCGAGATCGAAGCAGCCCTCGACGCCCGCAAGGGTGCGTTGAGCGCTTCCGCCCTCGAAGCCAAGCTCGCCTCCGAAAGGATCGACGTCAGCCTGCCGGCGCGTCCCGAGAGCCAGGGCACGTTGCATCCGATCGGACAAGTCATGGACGAGCTCGGCGCCATCTTCGGCGAGATGGGCTTCACCTGGGCCGACGGTCCCGACATCGAGGACGACTGGCACAACTTCACCGCCCTCAACATCCCGCCCGATCATCCGGCGCGACAGATGCAAGATACGTTCTATCTGCCCTCGCGCGCCGACGGCATGCCGATGGTGCTGCGCACGCACACGTCGCCGGGCCAGGCACGCACCATGCTCGATAAGAACGTGCAGAAGATGCTGGCCGATGGCGGCTCGCTCCGCATCATCGTGCCCGGCCGCACCTTCCGCATCGATAGCGACGCCACGCACACGCCGATGTTCCACCAGGTCGAGGGCCTGGTGATCGACCGCACGACGCATATGGGCCACCTCAAGGGCTGCCTGGTCGATTTCTGCCGCGCCTTCTTCGAGATCGACGACCTGCCGCTGCGTTTCCGCCCCTCCTACTTCCCTTTCACCGAACCGTCGGCTGAAGTCGATATCGGCTGCTCGTGGAAGGACGGCGAACTCAAGATCGGCGCCGGCGATTCGTGGCTGGAGATCCTGGGCTCCGGCATGGTGCATCCCAACGTGATCCGGAACTGCGGACTAGATCCCGCCATCTATCAGGGCTTCGCCTTCGGCATGGGCATCGATCGCATCGCCATGCTGAAGTACGGCATCCCCGATCTGCGCGCCTTCTTCGACGCCGACCTGCGGTGGCTGCGCCATTACGGCTTCTCCGCACTTGAGATGCCCTCGCTGACCGGAGGGCTCGCGCGATGAAGTTCACGCTTTCCTGGCTGAAGGAACATCTCGACACGAATGCGACGCTCACCGAGGTGCGCGACGCGTTGACCATGCTCGGCCTCGAAGTCGAAGGCATCAGCAATCCGGCCGAGGCCCTGAAGGGCTTCGTGGTCGGCTATGTCGTAGAGGCAGTACAGCATCCGAATGCCGACCGCCTGCGGGTCTGCAAGGTCGACACTGGCGCCGGCGTCGTCCAGGTCGTTTGCGGTGCGCCCAATGCGCGGACCGGCATGAAGGGCATCTTCGCGCCGCCGGGCAGCTACATTCCTGGCACCGATCTTCACCTGAAGGTCGGCAAGATCCGCGGCGAAGAGAGCAACGGCATGCTCTGCTCCTCGCGCGAGTTGCAGCTCGGCGACGACCATAGCGGCATCATCGACCTGCCAGCCGACGCCCTCACCGGCGCGCCGGCCGCCGAGGCGCTGGGACTCGACGATGCGGTGATCGAGATCAAGGTGACGCCCAATCGCGGCGATTGCCTGGGCGTGCACGGCATCGCCCGCGACCTGGCCGCCGCTGGCCTCGGCACCCTGAAGCCGATGAAGGTCGACAAGGTCGCCGGCAGCTACAAGAGCCCGATCAAGTGGACGCATGGCTACGAGGCCAAGCCCGACAGCCCCTGCCCCATCGTGGTCGGTCGCCACTTCCGCGGCGTGAAGAACGGCCCTTCGCCCGACTGGCTGCAGCGCCGCCTCAAGGCGATCGGTTTGCGTCCGATTTCCGCGCTGGTCGACATCACCAACCTCGTGACCTTCGACCTCAACCGGCCGCTGCACGTGTTCGATGCCAAGAAGCTCGCCGGCGATCTGGTGATGCGACAGGCGCACGAAGGCGAGCAGGTCCTGGCGCTCGACGGCAAGACCTACACGCTCGATCCCACGATCGCCGTGATCGCCGACGCCAAGGGCGTGCACGGCATCGGCGGCATCATGGGTGGCGAGGATACCGGCGTGCAGGAAGACACCACCGAGGTCTTCCTCGAAGTCGCCTACTTCGATCCGATCCGCACCGCTGCCTCGGGCCGCAAGCTCGGCGTCCAGTCGGACGCGCGCTATCGTTTCGAGCGCGGCATCGATCCCGAATCGGTGTATTGGGGCGCCGAGGTCGCGGCACGTCTGATCCTCGACCTGTGCGGCGGCGAGGCGAGCGAACTCGTCTCGAGCGGCGTGATGCCTGCCTGGCAGCGCAGCTACGACCTGCGTACGGACCGCGTGAAGGGCCTGACCGGCATCGACGTGCCGGCGGCGGAAACGGCGGCCATCCTCGGCAAGCTGGGTTTCGCGGTGAGCGGCAGCGGCCCGTGGACGGCCGCGGTGCCGTCCTGGCGCTCCGACATCGTGGGCGAAGCTGACCTCGTCGAAGAAGTCACGCGCGTCTATGGCTTCGACAATATCCCGACCACGTCGCTGCCGCGGCTGTCGGCGACATCGAAGCCGGTGCGCAATCCGATGCAGCGACGCGTGCCGCAGGCACGCCGGGCGCTGGGCGCGCGCGGCATGAACGAGGCCGTCACCTGGTCGTTCCTGCCGCGCAAGAAGGCCGAGCGCTTCGGTGGCGGTCAGGCCGATCTGTGCCTGCTGAACTCGATCGACGCCACGCTCGACACGATGCGGCCCTCGATCCTGCCCAACCTGATCGATGCCGCGGCGCGCAACGAGGCACGCGGCTTGGTCGATCCGGCGCTGTTCGAAGTGGGTCCGCAGTACAAGGATGCGACGCCGCAGGGCCAGCGCACCGTGGCTGCCGGCATCCGCCACAACATGGCGATCCCACGCAACTGGGCAGGCCCCGCCCGTACGGTCGATGCCTTCGACGCCAAAGCCGATGCGCTCGCCGTGCTGGCCGCGATCGGCGCGCCCGACAATCTCTCGACCCAGGCCGGCGCGCCGGACTGGTATCACCCCGGCCGCTCGGGCGCGATCAAACTCGGCGACCGCGTGATGGCCTATTTCGGTGAATTGCATCCCGAGATTGCGACCGGCGCCGACCTCAAGGGGCCGGTCGCGGCCTTCGAGGTGTTCCTCGATGCGCCGCCACTGCCCAAGGCCAAGGCGAGCAAGGCGCGACCCAAGCTGGTGGTCTCGGCCTTCCAGCCTGTCGAACGCGACTTCGCCTTCCTGGTCGATACCGCAGTCGAGGCCGAGAAGCTGGTGCGCGCCGCCCGCAATGCCGACAAGGTGTTGATCACCGCCGCCCGCGTGTTCGACGTCTATGCCGGCAAGGGTGTACCGGAAGGCCAGAAGTCGCTGGCCATTGCCGTCACCTTGCAACCGGTCGAGCGTACCTTGACCGATGCGGAGATCGAGGCGGTTTCCGCGAAGATCGTCGCGGCGGTGACTAAAGCGACGGGCGCCGTGCTGCGTGGTTAAATTCATTGGAGCGCGCCACCTGCTGGCGCCTCCCGAAGTAGAGTGACATGACCGACCTGTCGTTGATCCGTAACTTCTCGATCATTGCCCATATCGACCACGGCAAAAGCACGTTGGCCGATCGGCTGCTGCTGCGTTGCGGGGCGGTGACGGAGCGTGAATTCCACGACCAGATGCTCGACTCCATGGACATCGAGCGCGAGCGCGGCATCACCATCAAGGCGCAGACCGTGCGGCTGGATTACCCGGCGCAGGACGGCAAGACCTACGTCCTGAACCTGATGGACACGCCCGGCCACGTTGACTTCGCCTACGAGGTGAGCCGCTCGCTCGCCGCCTGCGAAGGCTCGCTGCTGGTGGTCGATGCCAGCCAGGGCGTCGAGGCGCAGACCCTGGCCAACGCCTATCACGCGATCGACGCCAACCACGAGATCATCCCGGTCCTGAACAAGATCGATCTGCCCTCGGCCGAGCCCGAGCGGGTATGCCGCGAGATCGAGGACGTGATCGGCATCGACACCTCCGAATCGATCAAGGTTTCGGCCAAGACCGGCCTCGGCATCGACGACCTGCTGGAAGCGATGGTGAAGCGCCTGCCGCCGCCCAAGGGCGAACGCAACGCGCCGCTGAAGGCCCTGCTGGTCGATAGCTGGTACGACCCGTACCTCGGCGTCGTGACGCTCGTGCGCGTGCAGGACGGCGTGCTGAAGAAGGGCATGCGCATCCGCATGATGGCGGCCGCCGCCTCCTACGACCTCGACAAGGTCGGCGTGTTCAAGCCCAAGGCCACCGACGTGGCCGAGCTTGGCCCGGGCGAAGTCGGCTTCATCATCGCCGGCATCAAGACCATCGCGGACTGCAAAGTCGGCGACACGATCACCGACGACCGCAAGCCCGCGACCGAGATGCTGGCGGGCTTCAAGCCCTCCGTCCCGGTGGTGTTCTGCGGCCTGTTCCCGGCCGACGCCGCCGAATTCGAGACCCTGCGCGAGTCGCTCAGCAAGCTGCGCCTGAACGACTCCTCGTTCCATTTCGAGCCCGAGTCGAGCGCGGCCCTGGGCTTCGGCTTCCGCTGTGGCTTCCTGGGCCTCCTGCATCTCGAGATCGTGCAGGAGCGGCTGGAGCGCGAGTTCAACCTCGACCTCGTCACCACGGCGCCCTCGGTCGTCTACAAGCTCAAGATGACGGACGGCACCTCGCTCGAGCTGCACAATCCGGCCGACTATCCCGACCCCGTGCATATCGAGAGCATGGAGGAGCCCTGGATCAAGGCCACCATCATGACGCCGGACGAGCATCTCGGATCGGTGCTGACGCTCTGCCAGGAGCGTCGCGGCCAGCAGATCGAGCTCACCTATGCCGGCGCGCGCGCCATGGCGGTCTACCGCCTGCCGCTGAACGAGGTGGTGTTCGACTTCTACGACCGGCTGAAGTCGGTGACGCGCGGCTATGCCAGCTTCGACTACGAAATGGTGGGCTACGAGGAAGGCGAGCTGGTGAAGGTCTCGATCCTGGTCAATGCCGAGCCGGTCGATGCGCTTTCCATCATCGTCCACAAGAGCCAGGCCGAGCATCGTGGCCGCGCGCTCTGCGAGCGGCTGAAGGACCTGATCCCCCGCCAGCTCTTCAAGATCGCCATCCAGGCCGCGATCGGCGGCCGCATCATCGCCCGCGAGACGATCAGCGCGCTGCGCAAGGACGTGCTGGCCAAGTGCTATGGCGGCGACATCAGCCGCAAGAAGAAGCTCCTGGAGAAGCAGAAAAAGGGCAAGAAGCGCATGCGGCAGGTGGGCGACGTGGAAATCCCGCAGTCTGCCTTCATCGCCGCGCTGAAGATGGACAGCCGCTAGCCAGGCTGGAGCGGGCTCAGGAGAGCCCGCGGCTGCGGCGCTTGCGCGAGGGGCGCGAGCCGCCGAGGAAGCTGGGATCCGGCCGGTCGCTGTCGCGGTGGCCCAGCCACCGCAGGAAGAATCCCAGGATCAGGAAGGCCGGCAGCGCCGGCAGGGCCAGGAACGGCCGGACCGTCCAGTTCCACAGGGAGCCCGGCATATGCCGCCGCGCCGAGGTCTGGGCGCTGCCGAGCGAACCGGGGTCGAGGTGCGACCAAAGGCTCCCCAGGGTCGAAAAAGGATAGCTGCCCTCCGACCACCAGGTGAGGAGGTCATGCACGACCACTGCGACTGCCAGCGCCAGCAGCAGCCACCCCAGGGCTCGAAACGCTACCATCACCCCCCCAAATACCCGGCGGCACCCTAGCCAAGGAGCCGCACCGGGGGAAGGCCGTTGCCCAAGCCATCCACCGCGCTATAAGAGCGGCCGACCGCGCTTCCCGGACAGGTGGCCGAGCGGTTTAAGGCACACGCTTGGAAAGCGTGCGTGGTGTAACAGCCACCGCGGGTTCGAATCCCGCCCTGTCCGCCAGCGGCCTCGGAAAACGCCAATAAATTGTGGTTTTCCGTGGCCTCGACATCTTTTTACCCTCCCAATCTACCCGCCAGAAAGAGGCCGGCGCGACGAGTGACGACGCCACTTAGCCCCGCACTTGGCGGATGGATTGCCGAAACGATGGGCTTTGGCGCCATGTTCCTGATCCTCGGCAGCTTCGCCTTCGGCTCAATAGCGTTGTGGGTCTTCTATGCCGGACTTCTTCGCCCTGCTTGCGAGAGCCACAGCGCCTACGCGCACGCCTAGGAGGAGTGCCAAGCCGGCCGGCTAATCATGTGTTCAGACTCTAGGCTTCCTTGGCCTCGGCTTCTACTTCGAGCGAGTTGGAATCGGTTCCGACATCGCCCCTGATAGACCTTCTCAGTCAGGTCGCCGCGCTCGATTACCACTTCCTTGCGCAGAATGAGACATTCGAGCACGCGCCACTCCAGAGCAGTGAGCTTGAGCGGCAGGCCGTCGAGCTCGAACACGCCGGTCTGGGCATCGAATGAAACCGAGCCACAAACGATTCTCGGCGTCGCGTGCCCAGCCGAGCGCCGCACCAACGCTCGCAACCGCATGATCAGCTCTTCGATGCGGAACGGCTTGGTGAGGTAGTCGTCGGCGCCGGCCTTGAAGCCATCGACCTTGTCGGTCCAGCCGTCCCGCGCCGTCAGGATCAGCACTGGCAACTGCCGACCGACCTTGCGCCAGGCGCGCAGCACGGCAGTCCCCGGCACCTTTGGCAAGCCAAGGTCGAGCACGGCTGCATCGTAGGCTTCGGTCTCGCCCATATGCTGGCCGTCTACGCCGTCGGCGGCGATGTCGACCACGAAGTTCTCGTCGCGCAAAGCACGCGCAATCTGCTCGGCGAGCGGACCGTCGTCTTCGACGAGAAGGACCTTCATGGCTTTCCCACCTCCTGAGTGCACCTCACGCCTACTGAAGTAGCGGAGCGAAGCTGAACGCAGCCTGAACTGCTGGGTTCAGCGTGCATTTAGGGGTGAGCCCTATGTTGACGTCATCGCAACACTTACAGGAGGCGATCATGGCAACAAACTCAGTCATTCAATCCACTTCTCGGCATCCTGCCTCAGGGAGGCGTCACGGCAAGGTCCTGGCGGTCGCGGCGAGCGCGTTGCTGCTGGCCGGGATCGGCGGCATTGCCGCCGCCCAGACCCCGTTGGCTCCCTCGGCGCCTCCGACCGTCGGTGCACCGCCGCCCCCGCCCCCTCGCCCGGGCGCTTGGCAGACCGCGGCCGGTCCACAAGTCGTAATGTTCATTACGCCCGTCCAGATCGCCTTGCTTCAGCCCTCCGACGTGGTTGCCGTAAAGGGCCGGGTTGCAGAGATCTACGGCAATAAGTTCATCCTTGAGGATGACAGCGGGCGAATGCTGGTCGACCTCGGGCCCCGCGGCGACGACGCAGTGGTCGTGACAAAGGGCGAGCAGGTCTCGGTACAGGGTCGCTTCGATCGTGGCTTCGTCGCGGCACAGGTGCTGTCGCGGGCCGACGGCCGCAGCGAAGCGTTTGGACCGATGGCGCCTCCACCGCCTCCTGGCAGGGAAGCCGATCGCGGGCCGGGCCGTCGCCCGCCGCCGCCCGCGCCACGCTGAGGAGCTTAAGTTCGCGCCCCGGCCTGAACGACACACCTCGTTCAGGCCGTCTTTCCCTTTCGCTTGTCATTGGAGTTCGCAATGCCCGACGATCATGTCAGCGTTTCAGGCAAGATCCTGCATGTCTTCGCCCACCGGTTCGTCGTTCAAACCAAGGCCGGGGCGATCCTGGCCGATGTCACGCCGCGGGGGCTCGACCATATCGTACTTCGCGTCGGCACCACCGTTTTGCTGGAAGGCCAGGCGAAGCCATCCGAATTGAAAGCGTCACGCATTACGCTCGGTGGCAGCACGGTGACGATCGAGCACAAGAAGCCGCATCATCACGACGACCACCATCAGGGGCCGGCCGATCCGGAAGTGGTACTCAGGGCCGCGCGCGATGCGGGCTATGAGCCTTCTGCCAAACCGCGCCGCAAGCCCAAGCACTTCGAGGTGCTGGGGAAGCGCGACGGGCGCTTCTCGGAATTGCATATCGAGTTGGACGGTCATATCCGGAAGACCAAGCCCACGGAGCGCGACGATCCGAAGTGGCAGAAGCTCGCGCACTGATCTCTGGCCCTTCAAACCTGCTTTGCGCGAGAGACCGATGTTCCTGCTACCCGCCTCCATCACCCCCATCGTCCTGCTGCTGATCTCCAACGTCTTCATGACGTTCGCCTGGTACGGGCACCTGAAGTTCTCCGACAAGCCTCTGTGGCTGGTGGTGGTGGCAAGCTGGGGGATCGCCTTAGTCGAATATTGTTTCGCCGTTCCGGCCAACCGGTACGGCCATGCCGTGTATTCCGCGGCCGAACTCAAGACCATGCAAGAGGTGATCACGCTCACCGTGTTCGCCGCCTTCTCGGTGCTCTATCTCGGCGAACGCATCACCTCGAACCATCTCGTGGGCTTCGCCCTGATCTGCGGCGGCGCCTTCTTCATCTTTAAGGGGCCGCTCCCGTCCTGATAGTGAAGGCGGACAAGGAGCACCGCGTCACGGCCAACTCGTACCGCCGCGGGCATACGAGTGGCCGCCGCACCCAACGCCAAAGCGGTGACGAGTTCAAACTTCACGAGACGCATGTTAGCGGCCCGGACTACTCCGAGATTCAGTCGGCGGCGGCGAGTGATTTGTTGTCGGCGCCAAGGCCGAACTTGTAGGCGAGGCCCAGCCGGACCGTGTGCGTCGACGGCTGGGTCGTGACGCCCCACGCAACCTGCTTCTGCTCGTACTGGCTGTAGCGATACTCCAGCCGCGTCGTCCAACCGCCGCTGATCACGGTCTCGATGCCCGGTCCTACGGTCCAGCCGCTCACCGTCGTGTCGCGTTCTTCGAAAAACGAAAGACCGCCCAGCATCGCCGTGCCGCTCGCCTTCACGTTCATGTTCGTATAGCCGGCGGCGGCATAGAGCAGCGTCGAGGGGAGCGGCAGATAGCCCAGGCGCCCCATGATGCTCCACGAACGATTGGGCGAGACCGCCGCATAAGCGCTGGCGCCCGGCGCGGTGATCGTCGTCGTGCCCTGCATGCCGCTCCAGGTGAAATCACCCATGACGCCGACGAGGCCCTGCCGCGCGAACTGATAGTCGGCGCCGATGAACACGCCAGCCATCAGCCCCTGGCCGGCGGCATCGAACGTGGCCGATGCACCGCCCGCCGTGGCCGTCACCGGTCCGGTCGCCATTCCGGCGCCTGCCGCGACACCGGCATAGATGCCGGTCCAGTTGAAGGCAGGCTCGTTGAAGGTTGGGCCGCTCTCGGAGGGCGCGACGCCGAAGCCGCCGAATTTGTAGGTTAGGCCGGCCCGTACCGTATGGGTCGACGGCGACATGGTGATGCCGCCGACGTTTTGGGCGCCGTACTGGCTGTAGCGGTACTCGAGCTTGGTTGCCCAGTTGCGGCCCAGCATGGCCTCGAAGCCGGGACCGAAGGTCCAGCCGTTGAAGGTGTCGGTGCGCGAGAAGCTCGCCGTCAGTCCACCGGCATTGGCTGTGCCCGAGGTCCGAACATTCTGCCCGGTGTAGCCACCGGTGAAGTAGAAGAGCGTCGACGAGTTCGCCAGGAACCCTGCCCGCGCCAGCACCGCCCAGCCGAAGTTGGGCTGCGACGTGACGCTCGCATTGGCGCCGGGAACGGTCGCCGAATGGGTGCCTGAGATGCTGGCCAGCGTCAGCTCACCCAGAACACCGATCACGGCCCGCGGCAGGATCTGATAGTCGACACCGCCATAGATCGAGCCCAGCACGCCACTGCCGCCGGCCCCATTGACGGTCGAGGCCAGGCCGCCGCCGCCCGTCGAGAGATTGTTGACCATACCGCCTGCGCCAAAGGCGGCGCCGACATAGAAGCCGGTCCAGACGGGGCCGAAATCCTTGGATGGGATTGTTACAGGGGGCGTTTGTGCCATTGCAGGCAGCACCACACTCGCCGCAAGAAGCGACGCAAAACCCACCCGTGCAGATATCAACTCAAGTCTCCGTCTGTCCGCAGGAATCCCTGCTTTGCCTTTCAACCATCTTATCAAGATGCACCGATAGCGTAAAGAATCGCACGGAGAAAAATACAACCAGTACTACTCGCATAGGTTTCAGAAGGAGCACGTAGAACATTCGATCGGATTGACGGATTTCGGTCGGCTTGGCCGGGTGCTAGAGAGCCTCATGAAGAAATTGATCAACGACCCGCGCGCCGTCGTTCGCGAAATGCTCGAAGGTCATGTCGGCCTGCATGCCGGACAGACATTGCTCGCCGATGAAAACGTGGTGCTGCGTGCTGACCTTGGCCCGCCGGCGGCGCGGCAGGTCGCCATCATCTCCGGCGGTGGCAGCGGACATGAACCCGCGCACGCGGGCTATGTCGGCGCGGGCATGCTCCATGCGGCCGTCGCGGGCGATGTCTTCACCTCGCCGTCGACCGACGCCGTCCTGGCAGCCATTCGCGCCGCCTCCGGTCCCGCCGGAGCCCTGCTGGTCGTGAAGAACTACACCGGCGATCGCCTGAACTTCGGCCTGGCCGCCGAACTCGCGCGCGCCGAAGGCATCCCGGTCGAGACCGTCGTCGTCGCCGACGATGTGGCGCTGCGCGACACGGTGGCGCCGGAGCGCCGCCGCGGCCTCGCGGGAACAGTGCTGGTGCACAAGGTGGCCGGTGCAGCTTCCGCCGCCGGATTGGACCTCGCCGCCGTCACCGCCGAAGCGCGTCAGGCGGCATCCTCGCTGGGCACGATGGGCGTGGCGCTCGGCGCGTGCACCGTCCCGGGAGGAAGCGCGGGCTTCACCCTCGCGGCCGACGAGATCGAGCTGGGTTTGGGTATCCACGGCGAAGCCGGCGTGAGACGCGCCAAGCTCGTATCGGCGGACGAGATCGTCGACCAACTGCTGACGACGATTCTCACCGACCTCGCGCCGTCGCCGGGTACGCGCGTGGCGTTGCTGGTGAATGGATTGGGCGGCACACCACCCATGGAGCTGGCAATCGTCGCCCGCAAGGCGCTCGCGCAACTGCGTACCTCAGGCCTGCATGTCGGGCGCGCCTGGTCAGGGAACCTGATGACGGCGCTGGAAATGCCCGGTGTGTCACTCAGCCTTCTCGTCGTCGACGATGCGCGGCTGTCACGGTTGGACGCCCTCACCGAAGCGCCGGCCTGGCCGGGCCACGGCCGCCTCAGGGATACCTTGTCCCTTCAACCGGCGACTCCAGCGCCGGCCCCGACAACGCCGATCCTCACACCGACGAGAGCTGGCCGCATCATGCGTCAGTCGGCCTTAAAGGCTGCCGAGGCACTGGCTGCAGCAGAGGCGCAGCTCACGGACCTGGATGCTGCAGCCGGCGACGGCGATCTCGGTCTCAGCATGTCTCGCGCCGCTTCGGCGATCCGCGCCATGCCGGCGTCCGATTGGGCAACGCCCCCCACGGCATTGAAACATCTGGCGGCTGCCCTCGGGCGCGCCATCGCTGGCAGCTCCGGCCCCTTCTACGCGACAGCTCTGGTCCGCGCCGCGCGTGGCCTGTCCGACGATCCCGGCCCGCAGGATTGGGCCGCGGCACTCGATGCCGCAGCCACCGCGATTGCCGAGCTGGGTGGCGCCCGGCCCGGCGATCGCACCATGCTGGATGCGCTGGTGCCTGCGGCTACGGCCTTCCGCGCCGCTCTCGATGCCGGCAAGACGCCTGCAGAGGCATGGGGTGAGGCACTCGATGCCGCCCGCGAGGGAACGGCCGCGACAGCAAACATGCATCCCCGCGTAGGGCGTGCGGCCTATCTCGGCGATCGTGCGCTCGGCCATCCTGACGCGGGCGCGACGGCGCTGACCATCTGGCTGACCGCGATAACACCCACCTGACCCGACCACTCGCAGGCCGACATTGAAACGGCGCGAGCAATGACAATCGGACCGGCCTCAGGGCAATGTCGCAAGAGGAAGACAGAGCCCGAAAAGGAACCGTTGTGACACTACCCCTCGAAGGAGTTCGCGTTATCGAAGTGGGCCAGGCGCTGGCCGGCCCTCTCGCCGGCGTGCTGCTGGCCGACATGGGTGCCGACGTCATCAAGGTGGAGAAGCCGGACGGCGGCGACGATGCCCGCATCTGGGGCCCTCCGTTCGGGCCGGACGGCGTGACGTCGCTCTACTTCCACAGCCAGAACCGCAACAAGCGTTCCGTCGTTCTCGACCTGAAGCTGGCGGCCGACGTCGAGGCGCTGCATCGGCTGTGCGAGAATGCAGACATCCTGATCCAGAATCTCCGGCCGGGCGTCGTCGACGAAATCGGCATCGGCCCGGAGACGATGCTCGAGCGGCATCCTCGACTCATCTACTGCTCGATCTGGGCCTTCGGTTATCAGGGGCCGATGCGCATGAAGCCTGGCTTCGATCCGCTGCTGCAGGCCTATGGCGGCATGATGAGCGTCACGGGCCGCCCCGAGGACCCGCCCACGTTCTGCGGCGCATCGATCAACGACAAGGCGACGGGCATGTTCTGCACGATCGGTGCGCTGGCCGCCCTGCGCCTGCGCGACCGTACCGGCAAGGGCTGCCTCGTCGACACGTCGCTGTTCGACTCGGCCGTGCATTGGGTCGAAGGGCAACTCAACAACTATCTCTCGGACAATCAGCCGCCCAAACGGCACGGCACCGGTTCCGGCGCCATCGTTCCCTACCAGCTCTTTGAAACAACCGACGCTCCGGTTTGCCTCGCAGCCGGCAACGATCGCCTTTGGGCACGATGCGCCAAGGTGCTGGGCCATCCGGAATGGGGAACGGATCCACGCTTCGCCACGAGCGCGCAACGCGTGCGCAATCGCGCCGAGCTGGTGCCGTTGATCGCGTCGGTCATGCGCCACAAGAGTCGTGCTCACTGGCTGGCGGCGCTCGAAGAAGCGGGTGTGCCTTGCAGCCCCGTAAACGACATCGCCGAGCTCGCGGCAACCGAGCAGCTCGCCGCCGCCGAACTCGTGCATCAGCTTCCCGACGGCGGCCCTCGTGTGGTCGGTCTGCCGATCTCCTTCGATCGCAAGCGTCCGCGGTCGACGCGGCCCGCACCGACACTCGGTCAGCATACGCAGGAAGTTCTGGGTCGCCCGGCTAAGTAATGGAGCGCACATGAGAGCAGGCAATTCTCGCCTGCTCTCCGCCACCTATTGATCACACTCCATCGCGATTCAGACCGCTAGCATCTCCGCCTCAATCAAAACAGCCGTGGAGATGACCTTGACGTCGATCGACGCGAAGGCACCACCGATTGGCGCCACAATGAAAGCCCGTTTGAAGGACGTGCTGCGCCCTTTCGTTTCTTCCCTGCCTTCATTCTCTGGATTGCCATCCTGGGCACGCACCATGCGCGTGCTGCAGCACCATGGCTTCCAGCCGCAAACAGTCTTCGACATCGGTGTCGGCTACGGTACGTTCCCGCTATACCGTGCGTTTCCGAACGCATTCTATCACTTGGTTGATCCGGCACGAGAGTCCTATGCCTACATGCAGAAGCTTGCGAAGCAGTTGCGCTGCGAATTGCATGCCGTTGCCCTGGCCGATCGCGACGGCGATGCCTCACTCGAAGTGCGAGGCGATATTCAAGAGTCGACGCTGCTCGAGGAAGTAGGACCGCGGCGCGTGCGGCGCGTCGATTGTGTCCCGTTGCGTCGGTTCGACAGCCTCTTCGGCCCAATCAAAGGTCCGTCGTTGTGCAAGATCGACGTGCAGGGGGCCGAACTCATGGTGCTCAACGGCATGACAGGCCGATTGCCCGAGATCGACGCGCTGGTCATCGAGACCAGCACCATCGCCACTGTAAAAGGCGGCGCCGAAGTGCGCGACGTCGTGAGCTTCCTCGGCGATCATGGCTTCGCTCTCGCTGACATCGTCGGTCTGCGGCGGCGTCCGCTCGACGACGCCACCGCGCAGCTCGATTTGCTGTTCGTGCCGCACGATAAGAGTCTACGTACGGATCGACGATGGGCGGCATCGGCCTGAAAACGGAAATCGCAGGCGCGTTCACAAAAGTCGTTGCCGGGCGTGGCGCTTCGAGAGGTCAATCATTGCGCATTCGGTGGTCAATCTGTGACCGACCGGAGTGGGATCAGCTGCCTCTTGCGCTGCCGCTGTGCAGGCGCAACATCGGCGCCCGAGCCAAGTCTCGAAAGGTTCATTGCATAGGCCTGCGACGTGTTGTCAGACTGGCCTCTTTCCATGCAACCGGAACGATTTCGATGCCGTTTCTCGTTCCGTGGGGCATGATGCCGTAAACCCGCCATATGGCGGCAATAATCAGTGTGGGTCTGGATTTTCTGGAAGCAGGATGAGGATTGCGAGCCTGATGAAGCAGACCGTGGGGGTCGGATTGCTGCTCTTGTCAGGGTGTGAGGTGGCTCGCTCGGCGCGCGACGACATCGCCCGTCTGACGGCTCCCTCGCCGCCACCTTCGCAGCCGCGAAAGAGTAGCCCGCCCAAGCAGCAACCACCTGCCCCGGCGGCCAGCATACGGACCGGCAGTTCGGTAGCGCCTGTCGAAGCGTCGGCTGCGGCGGCCCCCTCGGTTCCGCCGGCAGCGGCCGAGGGCGCAGACGGTGCGGCGATCCTGCCGACTGGCATGAGCGAACGGGAGCTCCGAGCGAAGCTCGGCCCCCCAACAAGCGAGGAGGAACATCCGCCAGGCAAGCAATGGCGGTACCGGGACGGTAAGTGCACGGTCGATATCCAACTCTACCCGGATGTCGAGACCAAGCAGTTCGGAACTCTTGCGTACAAGGTGAAGAGCGATGACAACACAGATGAAGGAAGACGTCTCTGCGTGGCCCAGCTCCAATCCCGTGTTCAAACCCATCGATAGTGGTGAAAGTGAACGGAAAATTCGTGTCGCCTTTGCAGAGGACGACGACGATTTCCGCGAGGCCGTGACCGGTGAGCTGACCGACTACGGCTTCGATGTCATCTCCTTCGCCGACGGCACGCTCCTGCTCGATGCTTTCGCCCAGGGAATCGACGCCGAAATCATCCTGCTCGACTGGAGCATGCCCAGCGTGTCCGGCATCGACCTGCTGCCCAAGCTCCGGCAGGCAGGGGTCGTCCTGCCGGTCGTCTTCCTGACCGGCCGCACCCAGCCCGCTTATGAAAAACTGGCCCTCGATCGCGGCGCGCTCGATTTCGTCGACAAATCGCGCGGGGTGCCTATCCTCGCGCAGCGCTTGCGCTTGATCGCCGATTCGCACAAAAAGTCTACTGAGCCGGAGTTCGAGGGCAACTTCCACTGCGGCCGGCTGATGTTGAAGCCCGGCATCAGTCGCGCCTATTGGGACGATGCCGACGTCAACCTGACGCTGACCGAGTTCAAGATCGTGTACCTGCTCGCTTCGAGCATCGGTACCTATGTTACGTACCGCGCTGTCTACGATTGCATGCACTACGTGGGCTTTATCGCGGGGAGCGGCGAGAATGGCTATCGAACAAACGTCCGTTCCTGCATCAAGCGGATCAGAAACAAGTTCCGAGCCGTCGACGCTGAGTTTGCCGAGATCGACAACTATCAGTCCTTCGGTTACCGCTGGGGCAAGGCCTAGCCCGACAACGCGAGGCTGGCAGCCGGCGCTGCGCCGGCTAGCCGCCTCGCTGACACTAAAACTCATCATCCTCGTCGGCATCTTCCTGGCGCTGCCCGTGGTGCTCTACGGGCAGTTCGAAAGCGCCGACAGTCAGATGCGTGCCCTGGTAACGCGCGCCATCCAGGACCGCTCTGCCCTGATCGCCGAAGCGCTCACACCCGCCCTCAAGGAAACCGATCCTACGGCGCCGATGGCGCTGAATCTGGAACTCGCCAAGTACGGCAGCGACGGCACTGTCCTCAAACTGATGTTCCAACCGCCGGCCGACAGAGCGACCGGCCGGTTTTATCTCGTAGGCTCGACCCCGCCGATCCGGCCCGAGGCGGTGGCTGCCGAACTCGACGAACTGCGCCAGCGCGGGATCCTGCAGCGCCTCTCCGAGGCCTGCATGTGGGATGCTTCCAACGAAATCCGCTACAAGCAGGCCGATGGTTCGATCGAGCTGCTGACGTCGATCATCCCGATCCGTGCGCGCGGCAACTGCTGGGTGCTTACCTCCACGCACGCTACGTCGGAATTCCTCAACACGTCGATCGGACGGCCCTACTGGGAAACGCGCGAGATCCGCGTTGCCGCCGTGATCTATCTGGTCGTCGCCGTGCTAGCCCTGCTGATTGCGGTCAGCATCCGGCTGAGCCTCGGCCGCTTCCGTACCGTCGCCAATGAGATCAGCCAGGGCCGTATCGGCGATTCCGCCTTCACTCGACGAAACGTCGTACCCGAACTCTCGAGCGTGGCGCGCGATTTCGACAAGCTGGTGCACGAACTGCGGCGCGTCTCGCGTCAGATCCGGCAATCCGCCGAGGACAATGCGCATTCCTTCAAGACACCTCTGGCCGCCGTGCAATCGGCACTGCGGCCGGTGCGCCGCGCCGTGCCCGAAGCGGATGAACGTGCCCGCCGGGCCCTGGAGATCGTCGACTCCTCCCTTGCCCGCCTGCTCACCTTGGTCAATGCCGCGCAGCACTACGATACCGCAACGGCCGACCTGATCGACGCACCGCGCGTGCCGACCGACCTGACGCAGCTCGTTGGTGAGGCGGCGCGTCATTTCCGCGAGATTCTGGCCGCCCGCGATATCAGGTTGATCCGCCGCCTCGACGAGCATGCGATCGTCCGCGCAGGCCAGGGCATGCTTGAAGAAGCTCTGCAGAACGTGCTCGAGAACGCCATCAGCTTCTCTCCCAAAGGGGCTGCCATCATCGTGACCCTCACGGCAAATGCCGAGACCGTGGAGCTTCAGGTCGACGATCAGGGCCCCGGCATCGATCCCGCCAAGGTCGAGCATGTCTTCGAGCGCTACTTCTCCTCCCGCCCCGAAGTCGGCATCGGTTCGGACGTAGCGGTCGAACATTCAGGACTGGGCCTTTGGATCGTGCGGCGTAGTGTCGAGGCGCTGGGCGGTCAGGTGAGCGCCGTCAATCGCATCGGTGGTGGCTTGTCGGTCGTCATCGTGCTGCCACGCAATGGCCATCCATAAGGACGCGCGCAGAAGGTCTGCGAGACACAGCTTGATCACTGGTCGACACTGAAGGTGCTGCTTAGCTTCGGGCGAGCGAATGCTTCGCTGCGGAGCTCCATGGACACCATTCCCGACCTCGGCCGCTTTCATCAGCAGGGCTCGGCCCAGATCCATCCCGTCATCCTGTCCGGCGGCGCCGGTACGCGCCTATGGCCGCTCTCGCGTGCCTCGTATCCGAAGCAACTTCTGAAGCTCGTCTCCGATCGCACGCTCCTGCAGGAGACGGCGATGCGCGGATTGGTCGATGTCGGCTTCGCTGCACCGATCGTCGTGTGCAACGCCGAGCATCGTTTCCTCGTCGCTGAGCAGCTCGAAGAAGTTGGCGTGAAGCCGCAAGCGTTGCTGTTGGAGCCGCTGGCGCGCAACACCGGTCCGGCGATCGCCACGGCCGCGCTCTGGCTGCTGCGCCGGGATCCCGATGCGGTGATGCTGGTGCAACCGTCGGACCATGTGATCGCCTCGCTGCCGGCGTTTCATCAAGCCGTGATGCAGGGCATGGCCGCAGCCCAGGCCGGCCGCCTCGTCACTTTCGGCATCAAACCCGATCGTCCCGACACGGGTTACGGTTACATCCAAAGCGGCCCACCGATCGACGGCAGCGATGGCGTGCTCGACGTGGAACGCTTCGTCGAGAAGCCGGATCGCGATACGGCGCAACGCTTTGTCGATAGCGGCACTTTCTACTGGAACAGCGGCATCTTCCTCCTCGGTGCCCGCGCCTACCTCGACGAGCTCGCCAACATCAACGCGGCCATGCTCGACGCCTGCCGCGACGCTATCGATGCCGCGAAGGATGAAACGGGCTGCCTGCATCTCGATGCCGGCGCTTTCGCGCGGGCACCTTCGCTCTCGATCGATCATGCGGTGATGGAACGTACCGACCATGCCGCTGTGGTTCCCGTCGACATGGCCTGGAACGATGTCGGCTCCTGGCCGGCTTTGCACGGCATCGCCGACGGCGATTCGGACGGCAACGTAATCCAGGGCGACGTACTGCACGAGGGTGTCAGCAACTCCTACCTGCGATCCGAAGGCCGCTTGCTGGCGGCTGTCGGCATCGATCACATAACGGTCGTTGCGACAGACGATGCCGTGCTAGTCGCTGGCGTCGACTCAGCGGGCGCCGTTTCGCGAGTCGTCGAACGGATGCGCCGCGAGAACAGGTCGGAGCCTCTCAAACATTCGACCTGCCATCGGCCCTGGGGCAACTATCGCACTGTCGACGCTGGTGAACGCTTCCAGGTGAAGCGCATTACGGTGAAGCCGGGCGCCAAGCTCAGCCTGCAGAAGCACTATCATCGCGCTGAGCATTGGGTCGTGGTTCACGGCACGGCGATCGTCCAATGCGGTGACGATCGCCAGCTGCTGCACGAGAACCAGTCCATCTACATTCCGATCGGGACCGAACATCGTCTCGAGAATCCGGGAAAGATCACGCTGGAACTGATCGAAGTGCAGTCCGGCGGCTATCTCGGCGAAGACGATATCGTACGCCTGTCGGACAATTACGGCCGGGTCTGAGTTTTTTCGTGGGGAATGTCCCGGATTGGTCACACCTTCCGGCTGCCGCGGGCGCTATCTCCAGCGTTGTTCCTTGGAGGAATGCCCCTTCAATTCTCGACAGAGGTGAAGCCATGTCGATCAACATCGTCGCCGCCTCGCTCCGTGCCTGCAGCCTCGTCTGCGCACTCGGCGTTCTTGCTGCCTGCGAAAGCGATCCCACACCGATCGTCGATGACCCGCAAAGTCTCAACCTGGCGCCAACCGGGCGTTCCGGCGGCAACGGCGGCCTTGGTGCCGTCTCCAGCGACTATCGCCTGGGGCCCAACGACCGCGCGCGCATCACCGTCTTCGGCCAGCCAAATCTCACGGGCGAGTTCATGCTCGACGGCAACGGCGCGGTCGCCTTCCCGCTGATCGGCAACGTCAACGCCAACGGCATGACGCCGCGCGAACTGCAGCAGGCGATCGCCGGCAAGCTCGACCCTGACTATCTGCGCAATCCCAGCGTCAGTGTCGAAGTGCTGACGCGGCGTCCCTTCTATGTGCTGGGCGAAGTCCAGAAGCCGGGCAACTATCCCTACGTCACCGACATCACGGCACTGAATGCGGTGGCGATGGCTGGCGGCTACACCTATCGCGCCAAGACCACGCAGTTCTACGTCAAGCGCCTCGACCAGGACGGCAAGATGGTTCGCATCGTCGCCAAGCCCGAGACGATCATCCGGCCCGGCGACACGCTTGAAGTCCGCGAACGGTATTTCTGATGGATCATCTCTCCGACGCCCCCTCCCATCTGCCACGCCGGCGCACGGCTCTGCGCGCCGTGCCGGCGCCCGGGAGGTACGTGTCGGAGGCTCAGTCGTTTCGGTTTCCGCCCACGCCCGAACCGGACGGCCTGGGCGAGACCTTGCGCAAGCTGTGGCGACATCGGGGCCTGATTCTCGCCTGCACGATCGCGCTGGGTGGCGCCGCCGTCTTCGCGGCCTGGTCGATGCCATCCTATTATGTGTCCGAAGCGCGCGTCCTCGTGGGCCTGCAGGCCCCGCGCGTGCTCAACGTCGAAGCTGTCCTGACTGACCTCAGCCCCGACGCCGAGCGCGTGCAGAATGAAGGGTTCAT
>CALROF020000032.1:0-38801 GCA_943369775.1 Reyranella massiliensis 521
CCGTCCTTGTCGACGGTCTCCGCCGTCTTTTCCGGCTGGTTGAGGTAACCCATGAAGACGAAATCGCCTTTGATCAGGATCTCTCCCTGCGGCGAGATTTTCACCTCGCCATAAGGTACCGACTTGCCGACCGTGCCGAGCTTGACGGCATTGGCCGGCATCGCCGTCGCCAGTCCGCAATTCTCCGTCTGGCCGTAGACCTCGTACATGTCGAGGCCCATCGCCAGGTACCAGCGGATCAGCTCGGGCGAAATCGGGGCCGCGCCGGTGAACAGCCAGCGGCAGCGATCCAGGCCGATCATCTTGCGCATGTTCTTCAGCACCAGCCAGTAGGCGGCCTCGAACTTGAGCTTTTGGATCGCCGACGGCTCGCGTCGTTCGAGGCGGGCATCGGCGACGGCATATCCGGCGTCGATCGCCTTCTTGTAGGCCCACTGCTGCAGCGGCGTGGCGTCCTTCAGGGCAATCATCATGCCGGCATAGAACTTCTCCCATACGCGCGGCACGGCGCCGAACAAAGTCGGCTGCACTTCCCGGATGTTGTCCGGCACCGTCTCGGGGCTCTCTGCGAAGTTGCTGCAGACGCCGGTGGCGATCGAGTAGTAGCTGCCGGCGACGCGCTCGGCGACGTGGCACATCGGCAGGAACGCCAGCCGTTCGTCACCTTCGTACCAAGACAGCGACAGCTCGGGATGCATGCAGTTCTGCATCGTAAAGACGATGTTGTGATGGCTGTGCATCGCACCCTTGGGCGGTCCGGTCGTACCCGAGGTGTAGACGAGGACCGCGAGGTCGTCGGGCTTGCGCGATGCGACCAGTTCGTCGAACAGCCCTTCCTTGCCCTGGGCATAGTTGCGACCGGTCGCCATGAACTCGTCGAGCGAGACCACCATGGGGTCGTTGAAAGCAGAGAGACCTTCCATGTCGAAGATGACGATCTTCTTCAGGGTCGGGCAACGCTCACGAACCTCCAGCGCCTTGTCGAGCTGTTCGTCGTCCTCGACGAAGAGCACCGACGTGCTGGAATCGTTGACCAGATACTCGACCTGCTTGGCCGAATCGGTGGGATAGATGCCCGAGGAGACGCCGCCGGCACAGAGGATGCCGAAATCGGCGTAGTTCCATTCCGGCACCGTGTTGGCCAGGACCGAAGCGACATCGCCTGGCCGGAAGCCGATCGAATGCAGGGCGTAGCTGATCGCGCGGGAGCGCTCCAGCCATTGGGTCCACGAGATCGCATTCCAGATGCCGAGCAGCTTCTCGCGCATCGCAGGCTTGTCACTGCGTGTCTTGCAGGACAGCACGAAGCTCTTGGGCAGAGTCTCCGCAACGGTCAGGATCGCTTGCTGGGTCATGCATCCGCCTCCCGATCAGCGCCAGTTCTTCTTGCGCTTCCAGCGACGTTCGCCGCGTGCGCTTTCTTCTTTGGCGCCGAGATAGAACTCCTGGATGTCCTTGCTGCTCATCAGCCGTTCGCAGGTATCGTCCATCACCACGCGGCCGACTTCGAGCACATAACCATAATGCGCCGTTTCCAGCGCCATCTTGGCGTTCTGCTCGACCAGCAGGATCGACACGCCCTGCTCGGCGTTGACGCGCTTGATGATGCTGAAGATCTCCTTCACCAGCAGCGGTGAGAGGCCGAGCGACGGTTCGTCGAGCAGCAGGAGCTTCGGCCGGTTCATCAGCGCGCGGCTGATCGCGAGCATCTGTTGCTCGCCGCCCGACAGCGAACCCGCGGGCTGGTCGATGCGCTCCTTGAGGCGCGGGAAGTACCCGAAAACGCGTTCCAGATCCTGCGCGACGCCGTCCTTGTCGGTGCGCAGAAAGGCACCCATCGCAAGGTTCTCGCGGATCGACAGGAACGGGAAGACCTCGCGGCCTTCCGGCACGTGGCTGAGGCCGAGCCGCACGATCTTGTCGGCATCCATGCGCTGGATCGGCTTGCCTTCGAATTCGATCGTGCCCTTTTGCGGATCAAGCACGCCGGAGATCGTCTTCAGGATCGTCGTCTTGCCGGCGCCGTTGGCGCCGAGCACGGTGATGATCTTGCCGCGTGGCACGGCGAGACTCACGCCGCGGATCGCCATGATCGGGCCGTAGTAGCTCTCGATGTTGGAGACCTTGAGGATGTCGTCGCTGGCGTCGGGGGGCATCGGGAACTCCGCTCAGGCGCCGAGATAAGCTGCGATCACGTCGGGGTGCGCCTGCACTTCGGCAGGAGTGCCGGTAGCCAGCACCTTGCCGTAGTTGAGCGCCAGCACCCGGTCGGAGACTCGGTTCACCAGGGACATGTCGTGCTCGACCATGAGCACGGTGATCCCGAGTTCGGTCCGGATGTCGCGAATCCAGAACGACATGTCGTCGGTCTCCTCGACGTTGAGGCCGGACGAGGGCTCGTCGAGCAGGATCAGCTTGGGCTCCGAGCAGAGCGCGCGGGCGACCTCGATCACCTTGCGCACGCCGTAGGGCAGGCCGGCGATCAGCTTCTCGCGATAGGCCTGGAGATCGAGGAACTCGATGACCTCCTCGACCTTGTGGCGATGCTCCTTCTCGGCGCGCCGTACGGAGGGCAGGAACAGCATTTCCTGCCAGAGCTGCGTCGTGGCGTGGCAGTGCCGGCCGACCAGCAGGTTGGCCAGCATCGTCGCGTTCTCGAACAGCTCGATGTTCTGGAAGGTGCGCGCGATGCCGAGTTTGGCGATCTGGTGCGGCGGCACCTCGGTGATGTCGCTCCCCTCGAAGAAGAGCTTGCCCGATGTCGGGTTATAGAGCCGCGAAATCAGGTTGAAGATCGAGGTCTTGCCGGCGCCGTTCGGGCCGATGATGGTGAAGATCTCGCCCTTGGCGACGCTGAAGCTCACGCTGTCGACGGCCTTGAGACCGCCGAACTGCAGCGAGATGCTGTCTACCGTGAAGAAGCTCATCGGTTGCGCTCCGACTTCACGTAGGTCTTCTGTCGCTTGAAGGTCGCCTTCTTGTAGAGCGGGAAGAGCTGGAAGAAGAGCTTCACCTTGAGCCAGCGCCCGTAGAGTCCATAGGGCTCGAACAGGATGAACATCATGATGATGAGGCCATAGATCGCGCCCTTTAGGCCGGCGGCCGACCCGATCGACGACATCGTATCGCGCAGCTTGGTTGCCGCGTCCGATGCCATGCCGAACGAGGAGGCGACGCTCGCAGCCAGAACTGGCACATCGTCCTTCAGCGCCGTCAGGAAGGGGTCGACCATGACAATGAAGATCGCGCCGAACACCGCGCCATGCACACCGAAGGCACCGCCGATGATGATCACCATGATGAACTCGATCGAGAGCAGCAGGGTGAACATTTCCGGCGAGATGAACGTCATCTTATGGGCGAAGAGCACGCCCGCCAGGCCGGTGATGGCCGCGCTGATGGCAAAGGATTTCACCTTGTAGGCTGCAAGGTCGATGCCCATCGACTTGCCGGCCGTTTCTGAATCGCGGATGGCGATGAAGGCGCGGCCCGTCGGCGAGCGCAGCAGATTCAACGCCAGCACGATACAGCCGACCAGGGTGAACAGGCAGAGGAAGTAGAAGGCCTCGCCATCTCGCGGCAGGGGCATACCGACGATGTCGAGCGTCCTGACCCGCATGCCCTCGTTGCCGTGGGTCACCGACTCCCAGCGCGCCAGGATCTCCTCGACGATGAAGGCGAAGGCAATGGTGGCGATCACCAGGTAGATGCCGGTCAATCGCAGCGCCGGGAACCCGACCATGGCGCCGACGATGCCGGTAAGGATGGCGGCGGCGGGAAAGTAGACGATGAACGGCACACCGAGTTTCTGCAGATAGGCCGCTGTGTAGGCGCCGATCGCGAGGAAGGCGGCGTGGCCCAGCGACGCCTGGCCGGTGAAGCCGGTCAGGATCATCAGAGCGACGCCCACGATTGCATAGATGAGGACGAAGACGACCTGGCTTTGGAGATAGCTGCCGACCAGGAAGGGCAGGGCGGCCATCACGGCGAGCAGGATGCCGTAGGACCACCAATAGCCGCTGTGCTTCAGGATGCGGATATCCTGGTCGTAGTCGGTCTTGAAAATGAAACGCATGGCTCAGACCTTCTTGCGCATGCTGGGGCCGAACAGACCCTGCGGCCGGACTAGCAGCACGACCAGGAGGACGATGTAGGGCGCCACGTCCTTCCAGCCCTGGGGCAGGTAGAAGCCGGCCAGCGTCTCGATGACACCGATGATCAGTCCGCCGACCAGCGCGCCGGGGATCGAGCCGAAGCCGCCCAGCACCGCCGCCGGGAAGGCCTTGAGGCCGAGGGCCAGGCCAACGTTGGAGTGGATGAAGGTGATGGGGGCCAGCAGGACGCCGGCGGTTGCCGCGACGGCGGCGCTGATCGCCCAGATCAGCGAGACAACCCGCTTCACGGGGATGCCCATATAGTAGGCAGCCAGCATGTTCTCGGAAGTGGCGCGCATCGCAGTGCCCATGCGCGTGTAGTTGAAGAAGGCGTAGAGGACCGCACAAAGGATCACGGTGGCAACGATCACCGAGAGCTTGTCGTGCGCCAGGACGAGATCGCCGATCTTGAAGACGCCGTTCGAAAAGGGCGTGTCGATCTTGAGATCGTCGGTGCCCCAGATCATGCCGGCGATGGAGCGCAGGAAATAGCCAAGCCCGATCGTCGCCATGACAATCGAGAATTGTGGATAGCCCAGGATTGGTCGTACCAGGACGCGTTCGGTCGCCATGCCGAACACGGCCATGCCGCAGACGGCGAACAGGAAGCCGAGCCAGTAATCGAGGCCGAGCAGACCGATGAAGGTGAAGACGAAGAACCCGCCCAGCATCATCAGGTCGCCCTGAGCGAAGTTCACGACCTCCGTCGCCTTGTAGATGAGCACGAAGCCCAGGGCGATCAGGCCATAGACGCAGCCGAGCGCAATTCCGCTCACGAGCTGCTGGATGAAATCGAGCATTCTCCCTACCCTGTACTACGGCCCATCGACCTCGCTTTTGTTGCTTGCGGCTCTAGATTTCGCGAGGCGCGGCAATAAGACTTGTCGGCCATTCGGGAGTCAATGGATTTTCATCCCGGGTGCGCTAGTGTCGATCAATCACACGTTGAGTCGCGGAGAGTTCCATGTCGCTCGCTGAGCAGGTGCGTCCGTCGGGCGGGCCGCCATCGCCGTTCTACACCGAGGAACACGAGGCGTTCCGGAACACCGTCCGGCGTTTCGTCGAGCGCGAGATCATGCCTCACGTCGATCAATGGGATGAGGCAGAGGAGTTCCCGCGCGAACTCTATCGCAAGGCTTCTGCTGCAGGGTTGCTGCAGCTTGGTTTTCCCGAGGCCTATGGTGGCGTACCGACGGATCCCTTCTTCGGCATCATCAAGGCCGAAGAGATGGCGCGCCATGGCAGCGGCGGCCTGAACGCCAGCCTCAACAGCCATACGATCGGCTCACCGCCGATTGCCGCGCTGGGGCCGGAGTGGATGAAGTGCAAGGTACTGCCCGAAGTTTTGGCGGGCGAAAAGATCAGCGCGCTGGCCATCACCGAGCCGAGCGGTGGCTCCGATGTCGCCAACCTCAAGACCACCGCACGCCGCGAGGGCGACCACTATGTGGTCAACGGCAGCAAGATGTTCATCACCTCGGGCATGCGCGCCGACTACTACACGGTCGCCGTGCGCACCGGCGGTCCTGGCGCCGGCGGTGTCTCGCTGCTGCTGATCGAGCGCGACCGCGAGGGCTTTCAGCGCACCAAGCTCAAGAAGATGGGCTGGTGGGCGTCGGACACCGCCCAGCTCTTCTTCGACAATGTGAAGGTTCCGGTGGAGAACCTGATCGGCGAGGAGAACCGCGGCTTCATCGGCATCATGCTGAACTTCAACTCCGAGCGGCTCGGCATGTCAGCCGGTGCCTGTGGCTTCGCCAAGGTCTGTCTTGACGAGGCAATTGCCTATGCCCGCGAGCGCCACACCTTCGGCAAGCCGCTGATCGCCAATCAGGTCGTCCGCCATCGGCTGGTCGACATGGCGATGCGGATCAACGCCGTGAAGTCGACCCTGGAGCTGCTGGCGTGGCGCGTCGGGCAGGGCGAGAAGCCTGTTGCCGAGATCTGCATGCTGAAGAATCTCGCGACCTCGACCATGGAGTTCTGCGCCAACGAGGCGATGCAGGTCTTCGGCGGCGCGGGCTATCTGCGCGGCTCCAAGGTCGAGCGCATCTATCGCGAGACCAAGGTGATGTCGATCGGCGGCGGTTCGGTCGAGATCATGAAGGACCTCGCCGCGCGTCAGATGGGTCTCTAGATGGAAAAGAACGACCGCATCGCGCTGTTCCAGCAGTGGTTCTCTGACGCGATCCCGCACAACAAGGCGCTGGGTCTGAAAGTGATCGGGGTGCGTCAGGGCTTCGCGTCGATGGAACTAGGCTGGCGTGAGGAGTTTGTCGGCAATCCCGAAACCGGCGTGCTGGCAGGCGGTCCGCTGACGGCGATGCTCGACGGCTGCTGCGGCATGGCCGTCGCGACCATGCTGAAGAAGCCGGAGCCCTTCGCCACGCTCGACCTGCGCATCGACTATGTGCGGCCGGCGGAGCCGGGCAAGCCGGTGATCGCCGAAGCCGAATGCTACCGCATCACGCGGTCAGTCGCCTTCACGCGCGCCGTCGCCCACCATGGCAACGCCAAGGACCCGATCGCGGCGGCGGCTGGCACGTTCATGCTGGGCACCAAGGGCAAGGCGACGCGGCCGGCGATGGTGGACAAGAAATGAGTGCTCTCCTCGAACGCCTCGCCGAGGCTCGCAAGGCCGGCGATGTTGGCCGGCTGGCGGAAGCGATCCCCTATGCGCGCTGGATGCAGATTGCCCCGGAGAACGGTACGGGCGAGCTGTTGACCCGCATGCGCTTTCACGACGAGCTGATCGGCAACACGTTCCTGCCGGCGATCCATGGCGGCACCCTGGGTGCCATGCTGGAGATGGCCGCCATTTTCCATCTCCTCTGGGAGACCGAGACCGAGACGGTGCCGAAGATCGTCAACATCACGGTGGACTATCTGCGCTCGGCGCGGCCGATGGACGTTATTGCCTGTGCGAAAGTGACCAAGCAGGGCCGCCGCATGGTGAACGTCTTCGCCGAAGCCTGGCAGGACGATCGTTCCAAGCCGGTCGCCACGGCCAACGCGCACTTCCTAGTGAAGTCCGACGCCGACGCGCCACCCTCGCTATAGCTTTGACAAGGGCCTAGGGCACATGGGGGCAAACAGTCTTGGGACCATTGGTCGATTGGTCATCGCGGCAATCCTGTTTGCTGCCGGTACTACAGCGAGTGTGCTTGCTCGAACTCCTTTGGAGGAAGAGAAAGTCTGCCCCTATGACGGGGTGAAGTTTCGCTTCGTTGGGCAGGGTTCCGGTACGACCTTGGGACAGCAGCTCGACCTTAAAAAGGTCGGAGTCATCACTAGCCCTTGGCCAATCGCGGTCTGTCCAACAAACGGATTCGTCTTCTACAAAAGCAAATTTGACGATGTAGAACTAGAGAAGCTGAGACCCTTTGTCCTTTCAGACGACTACCAGGCTACGAAGGACGAGACGCCGTATTTTAGAGCATTCTGGCTGATTGATCGATCTGGTGGTGCTCATTCCGAGGCTTCGGAAAAGCTACTCTCGGCCACATGGGAGGCACACGACGAGCGGTACATACGCTACGCGTCCGAGCTTGTAAGACGGCTTCCTCGCGATATTGCTGCTGTCGATGGTGCCGAACGTCGGAAGTACATTGTTTTGCAAGGGGAGTTGCTGCGAAGGCTGGAAAGGTTCGATGAAGCGGCAGCCCATTTCCGTCAATGGCAGTCGGAGCTGGGGCCAACCAGCACTGAAGGCCTGATCGCTGCATATGAACTTCAACTGATCACGAAACTGGATGCTGAGCCTCATCTCGTCGCAGATGCCATCAAAGCGGGTGAGCGAGATCCTGCAGTATGGCTTTGGCGCCGCAGCCCGATTCCGTCGAATGGCAAATTGACAAGAACGAATGCGTTTAGGTTCGCCTCCTTTAATGCTCGCCCTAGGGTTGAATGGTCGGCGGGCGGTGTGGCTCTTATGGGCACCGAGGCTCCGTTCACAGAGCACTCCTGGGAGCGGCGAGATACGAACCTTGTGCGGTTCGATCTTGCGGCGGATACGAGAACGATAATCAAAACGCCTGTCGGCTGGTCGTCGATAGCCCGCTCTAAGGACGGCAATACTATCTGGGCGATCGAGCGAGTGGATGAGCGGCGGAACTGGCGCTTCCTCCAGATCGACGGACACTCTCTGGCAGTTCGCCACATGGCTCCGGCAGTGGCCTGGACTTCGGAATTTTTCCAGTCTTATGACCAGAAGTCATTGCTCGTCCACGCAAAGGAGGGGTTGGCGGCATTTGACATTGGTCGCGATGGATTGCGTCCGCTTTTGTCTCCGTTGTTTTCGACCGATCCTGACCGCTGGAAAGTGATTGGAGCAGACCCGGCGGGATCACGGGTCGTCATTCTTCACAGAAAATCGATCTTCATCTGGGACTACGGGAAAGGGACGTTTGATCTCGAAATTCGTCCTGAGACCTGGACGAGTCCGCTCGACGGATGGGGCGGGCGGGCATTTTACTCAGCCGATGGTCGGCACATGATCGTCGCGACCGGACTGAAGTACGGCGAAATGTATGAGATCACCGCATGGGACTTGGGGAGCGGGCAGCTAGTTTCACGGCAGGAGATAGAGGGAAGGGGCTGCTATCTTGAGGCAAGTGACAGCAGGCGATTGTTTTCTGTCGGATGTTCGAAAGCGGTCTACCTATCCAAGAATGGTAGTACTGATCAGTTTGTCGAAGTCTTGCGCGCGACAGATAGTTCCGAGATTGTGGAAGTCGCTATTAGCCCTGATACGACAAAGCTTGCAACGAGGAGCATGGACGCGTTGGTCGTCTTCTCGATAGATCATTACCCTTAAGCAAGGTCGACGTTGTAGCGTCTGGCGTTGGCCTTCATGTAGATGTCGCGGCCCTCGACCGGTCCGCCGCGGACGGCGGCCGTCACCATATCGAGATAGGTGTGCCATCCCACGGCGTTCAGGCGCACGAACTGCTCCAGCACCGGCAGATGCTCGAGCGTCAGCACGGTGCCGTCGCCGACGGCCGCCAGAGTGAACGTCACATAGGATTCGGGATAGGGCGAAACGGCGTCGCCTGGATTGAAGACATTCCAGGTGTAGGCGAGCCGCTCCGTGGGTCGCCATTGGGTCACGACGCCCTTGATATGACCTCCCATCAGTTCGACGGCGCCTCCGGCACGCGGCTCGATATGGCCGGCGCCATACCAGCCGGGCAGGCTGCCGGCGTCGGCAAGCACGGCCCAGGTCCGTTCCGGCGGCCCGGAGAGCACGCGGTCGAAGCGTACCATCTGCGCATGGGTGAATTGCGCATCGTCACTCATGGACTTTCCCAACTCTTGCATTAAACAACCCAGCGTATGGACTACGATTCCCTCAGGACCACCCAGGACGACGTCGTGCGCGACGGCGCCAGCCTTGAGGCTTATCGCCAGCCGGGTGATCTGGTCGATTCAGGACACCCCGAGATCGTAGCCTATGCAAGACGAGTTGCTGGCGACGGCGGTGACAAAGAAAGGGCACTGCGCCTCTACTACGCCGTACGCGACGATCTGCGTTACGACCCCTACAACACACCGATGAAGCGCGAAGCCTATCGCGCCAGCGCGACGCTTGCCTCCGGGCACGGCTACTGCGTGAACAAGGCCGGCGTGATGGCAGCGGTGTGTCGGGCTGCGGGTATCCCGGCGCGGGTCGGCTATGCCGACGTGCGCAACCACATGACAACCAAGCGGCTTGCCGAGCTGATGGGCTGCGATGTCTTCTACTATCACGGCTACACTGACGTCTGGCTCGACGGGCGCTGGGTCAAGGCGACGCCGGCCTTCAATCGCGAGCTAACCGAGAAGTTCGGCCTGAAGCCGCTCGATTGGGATGCCGTGGGCGATTCGATCTATCACCCGTTCGATCTCAGCGGGCGGCGGCACATGGAGTATCTCGCCTATCGCGGCGTGTTTGCGGACATCCCGTTCGACGAGATCCGCGGCGCATTCCGTCACTATTACCCGCGCATGACACGGGTACAGGAGGAAATGCCGTTGGGGGGCGATTTCGGCGCCGAGGGTGCTGCGGAAGCCAAGCCGAAGTGACGCTGTCGTGACCTTGAAGCCGCGGTCGGCCGCGTACATCGCCCTGCTGGTGGCGCTGGGCAGTTTTGGCCCACTCACAATGAGCATCTACACGCCGGTCATGCCGTCGGTCGGGCACGACCTCGTAACGACGCCTGACAGTGTAAAGCTGACTCTGACGACGTACATGATCGGCTTCGCGGTGGGGCAGATTTTCTACGGGCCATTGAGCGATCGCTACGGCCGGCGGCCGGTCCTGCTGGGCGGTCTCTTTTTCTTTACGCTGACTACTTTCGCCTGCTCTTTTGCGCCATCCATCGGCGGGCTGATTGGCCTGCGCATCCTGCAGGGATTGGGGGCGGCTTCCGGGTCGGTGCTCGGCCGGGCGCTGACGCGTGATGCCTACACGTTCAAGGAAATGCCTCTGGTGATGAGCTGGATTTCGCTCGGCCAGAACATCGCGCCATCGCTCGCTCCAACGATCGGCGGCTTCCTGGGCGAATGGGCGAGCTGGCGGGCGACCTTCTGGTTCGTCGGCGGTTTCGGCACGATCCTGTTCCTGGTCGTTCTCGTGGGCCTCGGCGAGACCAACAAGTTCCGCAGCGAACGGGTCAATTTCAAGAGCCTGCTGCGTGGTTCGGGCGAGATGCTGCGCGACCGCCGCTTCCTCGGCCACATCCTCCCGCTGGGCTTCGCCTTTGCCATAAACTTCGGCATGCTGGCGGGCGTTCCGTTCATCCTGCAGGAGAGCCTGGGATTCAGCCCGCGTGAGTTCGGGTTGATCGTGCTGCTTTCGGTGGGCGGCTTCACCGCGGGTACCTTCGTGAACAACCGCCTGATGGGGCGGGTTGCGCCTACGACGATCATCCAATTCTCGGGCTGGTTCCACGTGGCGGCACTCGTCGGCATGGCGGCCCTTTCACTCTCCGAGGTCGTGACGTGGTGGGCGATCGTGGGGCCGCACATGGTGCTGAGCTTCGGCACCGGCATGATCGTGGCCAATGCCAACGCGGGAGCCGTCGGCATGTTTCCCAAACTCGCCGGCACGGCATCGTCGCTGGCGGGCCTCGCGCAGATGGGCATGGGCGCCATGGGCACTGTGACGGTGGCGGTTCTGACGATCGTCGGCTGCCGCTACGTTGCCATGCCGCTGGTGATCGGCCTCGCGCCTTTCGCTATTGCGATGCTCTGGAGCGCGCGCTTGCTGAAACACGGCTCCACGACCGTCACGCTGCCCGACTGATCATTTCGGTCGGCGCAAAGATGCCGCGTTCGACCATGGACGCCATGTTGGCGAGTTTCTGAGCTGCCGTCGGCCCCATGACGATAGGCAGGCCCAGGCCCGGTGGGCCGGCCTGTGCTCGACGGCGCATCGATTCGAGGGCGAACTCCCGGCGACTGCGTTTCTTGACGATCGTGAAGCCGGCTGCACGCAGCATCGTTTCGTACGACGTGGCACTCTCGAGATGACTGGTCGTCGGTTCGGACGCCCATGGCACCGGATAGCTGACCTCGCCATCGCCTTCGCGCATGACATCGTAGATGGCAAAAATGCCACCTGGTTTCAGGACGCGATGGACTTCCGCAAAGACTGTCGCCTTGTCCGAAATGTTCATGCCGACATGCAGCATGTAGGCGCCGTCAAAAGTCGCATCTGCGAAGGGCAGGGAGGTGGCGCTTCCCTGCCGATAGGTGACGGTATCGCCCATGCCGACGCGCTGGGAGAGCCGCTGCGCGATCTCCACGTATTCGGGAGTCAGGTCGATACCGTCGATCCTCCAGCCACGCTCGGCCGCGAAATAGCGCGAAGGGCCACCGATACCGCTGCCGATGTCGAGGCAGCGTGAGCCTGGCGGCAGATCGATCTGGTCGCCGAGGTCCTTGGTTGCCGGTCGGCCACCGATATGGAACTCGTCGACGAGGGCCAGGTCACTGTGGCTGAGACGGTCCAGATCCTTGCCGGCTGCCTTCAAGGCACCGAGGATCGCGCTCTCCAGAGATCCATGTTCGTAGTGTCGGGTGACGTTCTGCTCATGGCTCATGACGTTCCTCCGCTGAGCGAAAGCGTGCGGCAGTGGATCGCGGCGCGACAGCGAACTTTTCTCGGGCAACCACGAGGCTTCCCGCCGCCGACTGTCTTGGGGTACATCCTGCGCAGTATCAGGAGGAGAGGAAAAGTCGATGGCGAACATGCTGAAGGACAAGGTCGTGCTGGTCACCGGCGCGGGCGGCGGTATCGGTCGTGAGATGGCGCTGCTGGCGGCCAAAGAAGGCGCCAAGGTGGTGGTCAACGATCTCGGTGGCGCAGTCGACGGCGAGGGCAGCGGCAACGTCAGCCCGGCGCAGAAGGTCTGCGACGAGATCAAGGCCTTCGGCGGTCAGGCAGTTCCCAACGGCGATAGCGTTGCCGATCCGGCAGGCGCGGAGCGCATGATCAAGGCCGGCGTCGAGAACTTCGGTCGCATCGACGGCGTCATCAACAATGCCGGCATCCTGCGCGACCGCATCTTCCATCGCATGAGCCACATGGATTGGAAGATGGTGATCGACGTGCATCTGAACGGCACGTTCAACACCAGCCGTGCCGCCGCCAACTACTTCAAGGAGCAGAAGTCGGGTGCCTTCGTGCACTTCACGTCGACGTCGGGCCTCGTGGGCAACTTCGGCCAGGCCAACTACTCGGCGGCCAAGATGGGCGTCATCGGCCTGTCGCGTTCGATTGCCCTCGACATGGCGGCCTTCAACGTCCGCTCGAACTGCATCTCGCCGTTCGCCTGGACGCGCATGATCGGCACCATTCCTGCCGACACCGAAGCGCAGAAGGTGCGGCTTGAGCGGTCCAAGCGGATGACGCCGGCCAAGATCGCGCCGATGGCGGTGTTTCTGCTCTCCGATGCGGCCGAGGGCATCTCCTCGCAGATCTTCGGTGTGCGCATGAACGAGATCATGCTGTTCAACGCCAACCGCCCGGTGCGCTCGGTGCACAACTCCGACGGCTGGACCCTCGAAGCGATTGCCGAGCATGCAGTGCCGTCGATGAAGCCCTTCTTCACCGACCTCAAGCGCTCGCCTGAGTACTTCACCTGGGATCCGATCTGAGGAAGGCTTAGACCAATGGCCGCCGAGAGGATGAAGAACGAGCCCAAGATCGATGCCGAAGAGGTTCTCGGCGGCATCGTTGAATGGGTGAGCATCGAAAGCCCGAGCCACGACGCCAAGTCGGTCAACAAAGTCGTTGATCATGTCGAAGGCCAGTTCCGTGACCTCGGGCTGAAGCTCGAGCGCATCCCGGGACGTGACGGGTTCGGTGACATCCTCGAGGCGAAGACGCCCTGGGGCGAGGGCAAGGGCATCCTGGTCCTCGCCCATCTCGACACCGTGCATCCCATCGGCATGATTGAGAAGGAACTGAAGGTGCGTCGCGAAGGCGACAGCATCTTCGGTCCCGGCATCTACGACATGAAGGCAGGCGGCTATATCGCCTACTATGCGCTGCGCCACCTGATCCGCCAGGGCAAGCGGACCAAGCTGCCCGTCACTTTTCTGTTCATCCCTGAGGAGGAAGTCGGCAGCCCGACTTCGCGGGCGCGTATCGAAGTGGCCGCCAAGGGCCACAAATACGCCTTGGTCATGGAGCCGGGCCGCGATGGCGACAAGGTCGTGACCTCACGCAAGGGCGTCGGGCGCTTCACATTATCGGTAAAGGGCCGGGCCGCCCATTCCGGTGTCCGCCATCAGGACGGCCGCAGTGCCATTCTCGAAATGGCGCGGCAGATCGAGCGCATCGAGGGCAAGACCGACTATGCTCGCGGCATCACCTGCAACGTTGGCCTGATCCGCGGCGGCAGCGGCGTGAACGTGACGCCGGCCGAGTGCGTGGCCGATGTCGACCTGCGCGTGCCGACCCAGCAGCTCGCCGAGGAAATGACCCACTGGTTCCTGAACCTGGAGCCGATCGGCAAGGACGTCGAACTCACGGTCGACGGCGGCATGAACCGGCCGCCCTACCAGAAGGATGCCGGTATCACGTCGCTGTTCGAGAAAGCGCAGGCGATCTACCGCGAGATCGGCAAGGAACTGAACGACGTGCCGCTGACCGGTGGCGGCAGCGACGGCAACTTCACGGCAGCCCTCGGCATCCCGACCCTCGATGGCCTTGGTGCCGACGGCAAGGGCGCACATGCCATCGACGAGCAGATCTACTACTCGTCGCTGGTGCCGCGGACCTATCTCTGCACGCGGCTTCTGGAAACGCTGGAGTAGAGGCGGCCGCTCAGTAGGCTGCCGTGAAGCGTTGGCGAGAGTGCTTGGGCTTCTCGATCTCGTCGACGATCGCAATGGCAAAATCTTCGAAGCTGATCTGGCTCTGGCCTTCGTCGTCTTCGAGCAGATGATCCCCACCGAGCCGGAATTCGCCGGTACGTTCACCGGGGCGGATCGAGGCCGGAGGCGAGATCGCCGTCCAGTCGAGGTCGGTCACCTTGCGCAGTTCCGCGAGCGCCAGGGACGCGGGCTTGGAGGTCGGCGGTTGCACTCCCCTGTCGGCCATATGGTCGAGATGCGTGCGGCCGTCGGATCGGATCAAACTGCCGGCACCGACGACGAACAGGACGCGCTTCACGCCGGAGCGGCGCACGGCGTCGAGCACGTCGTGGACATTGGCTTCATTCCATTTGACCGACGCGATGACAGCCGCATGGCCCGCGAGAATAGCGGCGAGGTTTGTCGTGTCCGTCGTGCTGCCTTGCCTCACCGTCATCCCGGCGCGAGGCTTCACCTTGGAGGCATCCCGGGTAAGGGCCGTGACCGCGTGACCACGCGAAAGGGCTTCGGTGAGGACGCGGCTGCCGACGTTTCCGGTCGCGCCAATCAGTGCAATGTCGGTCATCTTTGATTTGCTTTCATCAGATCACGTAACGCCGCCACCGTGTCGGCAGGCGCTTCTTGCGGGACGTTGTGGCCAATCCCCGGGAGGATCCGCCGTTCATAGGAGCCGGTAAAATGACCGGTCTGGTGGTCGATCTTCGGGGCCGGGCCGACACCGTCGTGGCCGCCGTGCAGGTTGATGGTTGGTACGGAAATCTTCGGTTGTTTGGCAAGCTCAGCTTCGATGGATTCCAGTGCAGGATCACCTTTCGCATAGGCGTAGCGATGGCGATAGGACTGGATCACAACGTCGACGAAATCGGGATTGTCGAAGGAAGAAGCTGACCGTTCGAAGGTGGCGTCGTCGAACGTCCATTCCGGCGACCAGAGCTTCCAGAGAAGTTTGCAGATGTCGCGACGGTTCTTGGTGAGCCCGGCCTGTCCGCGCTCCGTATGAAAGTAATACTGGTACCAGAAGCGGTGCTCTGCCGCGGCCGGTGCCGGCTCGGCCGAGGTGGCGATGTTCTGGACGTTGTAGCCCGTGCAGCTCACCAGGCAGCGCACGCGCTCGGGCCATAGGGCAGCCACGATGCAGGCGGCCCGTCCGCCCCAGTCGTAGCCTGCAAGGGCCGCCCGTTCGATGCCGAGTGCATCCATCATCTGACGCAGGTCGTGGCCGAGTGCTGCTTGTTCGCCCGAGCGCGGGGTCGTGCGCGAGAGGAAACGCGTGGGTCCATAGCCGCGGAGATAAGGCACCAGCACGCGATTGCCGTCGCTCGCCAGCGCCGGCGCCACCTCGTCGAAGGCGCGGGCGTCATAGGGAAAACCGTGCAGCAAAATGACAGCCGCGCCGTCGGCAGGGCCGTGCTCCTCGTAGGCGAGCTCAAGGACGTCCGTTCGTACTGTCTTGCTTTGCATGGTCGAACGATAGCGGGTTGGAGCCAGCGTTGACAGTCGTTACGACCGCGCCCAGCCTTGGCTCGATGAACGCTGCAAAAGACCTTCTGAGCCTGGAAGACAAGCGGCGGCTCGGCGCCAAATCGAACGTCGTCGGCATGCTGCTCGTGCTGCACGCCTGGGCCTTGATCCTGGGCAGCATGGCGTTTTTCGCATGGTGGCCCAATCCGTTCACTTTCCTGCTCGGCGTGATGGTGATCGGTGGCCGCCAGCTCGGCCTCGCCATCCTGATGCACGACGCCGCGCATGGACTCCTTTTCGCCGACCGGCGTCTCAATGATTGGGTGGGAACCTGGCTCTGCGCTTTTCCGGTGTTCACGAGCCTGACGCTCTACCGGCCTTATCATCTGCAGCACCACCGCTTCACACAGCAGGCGGGCGATCCCGACCTCGGTCTTTCGGCGCCGTTTCCGATCAGCCGTACCAGCCTGCGGCGGAAGATCGTGCGGGACCTCACGGGCCGGACGGCCTACCTGCGCCGCGGCGACCAGATCCGCCGTGGTCTGGGCCCGGCCGATGCGTCGTTGACTGTTCGCCTGGGACGGCTCTGGCAGCGCGAGAAGGGTGCCTTGCTGGTGAATGCTGCAATGCTGATCGCCTGCAGCATCGCAGGTTACTGGTGGCTCTACCCGGCGCTATGGCTGCTGCCGCTCGCCACCTGGTACCAGTTCATCAGCCGGATCCGGAACATCGCCGAGCACGCGGTCGTACCCGATAACGACGATCCGTTGCGCAATACTCGAACGACCTATGCCAACCCCTTGGTGCGGCTCCTGGTGGCGCCCTATTGGGTGAACTACCACCTGGAACACCACCTCTTCATGTTCGTGCCCTGCTGGCGCCTTCCGGAGGCTCACCGGCTTCTGCTGGCGGCTGGCCGCTGCGACGGTATGGAGATCAAGCCGGGCTACCTCGCGGTGCTGAAAGCGGCGACGTCGGCAACCATCGACGCGACACGCGGCGGCCGAAGCGGCGCTGCCCAGCACATCTGAGAAACCGCCCCGCCCAAAAGAAAAGGCGGCCTGTGAGGCCGCCTTTTTGCTGTGCGCCTGGCGCCGGTTACTGGGCCGGGCAGGGCCAGATGTTCATGTCGGCGCCGATATCGTACGGCGGCGGCACCTGGGCAAGGCTGGTCACCTTGGCATCTAGCGCCCAGTCGAAGGCGCGCTTGCCGCGGGAGCAGAATTCCTTGTCGACCTGGGCGCGCTGAGCCGTGCGATTGGCGATTTCGGTTACCAGGGTATCGACGTTGAGGCGCTTGCGGGCAGCTACCTGGGAGAGTGCACGCGCATTGGTGGCAAACTCAGCCCGGAACTTGCCGACGAAATCGGCATAGGTGCGCTCGTAGGCGCGAGTGCCGCCGGCGCCCTGGCACTGCAGGGTGATGACCTGCAGTTCCTGCTGGACCATGCGGGACCGGACGTGGGTGATGTCGGCTTCATTGTAGCAGATGGCGCGGATCTGACCGGCCGGCGGCGGCGGCGGGGCGGGCGCCTGGTAATCGGGGGCTGCCGCCTTGGCGGGCGCCGATGCCGTACTGGCCTGCCCGAGCGTGCAGGCGCCCAGCGCTAGGGTACATGCCGAGAGAATCGCTACCTGCGTGAACACCTTGATCATCCGCACACTCCCAACACATGGCCCGGAAACCGCCAGCGGGTACAACAGATAGAGGCTCGTTTCAAATGTAAATGCCGATTCCGGAGCGAGAAGGTCGGGAAATCTGACGATTTCACTGTAAAGCTTTGGTGATCGCCCGGTCGAAGATCTCCAGGCCGAGGTCGATTTCGGCTTCGGTCGAGGTAAGGGGCGGGGCGATGCGGAAGACGCCGAAGCCACCGCGGACCACGCTGGTCATCATGCCAAGGTCCAGGCAGGCGCGCGCCACCCGTTGGGCGAGTTCGGGGTCCGGCGTCCGCGAGCGGCGATCCTTCACCAGATCGAGGCCGAGGAGCAGACCGCGACCGCGGACGTCGCCAATACAGTCGTAGCGCTGCTGTAAGGCTTGTAGCCCCTCCTTCAGACGACCACCGAGGGTTGCCGCGCGCTCCGTGAAGCGGTCGCGCAGGATCACCTCGATGACCTTGAGGCCGACGGCGGCGGGCAGGGGATCGGAGGCATGGGTCGTATAGAAGAGGTAACCACGCTCCGCCGCGATGTCCTCGATCTCCGGTGTGGTCAGCATGGCGGCGAGGGGCAGGCCAGCGCCCAATGTCTTGGACAGAGTGAGATACTGAGGCACCACGCCGTCACGTTCACAGGCAAACAGATGGCCGGTACGGCCAAGGCCGGTCTGCGCCTCGTCGAAGATGAGCTGCATCTCGCGCTCGCGGCACTTCTCCGCCAGCGCCGCCATCCAACCCTCGGGCGGTTCAAGCACGCCACCCGAACTCAGGATCGGCTCGACAATGCAGGCGGCCAGGGAACCGCTTGATTGCCGGTCGACAAGGTCGAAGCCGAAATCCAGCTCGGTCTTCCAGTCGTAAACGCCGCGTTCGTCGATGAAGCGTGAGCGATAGGTGTCGGGCGAGGGCAGGACCAGGGATCCTGGCTGTGGCGGTCCGTAGCCCTTGCGGCTGGATGAGTAGGTCGCGGACGCCGCGCCCCCGGTAACGCCATGCCAGGACCGGCTCATGGCAACGATCTCATGGCGGCCGGTCACGAGCTTCGCCATCCGCAGGGCGGCTTCGTTCGACTCGCCCCCGGTCGAGACCAGCAGCACGCGGTCGAGCTTGCCCGGCGAGATCTCGGCAATCAGCGCCGCCAGGTCGACGACCGGGCGGGACAGGATGGTCGAATAGAGATGATCGAGCTCGCCGACATAGCGTCGGGCGACGGCAACGATCTCGGCGTGGCTGTGGCCCAGGATGGCGCTCATCTGGCCGGAGGTGAAATCCAGGATCTTCCGTCCGTCGGCATCGGTGAAATAATTGCCTTCGGCCCGTTCGGCAATCATCGGCGTGAAGGCGCCGCCATAGCGGACGAGATGGGCCCGCGCCTTCGCCCAGAATTGCGGGTCGTCGTTGGCACCCATTTTGCCTCCGTTAGGCTGCTTCCAATGCCGCTTTGATCAGCGGCATGCGGTCGTTGCCGAAGAACATCTGGTCGCCCACGAAGATCGTCGGGCTGCCGAAGCCGCCGCGCGCGATCAGCTCGTCGGTATTTGTGCGCAGGCGTGCCTTGCAGGAGTCGGTTTCTATGCCCGCGAAGAAACGTTGACGCTCCAGTCCTGCCCGCGTCGCGATGTCGGCAAGTACGGCCTCCTGCGCGATATCGAGGTCGTTGCCCCAATAGGCCTCGAACGCGGCCGTCGCGTACGGCACCAGCTTGCCCTCGTCGAGGGCGACGAAGGCGCCGCGCATGCACTTCACGCTGTTCACCGGAAAGACCTTGGGCGGAAAGACGATGCCGAGATCGTACAGCTTCGCCCAGGCCGCGAGGTCCTGCAGCATGTAGGCCTGCTTGCGCGGATTGGGCTGGGCGCGGCTCTCATAGACCGTCTGGTTGACCGTGTTGAACACGCCGCCGACCAGGATGGGCTTCCAGACGATCTCTGCGGCCGTTTCGGCGGCGAGAGGCTGGATCGCGTGGAAGGCGAGGTAGGTCCACGGGCTGGAGCAATCAAAGTAGAAATCGAGCTGCCGCGCCATTTCGTCCCTCCGCTGGCGGTTCGCCTTGTCGTTGCCACAAGCGACACGTATCTTGCAAATCCATGACGGTAATGGCTGAGAAGCCCAAAAAAATTTCTCCCAAGAAGATAGCTATCGTCGTGCATCAGGAGCATTCGCGGCCCGGTCGGGTCGGCGCCCTCCTCGAGAAGCGCGGCTACGAGCTTCATCGTCTTTGCCCAAATCTTGGCTGCGAACTGCCCGAGGACCTGTCCGACTATGCCGGCGTGGTAATCTTCGGCGGCCCGATGTCGGCTAACGATTGCGGCACGCTCGCCGGCATCAAGTGTGAGCTCGACTGGATTCCCCGGGTGGTCGAGGCCGGTGTTCCTTATCTTGGCCTTTGCCTCGGTGCCCAGCTTCTGACGCGCGCCGCCGGTGGCCGGGTCGGCCCGCATCCCCAGGGCCTGGTCGAGATCGGCTATGTCGATATCGAGCCGACGGAAGCCGGTCGCACCTGGTTCAAGGCGCCGATGAAGGTGTACCAGTGGCACCGCGAGGGCATGACCATTCCGGACTGCTGCGAGCTGTTGGCGACCAATGATCGCTATCCCGTCCAGGGCTTCCGCTGTGGCCCCAACGCTTTCGGCTTCCAGTTCCATCCCGAGGTCACGCTCGAGATGAAGAACATCTGGACGATGAAGGCGTCGGAACGGCTCAAGATGCCGGGTGCGCAGCAGCGTGGCGTTCACCTCTCTATGCATCCGCTCTACGATCCGCCCCTCGATCGCTGGATCGACGACTTTCTCGACCGCTGGCTGGCGACCGACACACGCCACTAGGGCGTGCCTAAATCCACGAGCTGATCTCTTCGAGGGTCTTTCTCAACCCGCCGTGATGGGGCACCCGGCAATCTGCCTTGGGATAGCCGACCACCAGCAGGATCGTCGGCTTCTCCCAGGCCGGGCGGGCACAGATTTCGTTCAGGAAACCCATTGGACTGGGCGTGTGCGTGAGGGTGGCCAGACCTGCATCATGTAGGGCCGCGATCAAAAAGCCCGTCGCGATGCCGACCGATTCCGGCACGTAGTAGTGCTTCACGGTGCGGCCATCGGGTCGCGTGCCGGACTTCTGCGCGAAGATTGCGATCAATAACGGCGCCTCTTCGAGGAATGGCTTGTCGGCATCCGTGCCAAGAGGCGCCAACGCTTCGAGCCACTCCCTGGGGGCGCGTCCGCTATAGAAGGTGCGCTCCTCTGCTTCGGCCGCGATGCGGATACGCTTCTTGGCTGCTTGACTCTCTATTACAGCGAAGTGCCAGGGCTGCAGATTTGCTCCCGACGGTGCGGTGCCGGCGGAGAGCAGGCATGTCTCGATGACATCGCGTGGCACCGGGCGGCTATCAAAGTCGCGTACTGTGCGTCTGCGACGAAGTTCGGCATGAAAAGACTTTGCCCGCGCTGTCATCTGTTCGGGCGGATAACTGCGGTAGCTGGTCAGCGGTTCCCAGACAGGTTCAAGCACGCAGACGCCTCCTGCAACGATTGCCGGACTGTAGCGTCAACGTTGGCCCCCCGCACGCGCATGGGCTAGGGTCCTTGGGAAAGTCGGGGAGGCTTGAGCATGTCTGGTGCGCTGATCTTCGTTCTGGCGTTGGTTGTCGTGGCGTTGGTCCTTGTGTTCGCGGGCGTCAAGACCGTGTCGCAGGGGACGAACTGGACGATCGAACGGTTCGGCAAGTACACGCGCACTCTGCCGCCCGGACTGCATCTCATCGTGCCCTTCATCGACACCATCGGGCGCAAGATGAACATGCAGGAGAACGTGCTCGACATCCCGGCTCAGAAGGTCATCACCAAGGACAACGCCACGGTGCAGGTCGACGCGGTCGCTTTCTATCAAGTGATCGATGCGGCGCGGGCAGCCTACGAGGTTCAAAACCTCCACCTCGCCATTACCAACCTGGCGCTGACCAACATCCGCTCGGTCATGGGCAACATGGCGCTCGACGAAGTTCTGTCCAAGCGCAACGATATCAACAATACCTTGCTGGCTGTGATCGACCAGGCGACGGGCCCGTGGGGCGTCAAGGTCCTGCGCATCGAGCTCAAGGACATCGCGCCGCCCGAGGATCTGGTCGCGTCGATGGGCCGGCAGATGAAGGCCGAGCGCGAGAAGCGCGCCACCATCCTCGAAGCCGAGGGCGTGCGCGAATCGAGCATCCAGCGCGCCGAGGGCGAGAAGCAGTCGGCGATCCTGACGGCCGAGGGCCGGCGCGAAGCCGCCTATCGCGATGCCGAAGCGCGCGAGCGTCTGGCCGAGGCCGAAGCCAAGGCGACGTCCGTGGTGGCGCAGGCGATCGCCGGCAACGGCGTTCAGGCAACCAACTACTTCCTCGGCACCAAGTACGTCGAAGCGCTCTCGCGCATGGGCTCCAGCAACAACTCCAAGGTCTTCTTCCTTCCCGTGGAGGCGGCCGGCGTCATGGCGTCGATCGCCGGCATCGGCGAGTTGGCCAAGGAGGCGCAGTCACGCGCAGCCGATGCCGCTCCGCGATCACGGGGCTCGGTTCCCAACGCAGGTTAAGCCATGAGCTTCAAGATCATCTTCTGGTACTGGTGGGCGCTCGCGGCGGTGCTGCTTGTCTTCGAGATGATGCTGCCCGGCGTGGTGTTCATGTTCGTGGCGATCGGGGCGCTGGCCGCGGGCTTTGTCCTCCTGATCGTTTCCGACCTCTCACTCGAATTTCAGCTCCTTATCTTCGCGGTCGTGTCCGTGGCCTCCGCCATCGGCCTGCGGCGGAGTCTGCGGCGCCTGCAGTATATCGACGGGCCGCCCAACACCCTGAACGCGCGTGGCGACGCCATGATCGGCCGCACCTTCGTGCTCGATGCGCCGATCCTCAACGGTCGCGGCCGGGTCAATCTCGGCGACGGAAGCTGGAGCGTTTCCGGCCCTGATATGGTCAAAGGCAGCAAGGTGCGCGTGAAGGCGGTGAACGGGACCGAATTGTCGGTCGAGCCAGCGCCATGAAACGCAGGTTCTTTCTCGCTTCCACAGCCCTGCTGGTCCCATTGGGTGCCGGCGCTCAGACGACCTATCCGACCAAGCCGGTGCGGCTGATGGTCGGCGCCAATGCCGGTGGCGGCACCGACATCGTGGCGCGCATGCTCGCAGACAAGTTTACCGAGCAGCTCAAGGGCACGTTCCTGGTCGAGAACAAGCCCGGTGCTTCCAACACGATCGCCGCCGATCTCACGGCGAAGGCGCCGGCCGACGGCCATACGCTGCTCGTCGCCACCAACACCGGGCAGGCGATTGCGCCGCATCTTCTCAAGCTGGGCTTCGATCCGATCAAGGACCTGACGCCGATCGGCCTCGTGGTGAGCGTGCCGAATGTGCTGGTGGTCGGGGCGTCGGTGCCGGTCAATTCGGTGCAGGAGCTGATCGCGCTGATGAAGACGAAGCCGGGCGAGTTCAAGTATGGCTCGTCGGGCGTCGGCAGCACGCAGCATATCGCCGGCGAAGCCTTTGATATAGCGGCGGGCGTCAAGGGCGTGCATGTGCCCTACAAGGGCAGCGCGCAGGCTCATCTCGATATCATCGCCGGCAATATCCAGATGATGTTCGACACGACATCCTCGGCGATGGGCCAGATCAAGGCCGGCAAGTTCAAGGCGCTGGCCGTGACTTCCGATCGTCGCAGCAGCGAGCTGCCGAATGTGCCGACCCTGGCCGAAGCGGGACTGACGGGCTTCGATATGACGACCTGGTATGCCGTCTACGTGACGGCGGGTTCGCCGCCCGATGTGGTCGCTCGGCTGCAGGTGGAGCTCGCCCGTGCCATAGCCCTGGCTGACGTCCAGGCAAAGCTGCGCGGTCTCGGCGGTGAGCCGGGGAACATGAGCGTCGAGCAGTTCGCCCGCTTCAACGCCCAGGAATACGAGCGGTTCGGGCGTCTCATCCGCGACGCCAACATCAAGCCAGACTGACCATCCCGAGGCGGGCGTTTTCCTCACTTGCCAAGAGCCGCCTAAATACTTAACCTATTAGTTAAGTATTTCGATCATTCGAAAGGATCGGCCATGGAACGGTCTTACGGCTGGGTCATCGTCGGCGCCGGGGCGCTGATGGGCTGTGTCGCCATTGGCGCCATGTTCTCGCTCGCGGTCTTTCTGCAGCCCATGTCGGATGCCACCGGCTGGTCGCGCACCGGTATTTCGAGCGCCATGACGCTCGACTTCCTGACAATGGGGATCGCGGCCTTCGGTTGGGGGGCACTCACCGATCGTTTCGGCCCGCGCATCGTCGTGCTGGCCGGCGCAATCTTGCTAGGGTTGGGCCTTGCCCTGGCGAGCCGCGCCACCAGCCTGCTCGAATTCCAGATCATCTACGGCGTAGTGGTCGGCGTTGCGGCCGGCGCGGTCTTTGCGCCGATGATCGCCACCGTCACCGGATGGTTCGAGGAGCGTCGCAGCCTTGCGGTTTCGCTCGTCTCCGCCGGCATGGGCGTCGCGCCGATGACGGTCTCGCCATTCGCGAGCTGGCTGATCGGGTCCTACGACTGGCGCACGGCACTGCTCGTAATTGCCGTCATGTCCTGGGTGCTCCTCATCCCTGCGGCGCTCCTGGTACGCCGCCCACCGCCCGCGAGCAGTGCGGTCGCCGGGATGCCGGCCGAGGGAGGCGAGGGGATGACGGTGGCGCAGGCCCTGCGCTCCCCGCAGTTCATCGTCCTCGCCGGGACGTTCTTCTTCTGCTGTGCCGCCCATTCGGGCCCAATCTTCCATACAGTGAGCTATGCGCTGACCTGCGGACTTTCGGCCATGACAGCGGTCACGATCTATAGCGTCGAAGGGCTGGCAGGATTGGGCGGGCGCATCCTGTTTGGCCTGCTTGGCGACAAGTTCGGCGCAAGACGGATCGTCGTGCTGGGCCTCATGGTCCAGGCCTTGGGTGCGGGCAGCTACTATTTCACGCGCGAAGTCGGCGAGTTCTATGCCGTGGCAATCCTTTTCGGCATGGCCTACGGCGGAGTGATGCCGCTCTATGCAGTGATCGCCCGCGAATATTTCCCGATGCGTATCATGGGCACCGTGTTCGGCGCCGCCGCGATGATCTCGAGCCTCGGCATGGCCTTGGGGCCGGCCGTCGGCGGCTGGATCTTCGATACGTTCAACGGTTACGGCTTCCTCTACATCGCATCCTTCGGCATGGGGCTTGCCGCCGTCGCCATGGCGCTGGCCTTCCCACCGTTGCCCGTGCGGCGTCAGCCGGCAGCGCAGCCTGCATAATTCGCGGCGCCTCGCGCAACGCGATCCGCCTCTCCGAGTTGACTGGATATCAGGCTCGGAGAGGTCCGATGAAAATCGCAATGTTTGCGCTCGTGATGCTCGCTGGCTGGGCGGGAGCGGCTCAGGCCGAACCGCCGCAGCGCTTCAACGAAGACTTCAACGCCACTCACGAATCCGGCCCGCCGATCGTATCCGGCAATGGGGCAACAGCAGGCCCGAACTTCAGGAACCAGGCTACGCTTCCAATGCCCGGCAGGGATTTCAACGATCGGCCGAAGGAGTTTGGTCTGCCAATGCCGGAAGCGCCGGCCGTCGTCGTGCCCAAGCTTGCGCGGGATGCCCCGCCGCGCAAACCTCAATAGGCAAGCAGCGCTGATTTGAGTGACTAGACGAGCGGCTCGCCGCTTTGGAGGAAATCTTCCAGGGCCGCTTCGTTGGAGCTGAGATCGAAACCCTGAGCGGCGATCCAGTCGTCGTTGTAATAGGTATGACCGTAACGCTCGCCGCTGTCGCAGATCAGCGAGACCAGCGATCCCTTCAGCCCGTCGGCGCGCATGCGCGAGGCGAGCAGGCACAGCGCGAAGAAATTCGTTCCCGTCGATCCGCCGACCTTGCGGCCGAGCTGCCGCGAGAGCACGCGCATCGCCGCCAGCGACGTGACATCGGGTATCCGCAACATGCGGTCGATGACATTGGGCACGAACGATGGCTCGACCCGCGGCCGGCCGATGCCCTCGATGCGAGAGGCCTTCTCGCTGATCGCCTGGGCGTTGCCCTTGGCGAAGGCCTCGAAGAAGGCAGAATACTCGGGGTCGGCGACGCAGAGGCGTGTCGCAAAGCGCTTGTAGCGGATGTAGCGGCCGAGCGTGGCCGTGGTGCCGCCGGTCCCGGCGCTCATGACGATCCAGGTCGGCACCGGATAACGTTCGCGGCTCATCTGCTCGAAGATCGATTCGGCGATGTTGTTGTTGCCCCGCCAATCGGTGGCGCGCTCGGCATAGGTGAATTGGTCCATGTAGACGCCGCCGAGCTGGCCCGCGAGTTCCTCGGCCGCGGCGTAGATGCCCTTGCCGTCGGCTACCAGGTGACATTTGCCGTGCTGCCGCTCGATCTCCTGGATCTTCTCCGCCGACGTGGTCGCCGACATCACGGCATGGAAAGGCAGCCCGAGCAGGCGCGCGAAGTACGCCTCCGAGATAGCGGTTGACCCTGACGAGGCCTCGACGATCGGTGTGTCGTGCCGGATGCGGCCGTTGCAGATGCCAAACAGAAAGAGCGAGCGCGCCAGCCGGTGCTTGAGGCTGCCGGTCGGGTGTGTAGACTCGTCCTTCAGATAGAGGTCGATCCCTTCCAGCGCCGGGATATCGAGCCGCAGCAGGTGTGTGTCGGCCGAGCGTCGCTGGTCGTTCTGGATGATCTCCAGGGCGTGGCGCGCCCACTCGGCATCGTCGTGGCGCGCCACCGCCTCGTTGAGCAGATGCGGGCCGGTCACGTCATCCGCCGATCAGCTTCTTCTCGATCATGCAGTGGATGCCCTTGTTGCCGTCCACTGTCTGGGTGACGTGCAGGTCGGCCTGCAGGCTGCAAAGCATGTAGGCGTCCTCGGGCTTCAGGCCGGTCTTGGCCGTGATCAGCCGGATCATGTCGCGCAGCGCTTCCTTGGCCGCGTCGTCGAGATCCTGGTCGAAGCCGTGTGTAATCCAGTGCGTCGCCGTCTCGGCGCGCGGATTGGTGAGCTTCATGTCCTTGCGCACGGTGAAGCGGAAGGTGCCCGAGAGCGACGTTTCGAGCGCAGTCAGGTTGACCTCGCCATCGCCCTGCACGCCGTGGCCGTCGCCGGTCGAGAACAGACCGCCGTCGGCAAAGACCGGGAAGTAGACGGTCGTGCCGACCTGGAAGTGCTTGTTGTCGATGTTGCCGCCGAAGGCGCGCGGCTCGACCGAGCTGCACTGGCCCCATTCGGCCGGCGGCGCCACGCCCATGATGCCGAAGAAGGGCTTGAGCTGGATTTCGGTACCCCACGGCATCGTGCAGACGCCGCGGTTGGAATCGATCGGAATGTGCGTCAGGCGGTAGAAGGGGAAGTCCTCGGGCAGCGTGCCCATCAGCGGGCGCTGGACGTTCCAGCCCCAGTTGGTGCGGAACTTGATGTCCAGCACCTCGACCGCCAGAACGTCGCCGCGCTCCGCGCCTTCGACATGGACCGGGCCGGTCAGGATGTGGCGTCCGATGTGGGGTTTCAGCTTGCCGAGGATTTCGCGATGCTCGGGCAGCACATTGTAGGGCTCGCCCGGCAGGATTTCGGCAGCGCCAGACACACAGTGGATGGTGGCGATGTCGCCCGACTTCACGCGCAATTGCGGTTCGAGCTGGCTGTCGAAATAGCCCCAGTGGCAGGTATCGGGCGAAGAATGCAGTTCATGCGTGGCCATTTGGTCCCCCTCGATCGTGCAGCCGTTGAAGCACAATCCGTACCCCGGATGCTATAGGCAGGCGCATGAACTATCGCCACGGCTATCACGCCGGCAATTTCGCCGACCTCCTGAAGCATACCGCCCTCTGCGAATTGCTGCGCCTGCTGACGACGAAGGACAAGAAGCTGTTCGTGCTCGACACGCACTCGGGCGCCGGCGGCTACGATCTTGCGGCCGACAAGGCGCGGCGCACCGGCGAGGCCGAGGCCGGCATTGCCCGGTTGCTGGCTGACGGGAAGGCCGGCGCACCGGCCGCCGTGGCGCGCTACCTCGCGGCCGTCCTGGCCTACGACCGCAAGTTCGGTGCGCCGTCGGCCGCGCTGCGTCGCTATCCCGGTTCGCCACGCCTGATCCGGGCCGCGTTGCGCCCGGGTGACCGTTTCATCGCCTGCGAGCGCCATCCCCAGGAAGCCCTGGCCCTGAAACGCGAGTTCGCCGGCGACCGTGCCGTCGAGGTGCGGCAGGCCGATGGTTACCACGCCGTGAAGGCGCTGCTGCCGCCGGTGGAGCGTCGCGGCCTGGTGCTGATCGATCCGCCGTTCGAGGCGACCGACGAGTTCGAGACCTTACTGCGCGCCGTGCTGCAGGGCCTGCGGCGGTTCGCAACGGGTTGCTACGCGGTCTGGTATCCGATCAAGGACGAGGAGGGCGCGGCCGGGTTCGTCGACGCCTTGAAGGATACGAAGCTGCTGGTGATGGAGATGCGGTTGGGGCCGGACACGGCGCCGGGCAAGCTCGCAGCCTGCGGCCTCGCCGTCATAAATCCGCCCTGGCGCTTCGAGGAGGCGATGCGGGAGGCGCTGCCGTGGATCGCGGGTCGGCTCGGACCCGGCGTCAGGACGACTGTTTCCGCTCCGCCAGCCAGCGCGCCGGCTCCGGCATCAGGAGCGTGATGGCGAAGGAGACGGCGCAGAGCGCGGCGCCGGCCAGAATGGCGCCGGCATAGCTGCCGAAGAAGTCGTAGGCATAGCCCGCGGCGGGCGAGCCCAGGAGCGCACCGACGCCGACGCCGCTGTAGAGTGCGCCGATCACCGAACCGAGCGCCCGCCCGCCGAAGTAGTCGGCGGCAAGAGAGGGCGCGATGGCGACGAAGCCGCCGTAAAAGGCGCCGAACAGCAGGGCGAAGATGACCAGTGCAACGGAGCTGGTCGATTGCGACCACATCACCATCATGACGCCCGCGCCGACATACATGGCGGCGAACGAGAGCCGACGGCCGAGCACATTGGTGATGCTCGAGAACATGAAGCGGCCGACCGTGCTGCCGACACCCAGCAACACGATCAGGAGAACGCCGAAGCCCTCGCCCAGTCCCATGTCGGCGGCGTAGGGCGCCAGATGGACGAAGGGGACGAACAGGCCGAACGACATCAGCAGTGCCCCAATGTAGATCGCCCAGAAGGGCCGGGTCCGCACCGCCTCGCGCAAGGTGAGGCCGGACGGCATGGCAGGAGCGCTGCCTTTAGGCGCCGGCGGATCGCCGTCGGGCGCGAGCCCGTAATGCTCCGGCGACCGGCGCACCAGGATGCCCGATACGATGGCACCGACCACCGTGAGGGCGGCGAGGATGAGGTAGGTCTTGCGCCAACCGACGGCAGCAATCAGCTCATGCGCGAGAGGGGCGCCGATCAGCGTACCGACGCCGATGCCTGCCACGGCGAGGCCCGCGGCCGTGCCACGCTTGCGCACGAACCAGCGCTGCACGGCCGCCACGCTCGGCACATAGGACAGGCCGACACCGACGCCAGCGCCGATGCCGTAACCAAGATAGATCTGCCACAGGCTGGTTGCGCCGGCAGCGAGGACCAGGCCTGCCGCAATCAGTAGCAGTCCGCCGATGACGACAGGCCGCGGTCCGACGCGGTCGGCGATCATGCCCGCCGGCAGGCCGAGGGTGAAATAGAGGAAGGCGCAGATCGAGAAGACCAGCGAGGTTTCGCCCCGGCGGGCGGCAAACTCGCTTTCCAGGGCGCCGAAGAAGGCGGCGAAGGAGTAGGCGACGGCAAAGCCCGTCATCATGCAAATGAAGGCGCCGGCGACCACCCACCAGCCGACGAAGACGCGGGATTGGCCGACGGACATCAAAGAACTCCACTCCTACGCAGGAGTACCACCTTAACCCGCACGCGGCGGCTCATGCTTCGTCCACCACCGAAGGATTGTGGGCGTTACTTCTTCTTCTGCGCCCCGTCTTCCTGGCCTTTCCCGAGTTTCCAGCCCCACGCCTTGTAGGCTGCGTCGGCGAGTTTGGGATCGAGCTGGTGTTCGGTGAGTTCGACGCCGCGACCCAGCTCTTCGGCGATGATGCTGAGGCCCGTCAGCCGGGCATGCTTCTTGTTGTCGGAGGCGATGACGTGCCAGGGCGCGTTCTTGGTATCCGTCTTCTCGAGCATGTCGTCATAGGCTTCGAGATATTCCTTGCGCTTGGCGATGTTCCGGAAATCCTCGAGACCGACCTTGTGCCGCTTGTAGGGCTTGGTCAGTCGATCGATCATCCGGCTCTTCTGCTCTTCCTCGCTGACATGGACCAGGATCTTCACGATCCGCACGCCGTCGTCGGTAAGCTGCCTCTCAAATTCGTTGATTTCGTTGTAGGCGCGCTTCCAGGCATCCTTGGTGCAGAACCCCTCGATGCGCTCCACAAGGACGCGGCCATACCAGGTGCGATCGAAAATTCCCCAGTCGCCGCGCGCCGGCAGTCGATCCCAGAAGCGCCAGAGATAGTGGCGGCCCTGCTCCTCGGGAGTTGGCGCGCCGATCCGCCAGACATGAACCGACTTGGGCTCGAGCCCCGCGACCGCACGCTCGATCAGACCGCCCTTGCCGGCGGCATCCCAGCCGTCGATGCCGATGAGGACACGGCCGCCCGTCCGCAGATAATGAATCTGGAGGTCGAGAAGCTGATCCTGCAGTTTTTTGAGTTGGTGTTCGTATTTTTCATCATCGATCGGACCGTCGATCATCTCGATCTTGTCCAGCCGCGGCCATTTGCCCATCAATTCCTCCACTGCCGGATGGTGCCAGTGCGTTGGGGGCAAGGCAACGTGCAGAAAGATTGACAGCAAGAACGGCTGCGACGACTAATCTCCGCGATGGCCGAAGCCGAACCGACAATCCAATGCACCATGCGTTCCGGTAAGCCCGTCGTAGAAGTCGGCGGCACCTGGACGATTTTTAGTGTTCGCGGCATCCGTCAGAAGGCGGAGAAGGCGCTGCAAGCGGCCGGCGCCGGCAAGGCGGAGACGCGCAGCGTCGATGCGCGCGCCGTCGAGCAGCTCGACACTGCCGGCGCTCTCGAGATCCTGGCGCTTGTCGGGGGCGGGCCCGACGCCGAGGTCGTGACCAAGGACCAGGCGCAGGCCGACCTCTTCGATGTCGTGCGCAAGAACATGTGCGTCGCTCCCCCCGAGCACCGTGTGAACTGGTTTGCGCATTGGCTGGAGGAGATTGGCCGCAACTCCGTCCATTTCTATGCACAGGCGGTCAATCTCTGCGCCTTCTTCGGCGAGATCCTGGTGGTCTTCGTCGAGGCCTGCCTGCAGCCCAAGCGGTTCCGGATCAACTCCGTCATCCAGCAGATGTACGAGGTCTGGATCCGGGCGCTGGTGATCGTGGGGATTCTCTGCTTCCTGATCGGCGTCGTCATTGCCTATCAGGGCGTCCAGCAGCTCCGCCAATTCGGTGCCGAGACATTCACGGTCGAGGCCGTGGCAATCGGCATGTTCCGCGAGCTGGGCGTGCTCCTGACGGCCATCATCGTGGCCGGACGGTCGGGGAGCGCTTTCACGGCCCAGATCGGCACCATGCAGGTGAACCAGGAAGTCGACGCCATGCGCACGATCGGTCTGAACCCGATCGAATGGCTGGTCCTGCCGCGCATCATGGCGTTGGTCTTTGCAATGCCGCTGCTAGCTTTCTGGGGCAACATGACGGGCCTTCTGGGCGGCGCGGTGGCCTGTACCATCTATCTCGATTTCACTTTCGTGCAGTTCTTCGACCGCCTGCGCGACACGGTCGGCGTCTGGCACTTTTACACCGGCATGATCAAGGCGCCTGTGTTCGGCATCGTGATCGCCACGATCGGCTGCTTCGAGGGCCTCCAGGTCAGGGGCAGCGCCGAGAGCGTGGGCCAGCTCACGACCAAGTCGGTCGTGGAGTCCATCTTCTGCGTCATAGTGCTCGACGCCATATTCTCAATTATCTTCCTGCTCGCGGGCGTGTGATGGCCGAAGGCGGACAGCTCGTCGACCATAGGAATGGGCGGGATATCGCGCTGAAGCTGCGCGGCATCCGCACGCAATTCGGCGACAATATCATCCATGACAATCTCGATTTTGACGTATTCAAAGGCGAGATTGTCGGTCTGGTGGGTGGTTCGGGTACCGGCAAGTCGGTGCTGTTGCGGACCATTGTCGGCCTGAACGAGGCACGCAAAGGCACAATCGAAATGCTGGGCGTCGATGCCAGCACGCTGCACGGCAAGGCCAAGCGACACCTGCTGGCGCGCACCGGCGTGCAGTTCCAGGATGGTGCCCTGTTTTCCTCGCTGAACGTCACCGAAAACATCATCGTGCCCATCCGCGAGCATGCCGAGCTCGAGGAACTGACCATGCGCGAGATCGCGGCGCTCAAGGTGGCGTTGGTCGGCCTGCCGGCCGATACCGGCGACAAGAAGCCCTCGGAGCTGTCGGGTGGTATGCGCAAGAGGGCAAGTCTTGCCCGGGCACTCGCACTCGATCCCGAACTCCTATTTCTGGACGAGCCCACGGCCGGTCTGGATCCGATCGGTGCCGCGCACTACGACGAACTCGTGAAGGGACTCTGTCACAGTCTCGGTCTCACGGTTCTCATGGTTACGCACGATCTGGACAGTCTGAACGCCATATGCGACCGCATCGCGGTCCTGCTCGACAAGCGCGTCGTGGTAGGTACCATGGCGGAAATGCTCGCGTACGATCATCCCTGGGTACGGGAATATTTCCATGGGCCGCGCGGTCGGGCCTCGAGGCAGGAGTAGAAGAAGCTTCCGATGGAAAGAAGATCGCCCTATGTGCTGATCGGCGCCGCAATGCTGCTGTTTATTGCAGCGGTGGCCGGCTTCGTAATCTGGAAGCTGCGCGCCGGTGATCGCACCGCCTACGCTTACTACGTGATTCTCTTCTCGGGCGACGTGCAGGGCCTGACCAACGATTCGCCGGTCTTCTACCGCGGGCTGCGCGTCGGCCGGGTGAGCAACATCCAGCTCACCTCGCGCATCGACACGCAGCGCTCGACGGGGCGCGAACGGGTGTCGGAGAAGATCGAGGTCACGGTTGCCGTCGACTGGGCGATCGATATCCGCGACCGGTCGTATGCCGTTTTCGAGAAGCCGTTCATCGCCGGAGCGCCGTACATCCAGATTGCCGGCCGCCTCGAATCGGACCAGATCAAGCCGAAGAAGAGGCTGGGCGACAAACCTTATCCGGAGATTCGCGAAGGCGCCTCGTTCCTGCAAGCAACATCGACTTCGGCCCAGGAGCTGCTGACCAAGGCGAGCACTACGGTTGATCGGCTGAACGACCTCCTCAGCCCCGACAATATCGGGGCCGTCAGCGAGACGCTGCGCAACGTGCAGACGGCGACGGCGGCCTTCGCCAAGTCCGATACGGCCATCCAGTCGACTCTGGCCGAGCTGCCCGGCGCTGTCGCCGACTTCCGCAAGACCTTCGCCAAGCTCGATGTGCTGTCCGACTCGCTCAGTATCATCGCCATGGAGATCGGGCCGCAGGATGCGGAGACCCGCAAGGCGCTGGCAGGCAAAGATCCGGGCGAGCTACGCAAGACCCTGAGCGAGGCACGACATGCTCTCTCCAATATCGATGCCGCCGCCGGTCAGCTCAACAAGCTGGTGAGCGAGAGCAAGGGGCCGATCAAGAGCTTTACGGAGACAGGTCTCACCGAGGTCTCGCTGGCCATTCGCGAGCTTCGTCAGCTCACCGCCAATTTGAATGTCATCGCTACACGTCTGGAACGCGATCCGGCTGCCTTCGTGTTCAGCGGCAAGCAAGGATATACGCCGAAATGATACTTCGTTGGGCCGTCTGTGCGGCGGCCGCCGCCGTTCTCTCGGGCTGCCAGTTCATCAGCGCGGTGGATTCCGCAGCCGAACCGACCGACCTCTACACGGTTTCTCCCAAGAGCACCTTCGACCCCGGCCTGCCCGACGTATTCTGGCAGCTCGCCGTCGAAGTACCGGTGGCTGCGGCCAACCTAAACACCGGCCGCATCGCCATCGCCATGACGCCGACGTCGACGGATTACTATGCCAAGGTGGCATGGACCGACCGGGCGCCCCTCATGGTGCAGACCCGGATCGTCGATTCCTTCGAGAATACCCGCAAGATCGTCGCCGTCGCCCGCGAGTCGATCGCGCTGCGGGCCAACTATCTGCTGCAGCCCGACCTGCGCAATTTCGAGGCGATGTACTATTACGGCCAACCGCCGATCGTGAAGGTGCGCATCATCGCCAAACTGGTGCGCATGCCGGACCGCCAGATCATCGGCGTCGCTTCCTTCGAGCGCTGTGTCCGTGCTCGCGGCGACAAGGTGCCGTTGGTGGTCAATGCCTTCGATCAGGCCCTGGGCAGCGTGATCAAGCGCCTGGTTTCCTGGACGCTCAGCACGCCACCGCCGCGGCCGCCGAGCGACGCTGCGCCCTATGATATCGGCCGTTATCGCAATCCGCAGAATGCCGTGGTGGACACCGAGAACTGCCCCGTCGGTAACGACACGTCGAAGGTGCCGCTGACCGACGAATAAGCGCGCCGCTCAGGTGCGCTTCTTCACCAATGCCCAGGCAAGATCGGCCATCGCACGCGCGCGATTGCCGTACTTGGTGGCGTTTTCCGACGACGCGTTGCCATCGAGGCCGCGCTTGTAGACGCCCTGCACGATGGCAGCGAGGCGGAACAGCGAGAAGGCGAGATAGAAGTCCCAGGCCGGCACTTCCTTGCGACCGGTACGGCGGGCGTAGGCCGCGAGATATTCCTGCTCGGTCGGTATGCCGAAAGTCTTAAGGTCGATTCCGGCATAGCCGCCCGAAGCGCCGAACCCTTCACCGAAGTGATACATCATGCAGTTGTAGCCGAGGTCGGCCAGCGGATGGCCGAGCGTCGAGAGCTCCCAGTCGAGTACGGCAATGACCCGCGGTTCGGTCGGATGCACGATGGTGTTGCCCAGGCGATAGTCGCCATGATTGATGCGCGTCTCGTCACCCGGCGGAATGTTCTCGGGCAGCCACTTCTTCAGGGCTTCCATCGTTTCGATGTCTTCGGTGCGAGCGAGATCGTACTGGCTCGACCAACGAGCGACCTGACGCTGGATATACTGGCCCTCGCGGCCGAAATCGCCCAGGCCGACAGCGCGGTAGTCGACATTGTGCAGGCGCGCCAGCACGTCGTTCATCGAATCGAATATCTTGCCGCGATCGGCCGGCGAGATGCCCGGCATCTTCGGATCCGCCAGCACGCGGCCCGGCAGGAACTGCATGATGTAGAAGGCCGTGCCGATCACCGAATCGTCCTGGCAGAGCGCGTAGGGCTTGGGCACGGGGACGTCGGTGTGGTCGGCCAGGGCCTTGATGACGCGATACTCGCGGTCGACCTGATGGGCCGACGGCAGGAGCTTGCCCGGCGGCTTCTTGCGCAGCACGTACATGCGGCCGCCACCGTCGGTCACGTGAAAGGTGGGGTTGCTCTGGCCGCCTTCGAACTGCAGGACGCTGATCGGGCCGCGATAGCCCTCGACATTGGCCTTCATGTAGTCGGCAAGGCGGGCCTGGTCGAAGACGTGGGCCGCGCGGACGGGAGTGAGGTTATCGGGCAGGTCAGACATGGAACCGTTCTAGGATCGTGTTGGCTGATTTTCGAGGAACGTTTGCACGACAAACCGCATGGCGGTCAGTTTACCTGGCGTTGCTTGTCGCCCCAGTAGGGCTTGCGCAGTTCGCGTTTCAGGATCTTGCCGGTGGGATTGCGCGGCAGCGCGTCGATGAAATCGACCGACTTGGGCAGCTTGTAGCCTGCGATGCGCTCGCGCGCCCAGCCGATCAGCTCGCCGGCTGTAACATCGGCGTCCGGTTTCTTCACGATGACGGCTTTTACCGCCTCGCCCCACCTTTCGTCAGGGACGCCGATCACGGCGACATCGGCCACGGCAGGATGACCGAACAGGGCGCTCTCGACTTCGGCGGGATAGATGTTCTCGCCGCCCGACACGATCATGTCCTTCACGCGGTCGTAGATATAGAGATAACCCTTCTCGTCGAGATATCCGGCATCTCCAGTGATGAACCAGTCGCCCTGGATCGCCCGCTTTGTGGCGTCCGGCAGCCGCCAGTAGCCGTGCATGACCTGCGGGGAGCGTACCGCGATCTCTCCGACTTTGCCCGGCGGCAGCGATTTGCCGGCATCGTCGACGATCCGCAGTTCGACTCCGAACTGGGCGTAACCACAGGACAGAAGCTTCTTGGCGTCGGACGGATCGTGATCCTCCGGCGGCAGCAGCGTGATCGCGCCGGTCGTCTCGGTGAGGCCATAGACCTGCTGGAAGCCGCAGCCGAAGATTTCCATGGCCTGCTTCAGCAGGTCGGCTGGGATGGGTGCTGCACCGTAAACGATCAGGCGCAGGCTCGAGAGGTCGGTCTCGCGGATCTGCGGCGCCTGCACGAGGAAGAGGATCATCGCGGGAACCAGCAGCATCACCTCGATGCGCTCGCGCTCGATGGTGGTCAGCACTTTGGCCGGCACGAACTCGCGCATGACGTGATTGGTGGCGCCGGCGAAGAGGCCTGCGATCCCCCAGCCGGAACCGCCGATATGGAACATCGGCAGGCAGACGATCGTGGCCGTGCCCGGCTTCATCAGCCAGCTGCGGGTCCACTGCTCGAACATGAAGGCGAAGTTGGTGTTGGTGAGCTCGGCCCCCTTGGGCAGGCCGGTCGTGCCGCTGGTATAGAACTGGACGGCGGTGTCGGCGGCACGGGCGGGCAGGAGTGGATCGGTCGCGGCGTTGCCATCGCGCCATTCGGCGAATGACGGCCACGCGCCGTGGCGCGAGTCGAGGCTTACGATCTTGCGGACGGTCTTTAGTTCGTCGCGGATCTTCTCGACGACCGGGAAGTATTCTTCACCGACGAACAGAATTTCCGCTTCCGCGTCGTTGATGATGTGCAGCACCTCAGGCGGCGCCAGCCGCCAGTTGACCGACACCATGACGGCGTTGGCCTTGGCGATGCCGAACAGAAGCTCGAAATAGAGATCGCTGCTCTTGTCGAGGTGGGCGACGCGGGTGCTCGGCTTGATACCTTGGGCGATCAGGCCGTTGGCGACGCGGCTCGAGGCTTGGTCCAGGGCACCATAGGTCGTGGTACGGCCTTCATAGACCAGGGCTGCGACATCCGGCCGTTGGGCTGCATGGACGCGTGTGATATCGGCCAGCCCCACCATCTCGATACTCATTCGACGCTTCCTCTATTCTCTTGCCTGCTGCTTTTGGCTCGTTCCCGCGGGAGGCGAGCAGGGGCATCCTTCGGTGAATTAGAAGTGAATTCAAGCGCTTGATGGCCTAGTGTCGGCGGCGGTCATCGGGTGGGGTCGAGCGGACATGAGTAAGCGGATACTGGTCACCGGCGGTGCGGGGTTCCTTGGCTCGCACCTGTGCGAGCGCCTGCTGGAGGCCGGCCACGACGTGCTCTGCGTCGACAACTACTTCACCGGCTCCAAGGCCAATGTCGCGGCCTGCCTCGACAATCCGCGCTTCGAGTTGATGCGCCACGACGTGACCTTCGCGCTCTACGTCGAGGTCGACGAGATCTACAACCTGGCCTGCCCGGCCTCGCCGATCCATTACCAGCACGACCCGGTGCAGACGACCAAGACCAGCGTGCATGGCGCCATCAACATGCTGGGCCTGGCCAAGCGGGTGCGCGCCAAGATCTTCCAGGCCTCGACCAGCGAGGTCTATGGCGACCCGACCGTCCACCCGCAGGTCGAGGGCTATCGCGGCAACGTCAATCCGCTGGGGCCGCGGGCCTGCTACGACGAGGGCAAGCGCTGCGCCGAGACCCTGTTCTTCGACTATCACCGCCAGCACAAGCTGCGCATCAAGGTGGCGCGCATCTTCAACACCTACGGCCCGCGCATGCACCCCAACGACGGCCGCGTGGTGTCGAACTTCATCGTCCAGGCGCTGAAGGGCGAGGACATCACGATCTACGGTGACGGCATGCAGACCCGGGCCTTCTGCTACGTCGACGACCTGCTCGACGGCTGGCAGCGCCTGATGGACCACACGCCCGACGACTTCACCGGGCCGGTCAATATCGGCAATCCCGTCGAGATGCCGATCCGCCATCTGGCGGAGAAGGTCCTGGCGATGGTGAACGGCAAGTCGAAGCTGATCTTCCAGCCGTTGCCGGCCGACGATCCGATGCAGCGCTGCCCGGATATCTCGCTGGCGCGCGAAAAGCTCAAGTGGGAACCGAAGGTGGCCCTCGACCAAGGCCTGACGAAGACCATCGCCTACTTCGACGGCCTCCTGAAGAGCAACAAGGCGATCAGCCGCGTCGGCCGCTGAGACCGGCGCGGCGTCTCGATCCTCTTACTGAGCCGCGACGGCGCGCGGCAGGGCGTTGACGACCGAGGCCTTGCCCGAGGTCATCTCGTCGTAGATCCACTTGTAGGTCTTCTCCATGCCGTCCTCGAGACGGATGGACGGCGCCCAGTCCATCAGCTCCTTGATCAGCGTGTTGTCGCTGTTGCGGCCACGCACGCCCTTGGGCGCATCGAGCTTGTAGGAGCGCTTCAGCTTGATGCCGGCGAACTTCTCGACGATGTCGACCAGCCGGTTGATGCTGACCAGCTCGTCGCTGCCGATGTTCAGCGGCTCGACGATGCCGCTCTCGGCCAGCTTGATCGTGCCCTCGGTGCAGTCGTCGATGTACATGAACGACCGGGTCTGCTCGCCGTCGCCCCAGATCTCGATCTCGTGCTTGCCCGAGAGCTTGGCCTCGATGACCTTGCGGCACATCGCGGCCGGGGCCTTCTCGCGGCCGCCGTCATAGGTGCCTTCCGGGCCATAGACGTTGTGGTAGCGGGCGACGCGGGTCGCCATGCCGTAATCCTCGCGGTAGTGGCGGGCCATGCGCTCGCTGAACAGCTTCTCCCAGCCATAGCCGTCTTCCGGCAGGGCGGGATAGGCGTCGGCTTCCTTCAGCGCCGTGACGTTGGCCTCGGTCTGCTTGTCGCCGTTGTAGACGCAGGCCGACGACGAATAGAAGAAGCGCGGCACGCCCGCTTCCTTGGCGGCGACCAGCATGTGGGTGCTGACCAGCACCGACAGCATGCACTCCGCCTTGTGCGTCTCGATGAA
>CALROF020000033.1:0-38441 GCA_943369775.1 Reyranella massiliensis 521
CGACGACACGATGCACGGTGACGCCGGCAACGATTCGCTCGACGGCGGCGATGGCAACGACGAACTGCACGGCGGCGAGGCGCAGGACGTCCTGATCGGCGGGACTGGCAACGACACCATGCACGGTGACGCCGGCAACGACTCGCTCGACGGCGGCGAGGGCGATGACGAACTGCACGGCGGCGAGGAGGAGGATGTCCTGATCGGCAGGGTCGGCGACGACACGATGCACGGTGACGCCGGCAACGATTCGCTCGACGGCGGCGATGGCAACGACGAACTGCATGGGGGTGAGGAGCAGGACGTCCTGGTCGGCGGGGCCGGCAACGACACGATGCACGGTGACGCCGGCAACGACTCTCTCGACGGCGGCGACGGCAATGACGAACTGCACGGCGGCGGTGATCGAGACACTTTACTGGCAGGCGCTGGAGACGATCAGCTCTTTGGCGGCGATGGCGACGATCTCCTGTCCGATGGAGCTGGAGCAGACGAGGTTCGGGGCGGCGATGGCGACGATCACGTCGTGGCAGCTGCCGATGGCAATGCGGATTCCTTTTCTGGCGATGCCGGCGAAGATACGATCGACTACTCGTCTGCCTTTTTGGACATCATGGTCGACGTCGGAGCGGGTACGGCCGAGGGGACCGATATCGGGCGCGACCTGATCGAGGGTTTCGAGAGGATTATCGGCGGGCAGGGCGACGATCATCTGACCGCCGCCAATATGTCGGCGATCATGACCGGCGGCGAGGGCGACGACACGTTCGAATTCCAGCGGTCGGACGACGACGATCACCAACCTGATCTGGTCCGAAAGATCACGGACTTCACGGTCGGAGATCGCATCATCGCCGCACGTTACGAGATTCGCTATCGCGACAGCGAGGATGTGGCCGACGAGATAGAAGACCTCTTCGACGACATCTATCTCTCGGAGAACACTGATCAGCGTCCGATTCGCTTCCGCTTCGAGCAGCTCGACGACAAGGAGCGCACCTTTGTCGACGTGCACGACAGGGAAGACTCGGAGGACTTTTACTCAATCGAACTCGATGGTCACCACGAACTGCAGTTCACGGTCGCCGTCTCTACACCAGAGCATGTGTCATGAAAGCTGCCCAGAAACACGAAACCTTGGATGCCGGCGCCGCATTTCCGATCTGGTCGCGGGTCGCCTTCGGCTTTGCCCTTGCTGCCACGCTCGTCCTGGGCTGTGGGGGATGGGCCGCCATGGCCCGCCTTGAGGGCGCAGTGGTGACGACGGGCACCGTCAAGGTCGATCAGAACCTCAAGGAAGTGCAGCACCGGGACGGCGGCATCGTAAAAGCCCTGGCCGTGCGCCAGGGCGATCTCGTCGAAGAGGGCCAGATCCTGGCGATGCTCGACGACGTCCAGATCAAGGCCGAGCTGCTGATCGTCAAGTCGCAGCTGGCCGAATCGCTTGGTCGCAGGGCACGTCTTATTGCGGAGCGCGACAATCTCGAGTCGATTGCGTTCCCGGAGGACCTCAACTCACTCTCGAGCGCCGCGGATCTCATCGTCCATGGAGAGACCCGCCTCTTTACCGGCAACAAGGTTGGCCGCGACAGCCAGAAAGAGCAGCTCGAACTGAGCATCAACCAGACCGGCGAGGAGATCAACGGAATGGAGGCCCGGCTCACGGCCAAGGTCGAGGAGATCAAGCTTGTGAAGGCCGAGCGGGAGAAGCTCCTGGAGCTGTTCGAGAAGAAGCTCGTCGACTACACGCGCCTGTATTCGGCCCACAAGGACTGGGCCAGGATTCCGGGTGAGAAGGGTGAAATCGAAGCGAGCATTGCGCGTGCCAAGGTGCGCGCCAGCGAGATCAAGGTTCAGATCATCGCCATCGACCAGAACGCCACGACAGAAGCACAACGCGAGCTGCGCACTGTCGATGCCAGGATCGGCGAGCTGAGCGAACGCAGGCTGGCGATCGAGGATCGTCTTCTTCGCACGGCGATCCGGGCACCCATCGGCGGCTACGTCAACGAGCTGTTCATCCACACGATTGGCGGCGTGATAACGCCGGCCGCGAAGATCGCGACTATCGTTCCGAAGAACGCCGAATTGCTGTTCGAGATCAGAATCCTGCCGGCGGACATCGACCAGGTGAGAGAAGGCCAGCAAGCGCGCCTCCGGTTGACCGCGTTCAACCGCAATACGACGCCGGAAATGAAGGGACGGGTGTCCATGGTTTCGCCGGCTTCGGCGCGCGATCCGTCGACCGGCCAGGAGTACTACGTTGCCAACGTGCAGCTTGCCGAGGAAGCCGTGTCTCAACTGAACGGAATGAGATTGGTGCCCGGCATGCCGGCCGAAGTGTTCGTGTCGACCGACGAACGGACAGCCGCTTCCTATCTCGTCAAGCCATTCACCGACCAGATGAGCCGAGCGTTCCGCGAGCGTTGATAACGCGGCTCGATGGTGATGCTGCCCCGGGGTTTTTCGTTAGCTGGTGCGCCTTAGGCACTCAAAAGCGGCGACCGGCCGGATCTCAATAGTCGCCGCCAGGTTGTCCGCACGGTCAGAGATTGACGTGCAGCAACGTGCTCATATGTTCAGCGTCGATGCTCTTCGCTAGCTCAGCGTGCACGGAGGTGTCTCGCTGGAGCGCGGGATCTCGGTCGACGAGGGACAGCGGGCGTACTCCCTCTCTTTGATTGAGCGCTCGATATCCCTGTAAATCCGCTGGATCAATTCGCCATCGGAGATGAGCGGCGTCGTGCTTGGGGTTTTGGGGAGAGCGGCTTGCATCGTTGTTCGGAGGTTGGGGAATTCGTTGCCCATGTGCAGTGCATACTTCGCAGAAGCGGCCATAACAGGAATCCCTCCCCATTGTCTTTTTCAACTTGGACGCGCTGTCTTTGTGACTTAGGCGGAACTTAGGTAATCGGAGAAAGATGCGCTCTAGGTTTTGATCGACCAGCTGTGACCATTCGGTGGTAGGAGTGCCATATCGTTCTCGTCACACGAGTTGGAATGCATCGCTGCTTGATTAGATGAGCAATGACGTTCAATCGCCGTCTATTTTTGCAGCCATCGCGAGCGTGAGGCGAGTGGAGGTCTGCTAACCGCTAGGGCCTTGAGGTGCCTTTCGCCAGTCTGCAATCCAGCATGACCGTTGGGCCGGATGACGAGAAGTGTGGTGCCATGGATACCCATATGCACGGATAGTTCCTCATCAAGTCGGTCATGGAAGGTCGCCTCCTGGCTTGACGGCGTTGTGATCGCGACCTGAAGCTCGGTCTAAGGCGATAACAAGAAATGAGGGAGGAGCGGGGGATGAAGACCGAGTCACGAGTCTCAAAGGGGTTGCGGTCTATAGCGTCCTTGGCCATCACGGCAATTGTCTGTCTGTCGACAATGCAGACACCGGCAGTCGCCTAGGACTTTCCCAATCGGGCCATCACTGTCGTTGTCCCTTTTGGCCCTGGGACGGGTATCGACATCATCGCCCGCCAGCTTGCCCAGCACATGTCGACTACCCTTGGTCAGGGTGTGATCGTCGACAACCGGCCGGGCGCCACGGGCAATATCGCTACCGACTACGTCGCGAAGGCGAAGCCCGACGGCTATACGATCTACATCACCAGCACGAGCATCATCCTCAACCAGATCGTCGGCGCACCCGCCAGCAGTCTGCAGAAGGACTTCGAGCCGGTGGCGATCAGCGGCACCTTGCCGTACGCCCTGCTGGTGCCGACGCCGCTGCCGGCGCGGACGCTTCAGGAACTCGTTGCCCTGGCGAAATCCAAACCTGGCCAGCTCAACTACGCGGGCTATGTCGGTGGTATCCCGCAGTTCCTCGGCGAGATGCTCAACCGGGCGGCCAACGTCAACGTCGTGATGGTGCCCTACAAGAGCACGACCGATGCGCAGACGGATTTTCTCGCCGAGCGCACCCAGGTGTTGTTCACCCCCGTCCCATCTAGCCTTCCCCTCCATTCCAGCAAGCAGGGGCGGGTCCTCGCCGTGACGGGCGAGAAGAGAGCGACTGTCCTGCCTGACGTGCCGACCATGCGCGAAGCGGGGTACCCCGACCTCACGGTCGAAGTCGGCTACTTCTTCCTGGCACCGTCCGGCACGCCGAAGCCTGTCGTGGAAAAGCTGAGCGGTGCGATATCGAAGGGGCTGCATGACCCAAAGGTGTGGGCGGCGCTCGCGGCCCAGGGTGTCGAGATGAAGGAAGGCGGGCCGGAACAGACTCGCACCTATCTCGCCGATGAGCTGCGCAAGTGGGAGACAATCGTGAAGCAGTCGCCGCCAGCTAGCCGGTGACGCGGCTACACCGAGCACAAAAAGTGCCGCGACGGTTGCGGTCCACCCGGTCCCGGCGGCACCATGCGTGCGAACTGCAGCGGGGGATGAGCGATGGACGACTACTTCGATCTCGGCGCCTATGGGCGCACTATCACGGCGTCCTCGCCTCAGGCGCAGCTCTGGTTCGATCGTGGCCTCAACTGGCTCTACGGCTTTAACCACGCGGAAGCGATCGCGTGCTTCGGCAAGGCGCTGGAAAGCGATCCGGACTGCGCTATGGCGCATTGGGGCGTCTCCTACGCCGCTGGCCCGAACTACAACCTGCCGTGGGTCCTCTACGACCCGGCGGGCAAGGCACAGGCCCTTCGCGAGTCCTACGACGCCATGCAGCGCGCGCTTGCTGCGGCGGCAAACGCGACCCCGGTCGAGCAGGCGCTGATCCGTGCGCTCCAGGCGCGCTACCCGCAGCGCGATGCGATCGAGGACCAGGCGCCATGGGACAAGGCCTTTACCGTCGAGATGCGCAAGCTGTTCCACGCCTGGCCCGACGATCTCGAGGTCCGCTCGGTCTTCGCCGAGGCCATCATGAACGAGATGCCGTGGCAGATGTGGGATCTCCGGACCGGTCGCGCCACGGAGGGCGCCGGAACTGACGAGGCCGTCGAGGTGCTGGAGAGCGCGTTGCGCGACCTTCCGGCGAGCTGGGACCATCCGGGGTTGCTGCATCTCTATATCCATCTGATGGAAATGTCGCCGTTCCCGCAGCGTGCGTTGCGCGCTGCCGACCGCCTGCGCGACCTGGTGCCCGACTCCGGTCACCTGATCCACATGCCGACCCATATCGACGTGCTGTGCGGCAACTACCGCGACGTCGTCGTCTATAACCAAAAGGCCGTCGTGGCCGACGCGAAGTTCCTCGCGCGCGAGGGCGCCATGAATTTCTACACGCTCTACCGCTGCCACGATCATCACTTCGTGGTCTACGGCGCCATGTTCCTCGGCCAGTACACGCCGGCGCTCAAGGCTGCGCAGGAGCTGATCGACACCATGCCCGAAGAGGTGCTGCACATGCCCTCGCCGCCGATGGCCGATTTCGTCGAGAGCTATCTCTCGGTGAAGCAGCATGTGCTCGTCCGCTTCGGGAAGTGGCGCGAGATCATCGCCCAGGAGCTGCCGAAGGATCCGGACCTCTACTGCTCGACCACGGCGATGATGCTCTACGCCAAGGGTGTGGCGCATTCGGTCCTCGGCGAGATCGAGGCGGCCGAGCGTATGCGCGCTTCCTTCCGCGCCGCGCGGGCGCGCGTGCCGGAGTCGCGGCGGCTGAACAACAACACGATGATCGACCTGCTGGCGATTGCCGACGAGATGCTGTCCGGCGAGCTCGAATACCGCCGCGGCAACTTCGATCTCGCCTTCGCCCACCTGCGCCGTGCTGTCGTGCTCGATGATTCGCTGCCCTATGACGAACCGTGGGGCTGGATGCAGCCGACGCGTCACGCGCTCGGCGCACTCTTGCTGGAGCAAGGGCACCTCGCCGAAGCGGAGGCGGTCTACCGCGCCGATCTGGGTTTCGACGGCAAGACCAACCGCGCCTGCTGGCATCCGGAAAATGTCTGGAGCCTGCACGGACTACACGAGTGCCTGACGCGGCGCGGCGAAGCAGTGGAGGCGCCCCTTATCAAGTCTCGCCTCGACCTGGCGCTCGCCCGCGCCGAAGTCCCCGTGCGCGCCTCGTGCCTCTGCAGGAGAGAAGCGGCGTGATTGCCACCTGACGAAACGTGCGGAGGTGCCGGAGTTTCGCAGTTGCCCAGCTGCGCCACGCTGCCGCTTGCTGGCGTCACACGTTCTGAACTAGGGTCCGCCCGAAATTGAGGCCTCGCTTGGTCTCGTGGATCATTGGGAGGCGATATTGAATCCGACGCGGCGCCGCATTATCGCGGCTAGCGCGGGCGTCCTTGCGACACCCGCCTTGTTCACCACTTCATCGGCGCAGGGCACCTTTCCGTCGAAGCCGATCCGCATCGTCGTGCCTTATCCGGCTGGCGGCCAGACCGACGGCATCGCGCGGTCCTTCGGCGACTACCTGTCGCGTAAGCTCGGCCAGTCGGTCATCGTCGAGAACAAGGGCGGAGCCGGCGGCACCATCGGCAACACCGAGGTGAAGCGCGCGGCGCCCGACGGCTACACGATCCTCTGCACCATCTCCTCGTCGCTGATCCAGAATCGCGTCACCGTGAAGGACCTGCCGTACGATCCGGAGAAGGACTTCACCTACCTGACGATGACGACGAGCATCGGCGGACCGGTCGTGGCAGCCGAGAAGACCGGTGCGACCAACCTCAAGCAGTTCGTCGAATACGCGAAGAAGGTCGACAAGCTGAACTGGGGTGCCTACGGCCCCGGCTCGACCCCGCACGTGCTGATCGAGACCATGGCCAAGCAGTACGGACTGAAGGTCGAGGTGGTGCAGTATCGCGGCGAGGCAGCAATGTTCGCCGACGTGGCCTCTCAGGCCCTCGATGGCGCGTCGGGCAGCCCTGCCGCGGCGGCCTCGGTGATCGGCTCCGGAAAGGGCAAGATCATAGCCGTCGTGGGTGACCGCCTGCCGGCCTATCCGGACGTGCCGTCGATGACGGAGCAAGGTGCGGTCGGCAGCTCCTACGAGACGCGGGCATTCGCTGCCTTCGCCGTCCCGTCGGCGACGCCGAAGGACATCGTCAAGAAGCTCTCCGACACGCTGATCGAGGCGGGCACCGACGAGAAGGTGAAGCAACTCCTCGCCAACTACCAGATCATCGGACCGCTCAGCTTCGAGGCCACCAACGCCCGCTTCAAGCGCGACACCGAGATCATGATGGCGGTGCTGAAGGAAATCGGCCTCAAGCCGGAATAATCGGCCGCGATTGGTTCGAAGCACGGTTCCCAAGGCGGCATGGATCGCCTTGGGAATTGTGCAGGACCGAATGGGGAAATTCTGAACAGTCAGCAGGAAAGTTCTGCCGGCAGTCCGATGCGGCTTTTCGAGGCCTGCAGGGATCATTGAACGCTCCCGGGCGTTGAGGGGGCATGAATTCGCCCATCCTCCAGCCGGGCCGCACGGTATGGCGGATAGAGCACGCCCAGAAAGCCGCCATCCTTGTCGATGGCGCCGCTTTCTTTGCGGCCGTGCGTGGGGCCTTCCTAAAGGCCCGCCGCAGCATCCTGATCGTCGGATGGGACATCGACAGCCGGACCGAGTTGCAGGGCGACGCGCCACCGTCCGACGGTCACCCGGTCAACCTCGCAGCTTTCCTGACCGACCTGGTAAAAGAGCGGCCGGAGTTGCGGGTCCATCTACTGCTCTGGGACTATTCCCTGCTTTACGCTCACGAGCGTGAACTGCTGCCGCGGCTTTCCCTGCAGTGGCAGATGCCGCCGCAAGTCACATTCTGTCTGGACTCGACGGTTCCCTTTGGCTCCTCGCAGCATCAGAAGCTCGTCATCGTCGACGATGCCCTGGCCTTCTCGGGTGGGCTCGATCTGACCATCCGGCGCTGGGATACGCGGCGTCACGAACTCGACAATTCCCTGCGAGCCGATCCCGCCGGCGAACCCTATCGGCCATTCCACGACGTCCAGATGATGGTGGATGGCGAGGCGGCGCGCGCATTGGCACTGCTGGCCTGGCAGCGCTGGTGCCACGCCAAGGGCGGCGAGGCGGCGATTGAACCGCTGGGAGATCCCTGGCCGGATGGCTTTCCACCGGAGTTCACCGACGTCCAGGTTGGCATCGCTCGCACTCAACCACGCTACAATGGCGAGGCGGGCGTGCACGAGGTCGAGGCCCTGTTCCTCGACTCGATCGGCTATGCCGAACATTCGGTCTACATCGAGAACCAGTTCGCGACGTCGCCCCGCATCGCCGTCCGGCTCGCACGCCAGCTCGAGCGCCACCCGAAGCTCGAAGTCGTCATCGTGGCGCCCCGCAGCCACGATTCGTTCGTCGAGCGCCGCACCATGCGCAACGGCCGCATCCGCTTCTGGCAAATCGTGAAGCGGGCTGGCGGCGACCGCGTGCGCCTCGTCTATCCCTCGGTCGAGTGCGACGGCCGCACCACCCACACCATGATCCATTCCAAGATCATGGTGATCGACGACATCTTCCTCCGTGTCGGGTCGGCCAACCTGAATAACCGGTCGATGGGGGCCGACACCGAATGCGACCTCGCGATCGAAGCCACGACGGAGGCGCAACGCACGGCCGTCGCGCACATCCGCGACCGCCTGCTGGGCGAGCATTGTGGGGTGTCCGCTGAGCAGGTCGCGGCGGCGTTGGCTGCGCATGGCTCACTCGTTCGTGTTGTCGATACCTTGTCCGCCGGCGGCCATCGCCTCCGTCCGATCGAGGATGGCGCGCCGGACCGCAGCTTGCTGTCCTCGCTGGCAGAGCGCGTCGCCGATCCGCCACGGCCATTGCGGCTGGGGCGCCTCGTCGGTCGCTTCCTGCCGCGTCTTGTGCTGCATGGTGGCCGCTTTGTCCCGCGCGGTCCGGTCTTGCCGCTGACCCTCGTCGCCCTGCTCCTCGTCGCGCTGACGCTGGCCTGGCAGGTCAGTGGCCTGTCAGGATGGGCAGATCCAGACGAGGTGGGCGCGCTGCTCGAAGCGGCGGGTGGTGCGCCATGGGCCGTTCTCTTCGTCGTGGCGGCCTTCGTCGTGGGGGGCGCCGTGGCCTTTCCCGTCACTGTCATGATCGTGGCGACTGCGGCCGTGTTCGGCCCATGGCTGGGCATGCTCTATGCCGCCATGGGGGTGGCGGCCAGTGCGCTCGCCATGTACGCCATCGGCGCCCGATTCGGGCAGGAAACGCTGCACGAACTATTGGGCGCGCGCTGGGAGAAGCTGCAAAGCCGCCTTCGTCGGCGCGGCCTGCTGGCGATGGTCGCGATTCGCGTCGTGCCGGTAGCGCCTTTCACTCTGGTCAACCTCGCAGCCGGTGCGAGTTCGATTCGGCCGATCGATTTCGCCCTAGGCACCGTGATCGGCATGGGCCCCGGCCTTGCCGCGCTTTGCCTGCTTGGCGACCGCATCGTGAGCGTCTTCCACCATCCGGTCCCCAGCGAGATTGCCTTGTTGGCACTCTGCGCCGCAGCCTGGATTGGTCTGGCATTTGCCGCTCAGGCTGTCGTGTCGCGTCTCGGAGGCGATATCCGTTGAATCGCGTGCGTGTGATGACCTGGAACATCCATGGTGCGCTCGGCCGCAACCCGCGCTTCGACCTCGACCGTGTCGTGGCGTTGGTGAGGCGTCACGAACCCGACATCGTTGCCTTGCAGGAAATCGACTCGCGTCGCGCGCGCGAGGCGCATATCGGCGATCCTTTCGATGTGCTGCAGCAGTCCCTGGGCGCCCACGGCATCGGTGCCCGCACTGTCGTCACAGCCGATGGGGCCTATGGCCAGGCCCTGATCAGCCGTTGGCCCTTGATAGACACCGAGATCCGCGACCTCTCCTATCCGGCGTGTGAGCCGCGCCGCGCCATCCGCAGCGATGTCGCCACACCTTTCGGTCCGTTGCGCGTGATTGCCACGCATTTGGGGCTGAGCCTGCGCGAGCGCCAGAGCCAGGCAATCGCGCTGCTCAGCCTGCTGGGCAAGCTCGACCGACCGACCGTGGCGCTAGGCGACTTCAACGACTGGCTCTGGGCGGGCTCGGTACGCCGTACGCTGGCCCGTGTACTGCCCGGCTGCAGTCGCCAAAGGACATTTCCCGCGCGGCTGCCTCTCTTCCAGCTCGATCGTGTCTATCTTTCGTCGCGGCAGGCGCTGCTGGGCAGCCACACCGACCCCGCAGCACGCGCGATCTCCGACCATCTGCCCGTCGTGGCCGATATTGTCGTCCCCTGACGGCAGCCGTCCGCCAGGCCCCACGTTGAGGGACATGGGAAAGCAGGCCGCGGAGATAGGACGATGTCGGGGCACGAAGCCTGGCGCGTAATGCGGGGTACGGTCGAGGGCTATGTCGCCGACGACGCCTTTAGTCGCGGCGCTTCGATTGCCTATTTTACCCTGTTTTCGATGGCGCCGGTCCTTCTGGTCGTCATTGCAGTGGCCGGCATGGTGTTCGGCCGCGATGCTGCACAGGGCGCGGTCGTCGACCAACTGAGCGGGTTGATGGGGCGCGATACCGCGTCTGCCATCCAGGCGATGATCCGCAGCGCCAGCGACCGTCTTTCCGGTACCGTGGCGACACTCCTCGGGTTGGGCGCGATCCTGTTGGCGGTCAGCGGCGTCTTCGGCGAGGTGCAGGCCTCGCTCAACGCCGTCTGGAAGGCCTCGCCACGCGGCACGACCCTGTCGCGCCTGGTGCGGGCACGGTTGGCCAGTTTCGGCCTCGTCATCGCGTTGGGCTTCGTGCTCGTGGTCTCGCTGGTGTTGAGCGCGGTGCTGGCTGCGTTCGGCCTCTTTCTCAAGGCACACCTGCCGGCGGCGGGGCTCGCCCTGCAGGCAATCGACCTGATGCTCTCGTTCGTTCTGATCGGTGGCGTTTTTGCAGTGATGTACAAGGTCCTGCCCGACCGTCGCTTGCGCTGGCGCGACGTGCTGCCCGGAGCCTTCTTTGCTGCCCTCCTGTTCGAGGGTGGGAAATACCTGATTGCGCTCTATATCGGCAAAACCGAGATCGCCTCGTCGTTCGGAGGTGCCGGGGCGATCATCGTCATGCTGCTCTGGATCTTCTATTCGGCACAGATCTTCCTGCTCGGCGCCGAATTTGCCCGTGCCTGGTCCGAGCCGCCGCAGAGCCCTCAGGAAGGGCAGCGAGGGCAACCGCGCGCGGCCTGAAGCAACCCGGTCGCACCGGGCTCGTTTCGTCGTCATGAGGCGTATGGTCGGAATACTGGCCTGGTCGGCCGGCGTTCTTGTAACCCTGGTCGTGATCGCGGCCGGGGCGCTCTATTTCCTGGTCACGTCGCAATGGCTGCGGGATCAGGTGGAGGGCCGTGCCAGCGACTATACCGGCCGCAAGACGACGGTCGCGAAGGTGACGTTCGACTGGGGTTCGACGACCAACGTTCGGCTCGACGGCGTGGAAATCGCCAACGCCGCGTGGGGGAAGGCACCCTACATGCTGAAGGTCGAGCAGGTCGACGTCGACATCCGCCTGTGGCCTTTGCTTAAAGGTGACATCGTCCTGCCGCGGCTCGTGTTGCGTAGCCCGGATGTTCAAGTCGAGGTCGGTGACAAGGAGCAGCTCAACTGGAGCATGGGCGAGGCGCCCGTAGTGGCGGGTGCCGCCAAGGCGCTGGAACCCGACAATCGTTATGAGGCACCCTTGATTGGCCAGCTCGAGATCACCGACGGCAAGCTCGGCTATCGCGATACCAAGCGTAAGCTGGAGCTCGACGGATCGGTGTCCACGGCGACAGGCAAGGCCGCCGACCAGGTTCAAGCCGAGCTGCAGCTCAAGGGCAAGCTCGAAGGCCAGCCGCTTGGTCTGCAATTCATTGGTGGATCGGTCCTGGCGTTGCGGGATACCGAGCAACCCTATCCACTCGATCTCGACATCGTCTTCGGCGCCACGAAGCTCAAGGCCAAGGGGACGGTGCACGACCCGTTCAAGTGGACCGGGGCCGACGTCGATCTCACTTTGTCGGGGCCCAACCTTTCGGAGATCTACCCGCTGCTCGGCATCCCGGGGCCCCCAACGCCGCCCTATGTGATCAGCGGCAAGCTGGAGCGTGACCCCGGTGTCTGGAAGTTCGTGAAGTCGAAATGGCGGGTGGGCGAGAGTGACCTTACGGGCGAGGTCGTGATCGACGAGCGGCGCAAGCCGGAGTTCCTGACGGCAAAGCTCGTCTCGCAGAAGCTGGTCTTCGAGGATCTCGCGCCGCTTGTCGGCGCCGCTCCGGCGCGCAAGACCAACGTTTCTGCCCAACAGGCGCAGACCCAGAAACAACTTGAAGCCAGCGGCACTCTCTTTCCGAATGTGCCGCTGCACACCGAAAAGCTCCGCGCCATGAATATGGACGTTACCCTAGATGCCCGACGCGTTCTTGCGCCCCCCTGGTTGCCTGTTCAGGGCTTGGCCTTCCGGGTTCTGATCCAGGATGGAAACGCTACGGTGAAGCCACTCACCTTGCAGGTTTTGGGAGGTGGCACGATTGCCGGCGAGCTCGGTATCGATGCGCGCTCCGACAATCCGCGCGTCCGGGCTGCTCTCGGTCTCACCAATCTTGAACTGAAGAATTTCTTCCGCGAGTCGCGGTACTTCGACGCCACGCAGGGCAAAGTGCAGGGGCGTGTCGTACTGGCCGGCAACGGCCGGTCGCTCGCCCAGGTTATGGGATCGGCCGACGGCCACATGGCTTTCGCCTTGGGCGGCGGCTCTGTCAGCAGCCTGATGGTAAGCTTGGCCGGCCTGCAGATCTTCGACGCGCTGATCCTCTACGTGACCGGCGACAACCGCATCCCGATCAAGTGCGCTGTTGGCCGATTGAATTTCCAGCGTGGCAACGTCACCTTCGACCGCACGCTGCTCGACACCCAGAAGTCGGTTCTCTACGTGCAGGGCCAGGCATCGCTTCAAAGTCAGGCCATCAAGGCCGAGGTCGATGCAGCGCCCAAGAGCTTCGACCTGCTCGACTTGCATGGCACCGTCGCGATCGAAGGCAAGCTGCGCGAACCTCGTATCTCGCTCGGTCGCGTCTTCCCGCTGCCAACGCCGGTGTTCGGCAATGCGAAGGACGTGCCCTGTGCCGATCTCACGCGGCAATTGCTGACGGCTCAGTGACACCTGTCTTGGCCGCGACGCACGTCGCAACGGTTGCCGTACTTGATCCCTACGTTGCGATTGCAGCTCCCGGCCCACGACTCATTCTGATACTTTCAGTTCGAGCCCTGGGTACATCGAGTCTGCACAGCGAGAAAGATAATGAGCGCGCTCCTCAACGATGTCGAACTGGTCGATCGCATTCTTGCGCATGTCGACGGCAATTCGACCGATAAGGGCACGTCGGTATGGCGTGAGCCCGCCGCGAACTATTCCTCTCCTGAGCGCTTTGCGGTCGAGATGGAAGTGCTGCGTCGCGTGCCGATGGTTTTCTGCCCTTCCGCAGCGATGCCGGAGCCCGGGTCCTACATCGCGCGCACCTCGGTCGGTACGCCGCTCCTGGTGGTGCGGGGAACGGACGGCATCGTCCGAGGATTCCGCAATGCCTGCCGTCACCGCGGTATGAAGCTCGAGGAGGGCGAAGGCTGCAAACGCGCGTTTGCCTGCCCCTATCATGGCTGGACCTATGGCCTCGACGGTGCGCTGCGCCATGTTCCGGGCGAAGACGGGTTCCCGGACCTGGTCAAGGAAGAGCATGGGCTCGTGCCCGTGACGGTGGATGAGAAGGGCGGTCTTGTCTTCGTGACTCAGGAGACGCCGCTGTCCGATGGGGCGTTGCCGGCTATGCCGGACCTTCTGCCGCCCGACTACGTCATCTTCAACAAGGTCGAATTCGACGACCCTGCCAACTGGAAGATTATCGGCGAGACCTCCATGGAGGGCTATCACATCAAGGCCCTCCACAATCAGTCCTTCTATCCTTACGGCTACGACAACCTGAATGTCGTCGAGCTTCACGGCCGCAATTCACGGATCGTCTTTCCGTTCCGGCGCATCGAAAAGCTGCGCCAGTTGCCGCGCGAAGAGTGGAGTGTCCAAGGGCGCATCACGGACGTGCACCAGCTCTTTCCCAACACGCATCTCAGCTACCTGTCCAGTCACGCGCTGCTCACCATTCTGGAGCCAGTAAGCCCCTCGCAGACGCATTGGGTGGTCTATCAGCTCGCCCCACGGATCAAGAACGGGAAGCCGCTCGATATTGCCGAGGCCAAGCGTGACGCCAATTTCGTGCAGGACTCCGGATTGACAGAAGACCGGCGTGCGGCCTGCGCCATCCAGGCTGGATTGGCGTCGGGCGCCAATACCCATTTCACTTTCGGTCACTACGAACAGGCCATCGGCCATTTTCACCGACACCTCGCAGAGCACATTGAGAAATTGAAGGCGCGCCAGGCGTAGGCCTGGCTCCCTCGCCACGAGGGCCTGCTTTCGGATCTGGAATCACCGATGACATCTCTAGAGCAGGCATGGGCGACCTTGTCGCCCAAACTAAAGATACTGGAGCCGGTGCAGTTCACATCCCGCGAGTGGGCGCTAATTGAGCGAATGCATGCGAGCTTCAATGATCGTGAAGCACACACTCACTTGCCCATGCCAATTGCCCGCTTTCGCGACGCCGCAACGAAGGCGATCTATGAGCATGCGCAGCACTTCAGCGACGTGAAAACGGTCTACGTCAACGACGATTGGTTTCGGGAGAACTTCGTCAGCGGTGCGCCCGACGCGATGGCGAACTATGTACGTCTCTATAATGACGACGTTGACGAAATGATGCGCGTGCTCGTTCCTTCGGCCAGCTATCGCAAGGAGCACTATGCGTACGGCAAGTTCACGGTGCCCGAACCACACGGCCTGCACACCGACCATAGCGCAGAGGATCCCGACAGCGAGGGAGAACCGATCTGCATCGCCAGGATCGAGACGCTGGGCACGCACTATGCTGCCGGTGACTACAGGACGTATGACGCCGGCACACAGAGCATGCTCAAGGCGCTGCGATACTGGATTCCTGTACCCGAGGGCGAGCCGGAAGCCATTTTTGACGAGCTGTTGCAGCGCGGGTCGCTCAAGACCATCCCGGTAAACCATGTGATGCTGATGGTTGCTGGAAACAGTTCGGAGAATGCGCAAGTCACACAGCATATCGCCGCGAGACCACCCGACGGCGGGCTGCATTCGGCATTCTTTCAAAGGCAGTACAAGCTCACGTAGAACCGGTCGCGTTTGGACCGATCCCAGGACAAGAGGACCTGCGAACGGGGTGTTTCTGCACGCAGGCGCAACCGCGCCTCCGATGGCGTGCGCAAAAATCTGTAAGTCGATCTGAAATCATAGTATCCCGCTCGACCTCCCGACCGTCCGGGAGCGAGGGGATTTGCACGTCGACAAGTTCCATAGAGCGGAACGAGAAAGACCGGAGGAAAGTATGAAAGTATCTCGCAGGACGCTGCTCGGGACGTCTGCCTTTGCCACCGCCGCGATCGCGGCCCCTTGGGTGGCTCGCGCCCAGAGCGCGGAGTTCACTTACAAGTACGCCAACAACCTGCCCGTCGCTCATCCGATGAATGTCAGGGCAAAGGAGATGGCGGACGCGATCAAGGCCGAGACTAACGGCCGCGTCGAGATTCAAATCTTCCCATCGAACCAGCTCGGTTCGGACACTGACATGCTCAGCCAGCTCCGCTCCGGAGGTATCGAGTTCTTCACGCTGTCCGGACTGATCCTGTCGACCCTGGTTCCGGTCGCGTCGATCAACGGGATCGGCTTTGCCTTCCCGGACTATCCGTCGGTGTGGAAGGCGATGGATGGCGAGCTGGGGCAGTACGTCCGCAACCAGATCGCCAAGGCCAATCTCGTCGCCATGGAGAAGATCTGGGACAACGGGTTCCGCCAGACCACGTCGTCGACCAAGCCGATCCAGGGTCCGGAAGACCTCAAGGGCTTCAAGATCCGCGTGCCCGTCTCGCCGCTGTGGACGTCGATGTACAAGGCGTTCGACGCCGCGCCGGCCAGCATCAATTTCTCCGAGGTGTACACGGCCCTGCAGACCAAGGTCGTGGACGGCCAAGAGAATCCGCTGGCCATCATTGCGACGGCTAAGCTGTACGAGGTCCAGAAGTACTGCTCGCTTACCAATCACATGTGGGATGGCTTCTGGTTCCTGGCGAACCGCCGCGCCTGGGAACGACTCCCGGAGAACCTCCGCACCGTGGTTGCCAAGCATGTGAATGCCGCCGGCCTCAAGGAGCGCGAAGACGTGGCGCAGTTGAACGCCGGCCTGCAGAAGGAGCTGACCGACAAGGGCATGGTCATCAACCAGCCCAAGGCGGAGGCCTTCCGCGACAAGCTGCGGACCGCCGGCTTCTACGCCGAGTGGAAGGGCAAGTACGGCGACGAAGCCTGGTCGGTCCTGGAGAAGTACACGGGCAAGCTGAGCTGAGTACGAGGCGCCCCGGCCGAAACGGTCGGGGCGCTTCCTCCATCTGCAGATCCGTTTGGAGCTCGCCATGAGTGCGCCGGCTGAACAACTCGACCTGTCGGAGTCGCTTGGCAGCCCAACCCCGGGCAGCCGGTGGAAGTGGCTCGAGCCGATCAACGCGGTTGCGGCCATGTTGATGCTGGCCATCGTCCTGCTTCTGCTCGCCGGCGTCACCTCCCGTTACGTATTCAATTTCCCGGTCGTCTGGATCGACGAGGTCTGCTCTATCAGCTTCATTTGGGTTGCGATGCTCGGCTCGGCGATGGCGCTCGACCGGAGCGAGCATCTCCGCCTGACGCTGTTCGTGAATTTATTCCCCGAGAAGCACCGGAACTTCATCGACGCGCTTGGCCTGGTCGTGGTCGCAGCCGTGCTGATCTCGCTGCTGCCGCACGCGGTCGAGTACACGATGGACGAGTGGTTCATCACCACTCCCGCACTGGGCATTCCAAACAGCTTCCGGGTCGCCGCCATCCCCTTCGGCATCGTCCTGATGCTCGTGCTCGTGGCCCGCTACGCGCTTCGCTCGCCGGATCTGCGGCAGCTGCTGCTGGCCGCTGTCATCGTCGGGGCGATTGCGGGCTTGCTCTGGCACTTCTCGCCGCAACTGCTGAGGGCCGGGAACTCCAAGCTGCTGCTGTTTCTTGTCCTGTTCGTCTCCGTCAGCCTGGCTTGCGGTGTGCCCATCGCCTTCTGCTTCGCTATCGGCACGATCAGCTACCTGGCTTTTGGCACGACGGCACCGCTCTCGGTGGTCGTCGGCCGCATGGACGAGGGCATGTCCAGCATCATCCTGCTGTCGGTGCCGGTGTTCCTGCTGCTCGGGTGCATTCTCGATGCCACGGGCATGGGCAAGGCCATCGTGGATTTTCTGGCCTCGTGGCTCGGCCATATCCGTGCCGGCATGTCCTATGTGCTGTTGGGCTCGCTCTTCGTCGTGTCCGGTATCTCCGGCTCCAAGGTCTCCGATATGGCGACCGTTGCGCCAGCCCTGTTTCCGGAGATGAAGCGCCGCGGCAACAAGCCCCGCGAAATGATTGCGCTGCTGGCAACCGGAGCCGCCATGGCGGACACAGTGCCGCCGAGCATCGTCCTCATCGTCCTGGGTTCGGTGGCCGGCGTCTCGATTGCGGCCCTGTTCACCAGCGGCTTTGCCATCGCGATGGTCCTGCTCCTGGGGCTGGCCATCCTGGCCCGCTGGAAAGCCCGCAACGAGGACATGTCCGGCGTCCAGCGTCCGAGCCTGCGTCTCATCGGCCGCACCGCGCTGATCGCGGCGCCGGCGCTGGTCCTGCCGTTCCTGATCCGCAGCACCGTATCCGGAGGCGTAGCCACGGCTACCGAGGTTTCGACGATTGCCGTGCTGTATGCGGCGTTCATCGGAGTGGTGCTCTACGGCGGCATCAGCCTGAAGCGATCCTATGCCATGCTCGTGGAAACGGCGGCGCTGACCGGCTCCATTCTGCTGATCCTCGGGACGGCTTCGGCCATGGCGTGGGCGATCACGCAGGCGGGCATTGCCCGCGACGTCACCCAATTCATGGCATCGATGCCGGGCGGCTATGTTGTCTTCATGATTCTCAGCATCGTGGTCTTCCTTGTCCTGGGTTGCGTCCTGGAAGGCCTTCCGGCGATCGTGTTGATGGCGCCGCTGATGTTTCCGATCGCGAAGAGTCTGGGGATCAACGACATCCACTATGCAATGACCATCGTGACCGCGATGAATATCGGTCTGATGACGCCGCCGATCGGCATCGGTTTCTACCTGGCCTGCAGGATCGGCAATGTGTCGCCGGACGAAGCCATCGGCGCGATCTGGTCGTACCTGCTGGCTCTGATGGCAGGTCTGGCCGTCATCGCAGCGGTGCCTTGGTTCTCGGTGGCCTTCCTCTAGCAGGCAACCCAATCAAGCCGAGGATTCGACATTCGCCCGTAACTACACCGGCGACGGTGTGGTTTGGTGGTGATTGGCTATGCGTCACCCAAATGTGTGAAGCGCACCGCCGGAGATCTGGCTAACATTAGGTCTGTAAAAGTCCAGCTCTCGAGGCCGGAGCGCACGCTGCGATCCCAGGGGATCTGCAGCCAGGCGTGGTCGCGTTAGGCACCAGTACATTTCCGGCGAAGATGCCTGGGAAATGATTGTAAATCTGAAGTCCCGTTGGCCTTCCCGGAACTCTCCCTGAGTTGCCCCTTTCTTCCGCGCTAAGAGAATTGTCGTAACCAACCCAAAGCAACCTAAGCGGTCGCTGCCTACGACGGAGGAATCAATGACTGGGACTCACCTCGGTGAATCGCACCCTGTCTTCGCACGCGCCTGCATGGCTTTCCGTACCGCGTTGGCGGCCGCCGCCTTAACCACGGGCGCCGGTCTCGTTTCTCAGGCTGCTGCACAAACGAACCCCGAACAGCTTGGCACCGTAAGCTTTGAGACGTCGTGCAATCCGGAGGCTCAAAAGCTATTTGATAAGGCGATGCTCTATCAGCATTCGTTCTGGTACCGGGCGTCGCAGCGAACGTTCGAGGAAGCCCTGAAGAAGGATCCCGAATGCGGGATCGCCTACTGGGGTATTGCGCTCAGCTTGCTCTGGAATCCCCATGTGGCGCCGCCCGCAAAGAACCTCGCGGATGGCGCGGCGGTTCTGACGAAGGGCAAGGCCGTCGGAGCCAAGACCCAGCGCGAACGGGACTATCTGGATGCGCTTTGGGTCATGTATGCCGATTACGACAAGGTCGATCACCGCATGCGTATCGTGGCCTATTCCAAGGCAATGGAGCAGCTCGCGCAGCGTTATCCAAACGACGACGAAGCCCAGATCCACTACGCCCTTGCGCTGAACACCTCGGCTTCGCCGGCCGACAAGACCTACGCCAACCAGCTCAAGGGCGGTGCGTTGCTGGAACCCATTTACCAGCGCAAGCCAGATCATCCTGGCGTGGCTCACTACCTGATCCACCTCTACGACTATCCGCCAATCGCTGAAAAAGGTCTGGATGCGGCGCGTCGATACGCACAGATTGCGCCTGCCGCGGCACATGCCCAGCACATGCCCTCGCACATCTTCACGCGTCTTGGCCTTTGGGACGATTCGATCAAGTCGAACGCCGAGTCCGCACGTGTCGCAAAGGAGGATGGCGAGGCCGGTGATCAACTCCACGCCATGGACTACCTCGTCTACGCCAATCTGCAGCTGGGCCAGGACCGCAAGGCCAAGGCTGTCATCGACGAGATGATCACGGTCAAGGGCGCCGACGCCTACTTCCCGGCCGGATATGCGCTGGCCGCTTCACCGGCGCGGTACGCGATCGAGCGCGGTGACTGGAAGGAAGCAGCGGCGCTGCCGGTGCGTGCTGGAGCGCAGCCGCACGTACAGGCGATCAGCTACTGGGCGCGGGCGCTTGGCGCGGCGCGCACAGGCGATCCAGCGAGCGCCAAGGCCGATATCGCCAAGTTGGTCGAACTCAGGGACAAACTGCGCGAGTCCAAGGACGCCTATTGGGCCGAGCAGGTCGACATCCAGTGCCAGGTTGCGACGGCTTGGGTGCTTTACGCCGAAGGCAAATACGACGAGGCGCTGAAGGCGATGAGCGCCGCGGCAGATGCCGAGGACCGCTCAGAGAAGCATCCGGTGACGCCGGGTGTTCCCAAGCCGGCGCGTGAACTGTACGGCGTGATGCTGCTGGACCGCGGAAATGCGGGCGAGGCGCTGGTCGCCTTCGAAGCGACGCTCAAGAAGGAGCCCAATCGGCTTGCCGCATATGCAGGGGCGGCGAAGGCTGCCGAAATGAGCGGTGACAAGGCTAAGGCACGCCAACACTTCGCCAAGGTAACCACGATTGCTGCAGGGGCCGATGATGGCCGGGCGGAAATCACCGACGCCCGCCAGTTCCTGGTCAAGAATCCATGACGGCCTGGCTTCAATCACCAAAGCCTGTCGCGAGGACCATTGTGCTCGCGGCCGGGCTGGTCGGGCTTGGTGCAATGGCGCATGGCGAGTCGCTCCAGATAACCGGCTACATGGGCGTACTCGGTGAATGGGAGCTGACGGGCAGCATCGCGGCCGCCGGCTCCGACCGGGCGAAGGAATTCGTGGGCCCGGTGAAGATGCTGCATGTCGGCTACTGCACCCAGGACGGACCGGAGGAGAGAGCCGGCGAACTCCGCGTCCGGCTATCGGGAAGTTCTGCCTCACGTCTGACGGCCACCCTAGTCGTCAACGGCGTCGAGTGCTCTTACAACGGGCGCCTGTCGGATTCGTACACCGGCATGCTCAAATGCCCGGATCGGCGGGCCATTCCGCTCACCCTCTGGCTCAAGCCCGAGAGCTAGGAAACGACCGCCCCGCTTTTCAAGCGGCGGCCAGAACCATTGCCGCGCACTTTTCGCCGATCATGATGGTGGGCGCATTGGTGTTGCCGCTTGTCAGGGTTGGCATGATGGAGGCATCGGCGACGCGCAACCCCTTCATCCCGTGAACCCGCAATTCGGAATCGACCACGGCCATCGGATCTGCGCCCATCTTGCAGGTGCCGATCGGGTGGTAGGTGGTTTCGGCGTTCATCCTTACCCAGTTGAGCAGTTCGTCGTCCTTCTGAAGATGAGCGCCCGGGGCGATCTCCTCTCCCGTGACCTCTTTCAGCGGCGACGTCGCCATCAATGCGCGGCCCTTGCGCAGGGCAGCGAGCACGCCAGTGCGATCGTGGTCGGTCGAAAGGAAGTTGAACCGGATCGCCGGCGGCGCGGCGGGATCCGCGGACTGGATATGAATCGAGCCCGTGCTTTCGGAACGCAGCACGTTCACGTTCATGGTTATGCCTTTCCTCTTCGAGACCCGCCGTTCGTGTCCAACCATTTCGTAGAGGAAGGGAGCGATCGAGATCGTCGCATCGGGCGCGTCGAGTCCGACACGCGTCCGAAAGTAGAGCCGGATGGGTACCGACGTCGAGGCGAGGAAGCCTTCACGGAACAGGGCGTACTTCAGTGCTTCGCGCGCCAGCCGCCAGCCGCGCGCATTGTCGTTAAAGGTGAGGTTCTTCCCTGTGATGGCGAACTTCATGCGCGGCGAGTAGTGATCGCGCAGATTCTCGCCGACGCCGCGCAGTTCGTGCGTCGGCGTGATGCCGAGGGCACGCAGCCTGTCGGCTTGGCCGATGCCGGAGAGCTCGAGGAGCTTCGGTGAATTGATCGAGCCGCCCGAGACGATGACTTCGCGCGTGACCCTGGCTTCTCGCACCACGCCGCCGACGGAGTAGCGGACGCCAACGCAACGCTTGCCTTCCAGGATAAGTGACTCGGCAGTCGCACCTTGATCGATCGTGAGATTGGCGCGCGCGCGGGCCGGGTCGAGATAGCAGAAGGCTGTGCTTTGGCGGCGACCCTTTGCGATCGTCACCTGCGACATGCCGATGCCTTCCTGCGTCGCCCCGTTCTGGTCCGGATTGTAGGGCAGGCCGATCTGCTCGGCCGCCGCGATCATTTTCTCCAGCAACGGTACCTTGTTGCGTGGTGTATGGGTGACACGCAGCACCCCGTCGCGGCCCCGAAACTCGTCGGAGCCGCCGTCGAAGCGTTCCATCCGCTTGAAGATCGGAAGGACGTCCTGGTAGCTCCAGCCGCGATTGCCGAGTTGGGCCCAATGATCGTAGTCCTGGGCCTGGCCGCGGATGTAGACCATGCCATTGATTGAACTCGATCCGCCCAGCATCTTGCCGCGCGGCACGTCGATTCGCCGGCCGCCCGAGCCTTCGTCAGGTTCCGACGAGTAGCACCAGTTGACGGCCGGATCGTCGATCATCTTGGCCACGCCCACGGGCACGCGTGACCAGAAGAAGTTCGACCCCTGGGTTCCCGCTTCAAGCAAGAGAACACGATGCTTGCCACTCTCCGTCAGCCGGCTGGCGACCACCGCTCCGGCCGACCCGGCACCGACGACGACGTAGTCATAGGTCGTGTCTCTTTGCATGCGACTTCTCTCGTTCTTATTTCAATTGGGACGTTCCCCTGCAGGAAAGGGAGCAGCCACCGGACCTCGTGGCAAGATGGGGCGAACGATGATCCGCCGATGGTTTCGCCAGATGCGTTGTGTCAGCGAGACATTGCGGGTAGCAAATCGAGGGGCTGGTGCCCCACGGGAAAAGACCATGCTGAAAAGAGTGATCGCACTCCTGGTCCTTTTGTCCTCGCCGGCCGCGGCGTTCGAACTGTCGTCACCGGTCGCCTGCGAGATGGGAACCGAGTGCTTCATCCAGCAGTATGTCGATCACGATGCGGGGGCGGGCGTACGCGACTATGCCTGCGGCGGGCAGAGTTATGACGCTCATGACGGGACCGACATTCGTCTGCGCAGTACGGCGGATGTCGACCGTGGGGTCGGCGTCGTTGCAGCCGCGGCCGGCGCGGTCGTGTCGACGCGGGACGGCATGCCGGACCAGCTCGTCCGGTCTCCGGCCGATCGCCTCAAGATCGCAAACCGGGAATGCGGCAATGGCGTGCTGATCGATCATGGGAACGACTGGCAGACCCAGTATTGCCACCTGCGGCGCGGCTCGATCGTGGTGAAGCGGGGAGACCGCATCGAGGTCGGCCAGAAGCTCGGCGAAATCGGTTACTCAGGCGATGCAGCCTTCCCTCATGTCCATTTGACGGTGCGCAAGGACGGGAAGGCGGTCGATCCTTTCCAGCCTGATCCGACGGCCGCCTGCGGAGAGCCGAAGCAATCGCTGTGGTCGTCAACGGCTCGCAAGGCACTTGCCTATCGGGAGGGCGAGATTCTGGCGTTTGCCTTCTCGGCGGCACCGGTTCAACTGGAGCAGCTTGAAGCGGGCAAGATGCAAGCCGCCGTCCCGACCTTGGCGTCTCCTGCACTCGTTGCCTATGTGTGGGCGATCAACCTGCAAAAGGACGACCAGATCACGGTTCGCCTGCTCGGTGCCGACGGCAGCATGCTCAGTCGGAACAGCGTCACACTCGATCGGAACAAGGCGCAGTACATGCTCTTCGCCGGAACGAAGCGGCCGGCGGCTGGATGGCCTCCAGGAACCTATAAGGCGATTGTCGAAGTCAGGCGGGATGGAAAAGCAGGGATCAGCAGGACCGAAACGTTGGTCCTGGAGTGAAGGCACTCCGACTGAATGGGCGCTGGCCACGTTCGGAGGATCGTCGAGGCGTTGGCCTTGGAGTGCGTCTGTCGCTCAGCCACTCTTGGTAAAAGTGAACTTGCAGACGCGGCTGCCCACACGGTCGCCGGTACCTGTCGTGCCCGTGAACTTCGCCATGACTTCGAATGAGATGGGCGTCGCAGTGGTAGCGAACTTCTGATTGAATTCGGCAGAACCTGAAATGCCGCGCGCAGACAGTGAGGCGGTGCCGTCCGCCTTGATTCGCCCCTCAAGGGTCATCGACGGACTCTGTCCCTTTTCGCGGTACTGCCCGAGAAAGTGGCCATCCTTTACGCGAGCGCCGTACCGCCAAGTGAAGCTTCGGGCGCCTTCCTGGGTCGACTCGCAGACCTGCAGGACGGCCCATTCCCCATCCAAGGACTGGGCGTGAAGCGCCCCCCAGGGCAAGCAGGCGCAAAACGCGGCAATCAAGACAGTTCGCATGCGCGGCCTCTTCGTTTTGGGTTGCCGGCGGAGGGCCTGCCTGAGGCAGGCTTCTCGTCTTGTCCCCGATCTCCACAGACCTATCCACGCGAGTTTTGTGACCCACGGCAACCTGGTGACATGCCTCTGGCAATTCGACGTTGGTCTAAAGATAGAGGGATGCAACCCGGCGAGGATGCGGGCATTTCAATCTTCACCTTCGGTTGGCTTTTCCCCGCGGATCGAAGGTTCAGAGTGTGCGTACAGGGGTCCGTTCCCCTCCCCGGAGCGGACCCCTGAGATATCGGCGGCTGGAGCGCCGATCTCAGAGCGGCCCGAACCATCCACCAGGCCGGGTGTTGTCGTTGCATGATGAATAGGACCGAATCACTCGCGCGAAAGATCTGCCGGGACGTGGCGCGGAAGCAGGCGAGCCGTCGCGAGCTCTGGGTGAAACTGGCAGACCTTGATATCGACGTGCGCGAAGAGGCGGTCGTTGCCGCGCTTGTTTGGGCGAATAGCAGGAGCTGGCTGAGAGTAGGTGGCCAGCCTGCGCACAGCGTCGTCTTGACCGAAGAGGGACTGAAGGTTGCCGGGCACCACTAGTGCCGCAGGCGCTCTCTTGCCGAAGGACTGGCTAACGCCCCCCCAGTGTTGCGGTGTGCCTTCTCCCGAAAACTTGTCCTTACATACGTGGAAAGGCCGCGGCGTCATTGCCGCGGCCCCCGGTAGCGGCGAACCGTTACTGGCTCTACCAGAAGCGGCGTGAGCCGAAGAGCGTGACCCGCGTGTTCTCATCGCGATGGCGCGCTCCCAGTGCGGCACCGGCACAAGCGGCGGCGCAGCCAATGGCAAGGGTGGCGGCGACGGCGAAGGCTGCAATCAGGGCGGCCTTGCGGGCTGCTTCGGCAGCGGCACGTGTGCGTGCCTCGGCCGCCTTGAGGTCGGTAAATGCTTCATCGACCCTTCGTTCGGCGTCCGCCTGGTTGATGCCGGTCTGCTGCTGCACGAGCTGGGCGAGATAGGTACGGTCGCGCGCCTCGAGTTGGCCGTTGCGAAGGCCGGTCGCGAACGCGCGGGCCATGGGGGCCGCGAGATCAGCGCGCGAGGTGATGGCAGGCGTCACCGGACCGTTCGGCGTCGGATTGGGCGCCAGCACGCGATCAACAGCATATGTCGCGGGATCCAGGGCAAGGGAAGTAGCGGCTGGATTGGAAGCGCCACCCGCGGCCACGGCCGTCACGGCCTGAGCTGCGCCCTTCGCGACCGCACCGACGCCAGCCACGCTGAGGCATGCGCCGAGGACGACGCCCAGGGTCCAGACGGCAAAGCCGTGCGCACCGTCACGGAAGTGCCGTTCGACTTCGACACCTTCGGCCCAGGGCTTGCGCAGGCGGCCCGCCAAGTAGCCGCCAGCGGCGAAGGCGCCGACCATGACAAGCGCCGCGTAGGTTCCGCTCAACACCGCCATGGCCTTGGCCGATAGGCCGGCATAGGGGTAGGGCGAAACGGCTGACAGGCCGAGGGCAGCACCGAAGGTCAGGAGCACGACGGAGATGGCGGTCGCGGCCAATCCACCCAGGATTACCGGCCCCCATTCGATCGATTGTGATGGCGCGAGGGCTTCGGGAGCGACGACGGCGGTGGGAACAGTGACGGTTGCCATGGTCATTTCCCTCAACGCAGGCCGATGAAGGAAAGGATGAACATCACGATCACGACGAGGCCGACGAGATAGATAATGGAGTTCACGGGGGGCTCCCTTGTATTCGTTAGACCCGGCCAACGGCCCCCAAGCAGAAACGTTGCGCCTGACAGCGCAACTTCGGGGAGAGGGAGCCATTCCTCACAAGTTCACGCGACACGGCTGTCCTACCGGTTGGTCTACGACCAATCGGTAGGTTGGCGGGGCGGACTCTGCTCCCGGTCGAGCGGTGTTTCAGTCGTGCGCCGCAGGGGCAGGACTGTCGTTGTGGAGAGACGAGTGGCGCACGGGTGACGCGATTGGATGAAGAGGGGCGAGGCAGAGTCGTGCCGCAGCGTCGCCAGGAAGGCCGAGGCCACATCAAGCTAAGTGCTGGTGCCAGCAGCCCAACGGGCTTTGACGTGCTGGCATGCTGCTATGCTCGTGACCGCAACGTCGATGGTCTTGGCGAGCGCCAAGATCGCAGAGTGACGCCTCACTCAAGGGTGGTCCGAGCCTTTCGGCCAGAAACGGTCTGCTTGCCGGTTCATGCGACTTTTCGGGCTCACCGCCTGTCGCGGGAGCTAGTGGCGGTGGCTGGGTGGTAGGCCCGGCAGGATTCGAACCTGCGACATAACCGTTATGAGCGGCTCGTTCTAACCGCTGAACTACGGGCCCCCAGCGCCCCGGCAGGGCCGGGGTGGCCCTTTTAGCCCATTCCGGGGGCTATTCCATAGGTGGGACGAACATGTAGCCGATGCCGCGCACGGTGCGGATGACCGTCGGCTTGTTTGGGGCCGGCTCGATCTTGCGGCGGATGCGGGTGATGCGCAGGTCGATTGCCCGGTCGAAGGGATCGCGGCTGCGGTGGCTCGTGGTTTCGAGCAGCCAATCGCGCGACAGCGGCCGGTTGGGGTTCTCGGCGAAGGTCTTCAGGATGTCGAACTCGCCGGAGGTCAGCGGCACGTCCTGATTGGCCTCGTCGAAGAGCGCGCGTCGCGTCAGGTCGAGCGTGTGGCGGCCCATGCGAACCCGCTCGAGCCGCGCCGGTGTCGCCTTGTTGACGGAGCGGCGCAGCACGCTCTTGCACCGTGCAAGCAGCTCGCGCGGCTCGTAGGGCTTGGCGACGTAGTCGTCTGCGCCGCTCTCCAGCCCCTGAACCTTGTCTCCCGCATCGCCCGACGCCGTCAGCATGATGATGCCGACTCGCGTGTTGCTCTCGCGCAGCCAGCGCGCCAGCGAAAAGCCGTCCTCCTGGCCGGGGAGCTGCACGTCGAGAAGCACCAGATCGGGCATGGCGCGCGAGATCTGGCGGCGCATCTGCGCCCCGTTCTCCACGGCGATCACCTTGAGGTCATGGTTCGTCAGATAGGTCTCGGCAGCTTTACGCTGAAACGCGTCGTCCTCGACCAGCAAAACCGACGGCTGCTGCATAACTGGATCCAAAATAAATACTCACCAATGACGTCAAAATACCACGATTATTCAGGGAATTATAGCCGGTTCTTGATATTTTTGATAAACTCTGCCCTGCATCCCAGCCTTCGGAGCCTATGGCCTCATTCTTTTTTGCCTCGCGCCCGGCTGTCGAAGCCGCTGCGTCGCCGGTAGTGGGCGCAGATCCGGCCCTCCAAGAAGCCTTCGTCCGGGCCGAGCTGATCCGGCGCCTGTTCGATGGCTCGGCTCAGTCACGCTACTTTTCGCTCGTCCTGTGGCCGGTAATTGCCGCCATCTACTGGCGGCAGATCGATCTCTGGCAGTTGGTTGGACCGTTTGCGGCCCATATTGCGGTGACCGCGGCCTTCGACGTGCTGCGCTACGGATTCAACCAGGTCCGGGCAAATGACGGCGAGGTCGCGCGCTGGGGGTGGTGGTTCGCGTGCCTCTCGTTCCTTGCCGGCGCCTGCTGGGGTTGGGCCGGCTTCATGCTCGCCGTGCAGCCCTACGAGTTGCCGCGTATGCTGCTGGGGCTGGTCCTGCTGGCCACCATCACGACGGCCGTGCCCATCCGGTCGGCCCATCCGCCGACCTACTACGCCTTTGCCGTCGCCACGACGGCGCCGCTGCTGTTCGTCCTGCTGATCTCGGCTGATCCGTTCTACCAGCTCGTCGGCATCGCCGGCGGCGCCTATGTCGGCCACCTGATGGCCTATGTCCGCGATGTGCACCGCTGGCAATACGACAACATCGCGCTCGCCTACCAAAAGGAGGAACTCGCCCGCCGCCTGCAGGTCGCCTACGACGAGGCGCGCACCGCGCGCGATGCAGCCCTCGTCGCGCAACGCGAGGCGGAGGAGGCCAACCAGGCGAAGTCGACCTTCCTCGCCATGGTCAGCCATGAAGTCCGCACGCCCATGAACGGCGTGCTGGGGATGATCGACGTGCTGGAGCGCACGCCGCTTTCTGCGGAGCAGCTTGGAGCGCTGAGCACGGTGCGCTACTCGGCATCCTCGCTGCTCAGGATCATCGACGACATTCTCGACTTCTCGAAGATCGAGGCGGGCCGCCTCGACCTCGAACGGCTCGAGCTTTCGACGGCCGAGCTGATCGAAGGGGCTGTCGAGACGCTGGCGCCGCAAGCCGCCGCCAAGGGACTGGCGCTCTCGGCGTCTGTTGCGGACGGCGTACCCGAGCGCGTGATCGGCGATCCGGTTCGCTTGCGGCAGGTTCTGTTCAACCTGTTGGGCAACGCCATCAAGTTCACGGAGAAGGGCTCGGTGCGGCTCGTGCTGGACCGCGGGTCGGCCACCGATGATCCAGGCGCGGTAACGCTCTGCATTCGCGTCTCAGATACGGGCATCGGATTGACGCCAGACCAGCAGAGCCGGCTGTTCCAACCTTTCGTGCAGGCCGACAGTTCGACGACGCGGCGCTTCGGCGGCACGGGCCTCGGCCTGTCGATCGTGCGGCGCCTGGCCGAAGCGATGCAGGGAGGCGTGGAGTTGCAAAGCGAGGCCGGTGCCGGCTCGACGTTCACGGTGACGGTACGATTGGAAGCGGCGTCGGCGGCAGCTCCAACGGCCACGCTCCCGTCGCCGGCCCTGCCGCCACCTGCGGTTGGCCGGCTCGACGGCCGTGTGCTGGTCGTCGACGACAATGCAGTGAACCGCAAGATCCTCGCCCGGCAGCTCGACTTGGCGGGAGCCGCGACCGACGTCGCGGCCAGTGGCGAAGAGGCGTTGCGGCTCTGGCGCTGGGGCAGCTACGCCCTCGTACTTGCCGACCTGCAGATGCCGTCCATGGATGGCTTCGATCTGGCGCGGCGCATCCGCGCCGTCGAAGCCGGTGAAGGGCGAGGCCGCACGCCCATCCTCGCGATGACGGCGAGTACGCTGGAAGACGAGGAGCGGCGCAGCCGCGCAGCCGGCATGGACGGCTTCATTACCAAGCCCATGAGTATCGACCAGCTGCGGGCCGCCCTCGGCGTATGGCTTGCTCCCGCAGCGGCGGAACGTGCGGCATGAACGAAGCCTATGACCGCGCGAGACTGGCCGAACTGTTCGGCGACGATCCCGGCGTGCTGGCCGAAGTCGAGCGCGACTTCCTCGATACCGCGCGCGGAGCCGAACGCGAGATGCTCGATACCGACGATCTCGGCGCGATTGCCAAGGCGGCTCACCGACTGAAGGGAGCTTCCGGCATGATCGGGGCGACGGGTCTCGGCCGGATTGCCGAGGCCGTGGAGTGCGCGGCCATTGCCTGCGATCTGCCCGGCGTGCGCCGGCTACACGACCGGATCAGCTTGGAAGTGCGGCGGGTCGCAGAGCAGGTACGTCTGCCGCGCTAGCCGCGCGGGCGCAGCAACATAGTCGCCGAGTAGGAGAGCAGTGCCCGGCCGTTCTGTTCGAGCAGGCCGCGCAGGAAGGCGATCGACTTGCCGCGGCGCGGGATTTCCACGCGCGTGGTGATCGGCACAGTGGGGTCACCAGCAGAGAGAAATTCGGCGGCGAAGGAGACCGTCGAGGGCGCCATGCCGGTGACCAGCGAGGCGGCGCGGGTGATGGCGGTGTCGGCGAAGCTCATCATGTAGCCGCCATGCAGCGCGCCACCAGAGTTGCACATGTGCAGGCTGGTCGGCTGGACCAGCGAGACGTCATCCGCCTCCTGCCGCACATAGACCGGGCCGATGCCGCGTGAATAGGCGCTGGCTTTGTCGAACAGCTCGAAACCCGCCGGCACGACCTGCTCGACCGACTTGGCCTCGATGTGGCGCGGTGCGTTCTCGTCCTTGCGTGCCATCGCCTTGGCGCGCGCCACATGGCGGCACACGCCCGACCACAGGGCCACGGTGCGGCCTTCCTGGGTGATACGGCCGCGGGCAAAAGCGAGGCGTCCCGTCACCTGCAGGGGCTCACCGCGCGCCTCCAGCGGCGGACCGATCTTGGCGGCGTCGACGAACTCGCAGGCGATGCTCACGGTCAGCGCGAAAGAACTGTTGGTGCCGCCATCGGCAGCGCGGCCTGCGACGAGGCAGAGCGCGTAGTCGGCAAAAGTGAGAAGCGCGCCGCCGTGGACGCCGCCGGCATAGTTCGCGTGCGCGGCATGGGTCGGCAGCACGCAATGCACGGCATCGGCCGCGCGCGCATCCGCGCCGATGTGAAAGAAGAACGGGCCGACGCGATCCTCGAACGGATCGGACGGAACGAAGACCGAGTAGCGGGAGAGGTCGATACCCCAACCGGCGAGATCGGGAACGGTATGGGTAGCGGTGTCGGGCACGGGCTGGGACCTAGGCTGTTGGCTCTTGTGGTGGGTTCTTGCGGGGCTCTAATAGGAGAATCAACCCCTTCTGGAAAGCCACGGAGCGAAACATCATGGCGTCAGCCGCCCACAAGGTCGAGATCAAGCGGGAGAAGTGCGAGACGGGCTTCGTGGCGCATGTCGTGTTCGACAATTCGCGGCGCCTGAATGTCGTCAACCCGGCGGCACTGCAGGATCTCATCGCGGCTTTCCACACGCTCTCGCAGGAAGCCGAGTTGCGCGCTGTCGTCTTCTCCGGCGCCGGCGGCAAGGCCTTCATCGGCGGTGCCGATATCAACCACATGGCCGGCATGAAGACGTCGGAAGACGGCCGCGCCTTCATCACCCTGATCCACAAGCTCTGTCAGGCGATCCGCGACTGTCCGGTGCCGGTGATCTGCAAGCTCGAAGGCTACACGCTGGGCGGCGGCCTCGAAGTGGCCGCGGCCTGCGACATCCGCATCTCGACGGACACGGCGCATTTCGGCATGCCCGAAGTCAAGGTCGGCATTCCCTCGGTAGTGGAGGCCGCGCTCTTGCCGCGCCTGATCGGGTGGGGCCGCACCTCGTGGCTGCTGCTCACCGGCGAGAACATCGACGCTGCCAAGGCCGAAGCCTGGGGCCTGGTCGAGATCGTGGTGCCGGCGGCGAAGATCGACGCGGCCATCGAGCATTGCGTGCAATCGATTGCACAGGAGGCGACACCGCTGGCGGTGCGGGCGCAGAAGCGCCTGATGCGGCGCTGGGAGCGGCTGCCGCTCGACGAGGCGGTGCAGGCCGGCATCGATGCCTTCGCCCAGTCGGTCGCCGAAGGCGAGCATATCGAGCGCATGGGCGCGTTCATCAATCGCAAGAAGAAGTAGCGACAAAGTTCATCTATCGGCAATCTGAGGGATGAGGGCGAACATGGCTCAGAAGAAAACCGTTCGTGTCGGCTGTCATTCCGGCTTCTGGGGCGACACCGAAACGGCTGCGGTGCAGCTCGTACGGCACGGCAATGTCGATTATCTGGTCAGCGACTATCTTGCCGAAGTCACCATGTCGATTATGTCGGCCCAGAAGCTGCGAAACCCGCAGGCAGGCTATGCCACGGATTTCGTGACAGCCGTAATGGTGCCGCTCGCGCGCGAGATCGCCGAGAAGAAGATCAAGGTCGTGACCAATGCCGGCGGCGTGAACCCGCAGGCCTGTCGCGATGCCGTGCTGAAAGCCTGCGAGGCGGCCGGCGTGAAGCTCAAGGTCGCCATCGTGACGGGCGACGATATCCTGCCGAGGGTCGAGGAGTTCCGCACGGCCGGTGTGCGCGAGATGGATACCGGCGCGGAGCTGCCGGCGAAAATCGTCAGCATGAACGCCTATCTTGGCGGCTTCCCGATCGCGCGCGCACTCGACGAAGGCGCCGACGTGGTGATCACCGGTCGCTGCGTCGATTCGGCGGTGACTTTGGGAGCGCTGATCCACGCCTTCGGCTGGGGCATGGACGATCACGACCGGCTGGCGGCGGGCACGCTCTGCGGCCACATCATCGAATGCGGTGCGCAGTGCAACGGCGGCAACTTCACCGATTGGCGGCTGGTGCCGGACTACGACAACATGGGTTTCCCGGTGGCCGAGGTCGAGGCCGACGGCGCTTTTGTGCTGAGCAAGCCCGAGAACACGGGCGGCCTGATCTCGACGGCGACGGTCGCCGAACAGATGCTCTACGAGATCGGCGATCCGCGCGCCTACATCGTGCCCGACGTGGTCTGCGACTTCACGGGCGCGACCTACGAACAGGTCGGCAAGGATCGCGTGCGCGTTGCCGGCGCCAAGGGCCGGCCGGCAACCGATACCTACAAGGTTTCGACGACATGGCCGGACGGTTTCAAGTTCAGCTCGATCTTCATGCTTGGGGGCCGCGAGGCCGCGGCCAAGGGCCGGCACAGCGCCGAATCCATCATCAAGAAGACGCGCCGCCTGTTCGCCGAAAGGAACATGGCGGACTACCGCGACGTCAGCATCGAGGTGATCGGCAGCGAAGCGACCTATGGGCCGCATTCCCGCACCGCCGATGCGCGCGAGGTCGTGGTGAAGATCGCGGCCAAGCACGACCAGAAGGAGGCGCTGTCGCTGCTCGGCCGCGAGATCGCGCCGATGTCGACCGGCGGTGTCGTCGGCATGGCGGGCAGCTTCGGCGCGGGCCGTGTCTCGCCGTCGCCGGTGATCCGCATGTTCTCCTGCCTGGTGCCGAAGTCGATGGTGCCGGTCACGGTCGAGGTCGATGGCCGTGCCATCCCGATGCAGGAAGGGGCGCGCAGTGGTGGCTTCACCGCGGCGTCCCTCCCGACCGAGCGGCCGCCGGCGCCCGCGTTGCCGGCAAGTGACGCTACGACGGTGCCGTTGATCGCGCTGGCCTACGGTCGCTCCGGCGACAAGGGTGACAATGCCAATATCGGCATCTTTGCCCGCAAGCCCGAATACGAAGCCATCCTCGACTCCGAAGTGACGGAGGAAGCGGTGGCGAAGTACTTCGCCCATCGCATCAACGGCAAGGTGACGCGCTGGCGGCTACCCGGCATCAAGGGCTTCAACTTCCTGCTGCGTCAGGCACTCGGCGGCGGCGGCATGGCGTCGCTCAAGGCCGATCCGCTGGCCAAGGCGTTCGCACAGATGCTGCTCGACATGCCGGTGCGCGTGCCGACAGCCGTTGCCCGCGAGGTTGGAGTGGCCCAGAAAGCGGCGTGACGGATTTCGAGCTCACGACCTCCCGTCTCATCCTGCGCGATTTCACACCGGAGGATGAGGCCGCGTTCATCGCTTATCGAACAGATCCGGCGGAAGGGCGGGAGCTGGTCGAGCGCTTCGCTGCGTGGCGTCGGGCGTTACCCAGATTCAATTTTCAAGTGGCCGTCTGCCGGCGCGACGTGGCGTCGACTCTGATCGGGTGCTGCGGCCTGCGTCGTGAGGGATTCGTGAACGGCGTTGCAGAATTCGGCCTCGAACTCGCACCGGCGTGGCAGGGCCATTATCGCTACGCCATCGAGATCACCGAAGCGATGCTCAGCCATGGATTCGAGACACTCGACCTCCAGGAGATCGTGAGCAACACGACCGAGGCCAACGAGCGCGTCCATCGTCTCGCGCGCTGGTACGGTGCCACCCTCGCCTCGTGGGGAGAGGGCAGGGCACTCTGGCGCTTCAGCCGTGCATCATGGCGGGACGCGATGCGCGCTGGCCGGCCAGGAAGACGATCACTCCGGCGATCAGCGGATTGATCACCTGGATCACGTCCAGGACAAGGATGCCGATCAGCCCGGCGATATAGGCCTTTACCGACAGCAGCAGAATGGCGTGGAGGATCACACCGGCGAAGACGGTGGCGAGCACGGTCGACCAGCCAAGCCGGTAGCGCACAAGCGCCACGCGGAATGCCCAGAGCGACAGCGGCAGGAACACCAGGATCGCGGTCAGGACACCGGGGTTGTAGGTGCCGCTGATCAGGAAGGGCACGATATGGCCGAGGAAATTGATAAAGGGGATCGAGAAGAAACTGAGGGCCACCGCAGGCCAGCGACGCCCCAGCAACGCCGCCGCCGGCCCCGCCAACCAGACCGCAGCGACGTTCACCGACGTGATGTAGGAGAGCGGCACCGGGCAGGTCTTGGCATCCGGAAAGCCCAGCGTGGCGCACATGAAGCCGCGAAACGCATAGTGGGCGCCCTCGGCATCGATGCCGTGTTCTTCGAACTGGTGGAGCAGGTAGGCGAGGGTGCCGGCCCAGGCGAGCCAGACCAGATCCTGCCAGCGTGAAACGCTTCGGTCGTTGCGCAAGATGTTTGTGGAGAGGAGAAGCGCGAGGAGCAGTGCGGCGCCCAAACCCAGGTAGGGCCAGAAATGGTCGAAGGCGAACATCGCGAGAGCCTAACGTTGCGGGCGCGGGCTGGTCGATGGGAGAATGCCGACATGCCCGACACGAGAACCGCTGCCGTCGCCCTCGATCCCACTGCTCTTGAGTGCTTCGGCGTCTACGCCGCGTCGGTATCGAAAGCTGACCTTTCCCCTGACGTGATTCATGCGGCCAAGCGCTGCGTGATCGACTGGTATGCCACGACCTTGCCGGGCGCGATCGAAGCGCCGGCGACGATGCTGGAAAAGGCATTGGCCGACGAGCTCGATCGCGGCGAGGCAACCTTGATGCTGGGCCGCAAGGCGGCGGTGCGCACCGCGGCCCTGATCAACGGCACGGCCTCGCACACCGTCGAGTTCGACGACATCTACGCGCCCGCGATCTATCATCCGGGCAGTCCGACGATCGCCGCGGCGCTTGCCGTCGGCCAGGCGCGTGGCGTCTCGGGTGACGCTTTCCTAAGGGCGGTGATCGCAGGCTACGAAGTCTCGACCCGCATCGGCGCTGCCATGGGCCGCGCGCATTACAAGTACTGGCACAACACGGGGACCATCGGCCCGTTCGGCGCGGCTACAGCGGCGGGTCTCCTCGTTGGGCTCGACGGACGCCAGCACGGCCATGCGCTTGCGACCGTTGCAACCTTCGCTGCGGGCCTGCAACAGGCCTTCCGGGGCGATTCGCTGTCGAAGCCGTTGCATGCCGGACATGCTGCCGATGCAGGCGTGCTGGCCGCGCTCTCGGCCGAGCATGGACTGTTGGGCGCTCCGGCAATCCTCGATGCGGCGGGCGGCATGGGCGAGGCGATGAGCAACGGGCCGGACTGGGCAGCCGCTGTCGCCGACCTTGGCCGCGCCTACAACGTCAAGCGTATCACCGTGAAGAACCACGGCTGTTGCGGTCACGCCTTCGCTGCCATCGACGGCGCAATGGCGTTGCAGGTCCAGCACAAGTTTGCCGCGGCCGACATTATCTCGATCGATGTCGGAGGTTACTCGGCGACCGTCGATGTGACGGGCAATTATCTTTACGGTACGCCGGCTGCTGCAAAATTCAGCCTGCCGTTCCTTGTTGCGAGTGCGCTGGTCCATGGCAGCATTCGGCTCGACGCCTACACGCCGCAGCGTCTCGGCGATTCGACGGTCGGCGGCCTGATGAAGCGGATCAAAGTGGCTCTCGATACCGAGGTCGACGCGCTCTTCCCGCGCCAGCGGGCGGCGCGCCTCAAGGTTCGGCTCGTCGATGGACGCGTGCTCGACCATTTCCAGCCACATCGGGTCGGCGATCCCGACCTGCCCTTGTCGGACGAACAGCTCGACACCAAGTTCAACGAGCTGGCGATCCCTGTGATCGGCGAGGCCAGCGCGGCGGGGCTGCTGGCCCGGCTGTGGTCTCTCGAAGGGGAGGCTGATCTCGCTTTCACCCGAACCCTGCGCTGAGCTTGCAGAAACTATATCGATTGACATAGTCGATCGATAGATATTTTATCTGCGCCCTCTGCTTCCGCACAGCAAGGGCACATGTCCGTCGTCGCGACTCGCCAACGTCCAAAGACCCAGACCCGGGGTGAAGATACGCGGCGGCGCATACTCGAAGCGGCGCTCGATATCTTCGCGGCCGAGGGTTACGAGGGCGCCAGCACGCGCCAGCTCGCCGAGCGGGCCGGCGTGAACCTGCCGGCCATTCAGTACTATTTCGGCAGCAAGGAAGGCCTCTACCGCGCGGTTATCGGCGACATCGTCGACCAGACCGGAGCGCACATGGCGCCGCTGGCACCGAAGGTGAGCGCGGCCATTGCGGACCAGGACACCCCGCCGGAAGAACTTCTCGAGCTCCTCTGCGAGATGATGGAGTCGTTCGTGGTCCTCGTGACCTCCGGCCCTCAGATCGACAGCAAACGTCTCCTGTTTGCGCGGGCCGAGGTCGAGCGCACGGCGGGTCTCGATACCCTTCATGAGAGCGGCATGCGGCACATGTTTCAGCCCTGCCTCGGCCTGATCAGCCGCCTGTTCGGCAAGCCGACAGACGATCCCGAGATGGTGTTCCGTACCTTGGCGTTGCTCGGCCAGGTGATCATGTTCTGCCACGACAGCACGGCCCGCGTGCTCAAGACGCCCGAACTGGACGACGCGAGCGTGCGCACCATCCAGCGGCTTCTTCGCGAGCACACCGAGGCCATCTGCCGTACGAATCTGTCAGGAGTAAAAAGCGTATGACCGGTTGGCGACACCCGATTGCCATGGCGGCGGCTGCCGCGTTGCTGACCGGCTGCTCGTCGGGGCCAGACTTTTCGCGGCCGGACAAGCCGACCGCCGAAAGCTACACGCCCGAGTCGCTGGCGCCGCGGACCTCGTCGGCTCCCACCGATGGTGGATCGGCGCAGAGCTTCGTGCAGAGCATGGACATTCCGGGTCAGTGGTGGGCCTTGTACCACTCGACCGAACTCAATGCCCTGATCGAGGAGGCGCTGCGCGCCAATCCCGACCTCGACGCGGCCCAGGCAGCGCTGCGCCAGGCGCGGGAAAATTTCTTCGCGGCGCAAGGCGGCCTGTTCCCGAGCTTGAGCGGCAATGCGGGCGGCCAGCAGCAGCAGGCCACGGGCTTTCAGCAGGGATTGGGCTCTGGCACCCAGATCTACGGCGTGACGACGGCCTCGCTAAACGTCTCCTACTCGGTGGACGTCTTCGGCGGCGTTCGGCGGCAGGTCGAATCGCAGGAGGCGCTGGCCGAGGTCGCGCGCTACCAGCTCGAAGCGACTTATCTCACGCTGACCTCGAACGTGGTCACGGCCGCGATCAACATTGCGTCCTTGAACGCCCAGATCGGCGCGACCCAAGACATCATCCGCATCCAGAGCGATTCGCTCGGTGTCGTGCGCCGGCAGTTCGACCTCGGCGGCGCCTCGCGCGCCGACGTGCTGGCCCAGGAAGCGGCGCTCGCCCAGACCCAGGCCACCCTGCCGCCGCTGCAGAAGCAGATAGCCATCCAGCGCAACCAATTGATGACCCTGCTTGGCCGCACGCCGGACCAATATCGCGGCGAGACTTTCGATCTTGCCAAACTGAAGCTGCCGACCGAGCTACCGGTGAGCCTGCCGTCGCAGCTCGTGGATCAGCGGCCCGACGTTCGTGTCGCCGAAGCGCAGCTTCATTCGGCGAGCGCCAACATCGGCGTCGCCGTCGCCAACCAGCTCCCCCAGTTCAACATCACGGCACTACTGGGCATGGCTTCGGGCGGTCTTGCCACGGCCTTCATTCCGGGCACCGGCGTCTGGTCGCTGGCGGGCAGCGTCGCGCAGACCCTATTCGATGGCGGCACGCTCGAGCACCGCAAGCGGGCCGCCGTCGCAGCCTATGACAGGGCCGCCGCGCAGTATCGCAGCACCGTGCTGCTCGCCTTCCAGGACGTCGCCAATGCACTGCGCGCCCTGCAGACCGACGCCGATGCGCTCCGGGCTCAGGCAGCGGCGGAGAACACGGCAGCGGCCAGCTTGCAGTTGGCGCAGCAGCAGTTCGAGTTGGGTGCCGTGAACTATCTCATCCTGCTCAACGCCCAGACGACCTATCAGAACGCACGGATCAATCGCCTGCGCGCCCAGGCGGCACGCTACAGCGATACGGCGGCGCTGTTCCAGGCACTGGGCGGCGGTTGGTGGAACCGCAGCGACGTCGATCCCAAGTCGCTGGGCAAGCCTGATCGATTCAACCTCCCGCCCGTGCAGGACATCAAGCTGCCGCGGGCCGGTCGCTGAGGTCTGGTCACCGGAGTTTTTCGCGGCCCGCGTAACTGGGCCGCAACGGAGTAAGAGCGATGATCAAGCGAATGCTCATCATGCTGATTCTGGTCGGCATCCTGCTGGGCGGAGTCTTCGGCTTCAAGTTCTTCGTCGACGGCAAGGTCGCGGCCTTCATGGCGACCATGGGCAGCATGCCGCAGACCGTGTCGACGACCAAAGCCACCTCGACCGACTGGCAGACGCAGTTGCAGGCCGTCGGCAGTCTGCGTGCTTCCAACGGCGCGGAGCTGTCGCTGCAGCTCGCCGGCACCGTGGAGGAGATCGATTTCCAGTCCGGCGATCTGGTCGAGAAGGGCAAACTGCTGCTTCGCCTGCGCAGCGACGACGATGTCGCCAAGCTGAAGGCGCT